>JAQUWM010000015.1 GCA_028692885.1 Acetobacterium sp. | reverse complement strand
GCTTTCTTTGAGGATGATCTCTTTTTCTGATCTTTTTTCATTCGTTTGAAGGCTTTCTTTGTTATACCCTTTTTTCCTTTTGGCCGTTTATTTTATTTTTTCTTGTTTTGCGTAATTTCCTATTAAAAAATAAAAACCAGAGACGGTTTGGTTAGGTCGACTCTGGTTTTATAAAAGGGGCGTCCCGTTTTTTGTGCGAATTTAAATATTGTGGTTACAAATAAATAAAATCCAGGGACATAAATAAAAAGACCACTCCAGTAGGAATGGTCTTTTTATCCTGCACTAAAATAATGCAAAATTGACAAGAATCTTACCTTGTCAAAGCCCCTTTTCCACACTGGGAGACATAACCGTTTCCAGTCATACCCTGCCGATTTAAGTTCATAGTCCAAATGCATCGAACCTTAGAAACATTAAACTTCGGAGTTTTTATCTGATTTAATAATACCTTATAATGCTCTGAATTGCAAGTAAAAATTACTTTTTTTTTCAAAAAATTTTTAATTTCATTCAATGAAATAATCCTCGTATTAATATCATCAATAATATGAAGGATATAAAAAGCAACGCATCCGACAATGTTATTTTTAGCAGCTTATTGAGCTGCCGGAATACCTTTCACAATAATTAAAATGCGATTCTTTCGGGACACGTATAGACAAAGCCTCGGTCTCCTCTGACATATCCTAATAAAGTCACATGGTACTGTTTCGCAAGTCTTACTGCGGCTGAAGTCGGTGTCGATCGGGAAACCAAAACCGGTGTTCCAAGTCGTACGATCTTCGTCATTATTTCTGACGAAATTCTTCCGCTTACAAATACAATACTCTTTGCCGTTACATCAATTTGCCGATCTTTTAATAGGATCCCGGTTATCTTATCAAAACAGTTATGTCTGCCAATATCTTCGTTTAAAACTTGATATTCTGGTGTATAAAACAACACACTGTGTACCCCGCCAACATCCCTGAATATTTCGGATTCTTTCATGAAATCTTTCATCATGTTTAAAATTATTTCCAACGAATAGAGTTTATCCGTTTCAACAATAGCATATTGATCTTGTTTAAGCGGGTTGATGTAGGTAAAACACTTTCCACATCCGGAAGTGATACTTCGCAGACTTTCCTGCCTGTTAACGAGAATTCCTTCTTTCAACGTAATAATGACAGCCTGCATCCTCTCATTATAAGAAATTTTTTTTACATCAGCAAAGCAGCTGATGACGCCTTCGCTGTATAGGAAGCCAAGAGCCAGCTCTTCTTGATGCTGGTTAAGGCATAATAAGGAAACGAGTTCGGCTTCGTTAACAATAATCTTGAGGGAAATTTCGATGATCACTTTTTTGGTGGCCGGGTCCAGTTTATAACCGTCATCTTTTTTATTTATTTCTAAAACTTCATATTCTTCATAGATAATATCTTTCATCTTTATCAACATCCTTAAATAACCATTGAAATCAACGCCATTTTAATTTCATAAAAGCCCACCATTACCCATCCGGGCTAAATCTTTACTGGTAATTGTAATGTTTGCCAATAGACGTGGCAAAAGTAAATCAAAACTAAAACGATCGTTATATATCCCACAACCAGGCACACCGATGATTTGGGTATCATCAATTTTTGAACAGACGACCATCGAACCAGGCAAAACCGGGACACCATAAAGCAAATCTTGTGCACCGGCATTCATAATTCCTTCTAAAGTCATATCATCTGGATCAACGGAAAGTCCTGCGGTCGTGATAATCATATCTGCCCCTGCATTTATCATGTTGTGAATGATACCGCTGATCATATTAACATCATCAGGGGCTATCTTTTTTGAAACCACTTCACATCCATAGGCTTCTACCTTAGACTGAATGACTTTTGTGTAGCGGTCTTCGATTAAATTTTCGTATACTTCGGTACCGGTTACTAAAATCCCCACCTTTGCTTTTCTCAGCGGCTGGACAGTAAACAGTGTTTTCTTTTTCAAACAATTCAGAGCCTTTAAATAATCTTCATTCGAAATATATAGGGGAATGGCTCGGGTTGCAGCAACAGTGTCGCCTTTTTTAACCAGCTGATAGTTTGGCAGGGAAGCGCAGATGACGTCTGATGACATATTAAACCGTTCTAATTGTTCTTCATCGGAAATAAAGATCCCATCAATTTCAGCGGTAAGATTAATTCTTCCTTCTTTAGGGATTTCATTAAAACAGATCCCCTGCCCACTCATATTTTGGGCAAAATCTAAAACAACTTCATCCTCGTGTTTATAGCCTTTGATAAAAATATTCTGTTCTTCAACAAAGACATTATTCTTTCCCAGTTCACGGAGCATATGAATATTTTCTGCCGTGATGAGATGTCCTTTTTTAAAAGCAACACCTTTTTCTTTTTTATAGATGATCCGTGTAATATCATGAAGCAAATGCATACCGACTGATTCTGCAACGGTGGTTTTATTTAATAAAAGCGTTTTTTTTTGATCTGTATCGGCGCTTTCTTGAATTAAATCATATGGCAGCTCTTGGGCACATCCACGGCAAATGCTTCCATGAGCCTCTGGAAATGTTTCCTGGCAAATGGGACAAATCATTGTTTTTCCCATTTTCTTTTTTTTCAAATGTTTTTCATGAACTTTTGCCGGCGCTGTGGTAAAAAGAGATGTTCCCGCTGCTTTTATTTGGGCGAAAAGAAGTTCAGAGTCCTGTTCGTGTTTCGGCTTCAATTTTAAAAACCAGGTTTTTACTTCTTCCCATTCTTCAAGCTTTGATCGATCCAGACATACCCGCAATCCCAAGCCGCTGTATTTATCATAAAAGACTGCCGCAAAACGACCTAAATCGAGCACTCTCAGCCAGCCGTTCCCAATCGAACAGGGGGTCAGAAGCTGCACAGCATCCGGTAAACATGTTTTTGTTTCACAGATGACATCAAAAAAACCGCCTTCTGGAAGTTTCTCCATGGCTAGATTTACCATAAATCCTCCGAGTAGAATACCAGGGGCTACTGTTCCATGAAAAGCTTTTATTCTTTTTGTATATTCATTGTAAGTTAATTCGCCAAATTTCATTTTTTTACCTCTAAAAATAGTTAACAGCTCAGTATCTAGTCACCCGTTCTATCACAAAAGCAATTCAATGCTTAGCACGAAGAACTAATAACTAAACTGGCAGTTTATAAGAAATAGGGAGTGTTGCTACCAACACTCCCACCAATATGGTATCGTAGACTTAAGATATTTTTTCTATCGCAACGGCACAAGCCTTGTATTCTGGTGTTTTTGTAATCGTATCCGTTGCTCTGCCGGTTAACCAATTGCAATTATTTTCAAAATAATGCATGGCCATCCAAACAAGCCCTTCCGGAATACGGTCAGATACCTGAGCCTTAACCGTTACGGTACCGCGACGGGATTTTACAATAATCATTTCATTATGTTCGATGCCCAATCGTTCTGCATCCTCCACTGAAATATCCGCATACTCTTCCGGCAGCAACTCATTGAGTCCTTGTGCCCGTCCGGTTTGAGTCCGGGTATGATAATGGTAGAGCCGTCTTCCGGTACTTAATGTAAACGGATATTCGGTGTCCGGCACTTCAGCGGGCGGTGTCCAGTCCAGGGCCATTAAATGTCCTTTACCACGGGTAAAGTTACCATCTAAATGCAGTATCTGTGTTCCAGGGCTTTCGATACAGTTACAGGGCCACTGGATGCCATCGCCCTGAATTTTTTTAAAGGTGATGCCTTCAAAAAATGGTGCCAAAGGCGCAATTTCGTTATCCCATATTTCTTGGCCGCTATTGGCTTCCCAATTTTGACCGAAACGCTTGGCAATTTGTTTAAAGATCCACCAGTTAGGCATTGCCAGTCCCGGAGCATCTTTTACTTTTCTAACCAGACTGACTCGTCTTTCACAGTTGGTGAAGGTACCCTCATCTTCACTCCAGGCTGCCGCCGGCAGAACAACATCGGCATACTGAGTGGTTTCTGTTTCAAAGATATCGTTGCAGACAATAAATTCTGCCGCTTCCAGACATTCGATAACATGAGAAATATCAGGTTCAGTTCCGACAATGTTTTCTCCAAAAATGTATAAACCTTTAACTTCTTTGGTTTTTAAACCGCTGATCATATCCGGGATCATCAATCCGTTTTTATCAGGCAGGCCTTCAACGCCCCAGGCTTTTTCGAATTTCGCCTTGGCGGCAGGGTCGGTTACCTGTTGGTAGCCATGATATACATTAGGAAGTGCTCCCATGTCACAGGCTCCCTGGACATTATTCTGACCTCGTAATGGATTAACTCCGGCATTTTCTTTTCCGATATTGCCTAATACCATCTGCAGGTTTGCAACCGACATGACATTGTTGGTTCCGCAGGTATGCTCTGTAATTCCCAGCGTATACATTGCCATTCCGGGCTTATTTTCGGCCAGCATTCTGGCAATTTTAATGATTTGTTCTTCGGATACACCACTGATTTCAGATACTCTCTTGGGTGGGTACTCCAGAACCTTTTCTTTTAAGGCATCCCAATTATCACAACAATTTTCGACAAACTCTTTATCGTAGAGATCTTCGGTGATCAGCACATTCATCAGTCCGTTTAAGAAAGCCACATCTGATCCGACCTTTATTTGGGCAAATTCATCGGCATAGTCTGCCAGTCGATGTCTTCGGGGATCGACAACGATGAGCTTGGCGCCGTTTCGTTTGCCATTTTTTACAAAGGTAGCCGCGACCGGATGAGCTTCTGTCATATTTGATCCAATCACAAACAGCATGTTGGTGTTCGCCATTTCACCAATAGAGTTGGTCATCCCACCGGTACCAAATGAGGTGATCAAACCAGCTACTGTCGGTGCATGACAAACTCTTGCGCAGTGATCGATATTTGCTGATTTAAATGCGGCTCTGAATAATTTCTGCATCTGGTAAGAATCTTCGTTAATACTTCTTGCACAACTGATTCCGCCAACTGCATCCGGGCCATCTTTTTCGATGATCGCTTTGAATTTTGAAGCGACCAAGTCCAGGGCTTCGTCCCAGGATGCTTTTCTGAAAATGCCATTTTCCTTAATCAGCGGCGAAGTCAGTCTTTCACCAGAATAAATAAAGTCATAACCGTAACGGCCTTTGACACAGAGTCTTCCTTTATTGGGAAGGGCATCTTCCACTCCGGTAACTTTTACAATTTCGTCACCTTTCATGTGCAGATCCAACTGACATCCGACGCCACAGTAGGCACAGGTTGTTCTCACATGTGTGGTTTCCCATGATCGGGCCTTGCCGATGGATTTTCGATTGGTTAAAGCACCTACTGGACAGGCCTGGACACACTGCCCGCATTGAACACAGGTTGACTCGCCCATGGCAATGTTATTATCACAAATGATCGTGGTCTCACTTCCTCTAAAGCCCACCGATAAAACATCATTACAGGCAATATCATTACAGGCGGTAACACATCTTCGGCAAAGAATGCATCTTCGGTTGTCTCTGACAATCATCACACTTGAATCATCAACGGTTGCCTTATCCATGCTTTCCATAATGAACGCCGGTGTTTCGATTCCTAATTCGTAGGCGATTTTTTGCAGACTACATTCACCGCTTTTTTCACATGCCAGACAATTATGTTCACCATTAGATAACAACAGGTTGATGATGTTGCGACGAGCGCTGAGGACGCTGTCAGAGGCAGTGTTTATTACCATCCCATCCGTTGCTTTGCTTGCACATGAAGGAATCAGTGTTCTTGCACCTTCTACCTCAACGACGCAAATTCGACATGAATAGGTATCATGAATCCCGTCCATGTGGCATAGGGTGGGAATATATATCCCGTTATCTGTTGCTATTTGAAGAATCGTTTGCTCTTCTTTCGCTTTCAATACTTTATTATTAATTGTTACAGTAATCATTACTAAGCTCCTTTGTAAATAGTTATTTCTTTATCGCTTCAGCAGGACATTTTTCAAAACAGACATTACACTTGATACAGATATCCTGGTCGATAACAAATGGTATTTTTTCTTTTTTAGATCCGGTAATCGCATTCACCGGACAATTTTTAGCGCAGAGACCACAACTCACACATTTTTCTTCGATGACTTCATAAGCTAATAACGCCTTACACGAACCAGCTGGACATTTATGATCGCGAATATGGGCTTCGTATTCATCTCTAAAATATCTTAAGGTACTCAGAATTGGATTTGGTGCCGTTTGTCCCAACGCACACAGCGAAGATGCCTTGATATCTTTGGCAAGGTTTTCAAGTTCATCAAGGTCACTCATTACGCCTTTGCCCTTAGTAATTTTATCCAACATTTCCATCATTCTTCGGGTGCCTAAACGACAGGGATTGCATTTTCCACAGGATTCATCGACGGTGAATTCTAAAAAGAACTTGGCGATATCGACCATGCACGTATCTTCATCCATAACAATGAGACCGCCGGACCCCATCATGGCACCCAATTCGATTAAGGATTCATAATCAATTGGTGTATCAATATGACTTGCTGGAATACAACCACCTGAAGGACCACCTGTTTGAGCGGCTTTAAATTTTTTGCCATCCGGTATACCACCGCCAATATCGTATATAACTTCTCTGAGGGTTGTTCCCATCGGAATTTCTATTAACCCGGTATTATTAATTTTCCCACCAACAGCAAACACTTTGGTTCCCTTGCTTTTTTCGGTTCCCATACTTGCAAACCACTCCGAACCTTTTAACATGATCACCGGAATATTTGCTAATGTTTCAACATTGTTCAGGATCGTCGGTTTTTGCCATAGACCTTTTACCGCCGGAAATGGCGGTCTGACTCGGGGCTCGCCTCGTTTACCTTCAATCGATGTCATCAGTGCCGTTTCTTCGCCACATACAAAAGCACCTGCACCCAGCCTGATTTCAAGATCAAATTTAAAGCCCGTGTCTAAGATATTATCGCCTAGCAAGCCATACGCTTTGGCCTGGTCAATGGCAATCTGAAGTCTTTTCACAGCAATCGGATACTCTGCCCGGACATAAATAAAGCCGTAATTTGCTCCAATTGCGTATCCGGCGATGGCCATCGCTTCGATAACAGAATGGGGATCGCCTTCCAGAACACTTCTGTCCATAAACGCTCCGGGATCGCCTTCATCAGCATTACAGCAGATGTATTTTTGTTCATTGTCCTGTTTTGCAGCAAATTCCCATTTGGTACCGGTGGGAAATCCGCCGCCGCCTCTTCCGCGGAGTCCGGAATCCTTAATGGTTTTGATGATCTCCATTGGCTTCATTTCGGTGAGTGCTTTTCCCAATGCTTTATAGCCATCAAAGGCAATGTACTCATCAATTAACTCAGGATTAATGACCCCACAATTTCTAAGAGCAACGCGCATCTGTTTTTTGAAAAAACTGGACTTTTCGATGGCATATTCGCCTTCAACCGCTTCACTGCTTTGTTGCAGCAATCTGCTAACGAGACGTCCCTTTAATAAATGTTCCTGGACAATTTCCTGGACATCTTTCACGTCAACTTTAAAATACATCGTCCCTTCTGGGTAAATAACGATAATGGGACCTTCTTCGCATAACCCAAAACACCCAGTCTGAACAATCTTAACTTCATTTTCAAGTTTGTTTTCAACCAAATTTTTATCGAATGCTGCGATTATCTTTTCTGAATTTGCGAAAGTACAATTCGTACCACCACAAACTAAAACATGTGAACGAAACAATTGCATGTAGTTATCCTCCTTTTGAATTTTAAATTTATTCCTCTTCTTGTAAAGTATACTCCAAGCAAATCTTCCCATTTGCAAGGTGTTCTAAAACAACTTTAGCCACTTTTTCTGGTGTCATATGTACATAGGTCACCTTTTTGCCATCTTTATCGATGACATCTACAATCGGTTCTAATCTGCAGACACCAACGCAGCCTGTTGCCGAAACATTGACATCCGCAATATCTCTTTTTTGGATTTCAGAAACAAATGCGTTCATGACTTCCCTTGCTCCAGCTGCGATTCCGCAGGTTGCCATACCGACAACGACCCGAGTATAATCAGTATGCGCTCGCATGCCTATTTCATCAAAGGTTCTTTTTCTGATTGCTTCTAATTCTGCCAGTGTTTTCATTGAACAATCTCCTCTTCATCACGTTTACAATCGTCAATGATTCCAGTGACATCATCTTTTGTTAAGCGACCATAAACTTTCCCATTTACAGTTAAAACCGGTGCTAAGCCACAGGCACCTAAACATCGGCATTCTTCGAGGGTAAACTGACCGTCCGCAGTCGTTTCCCCGATGCCAATCGCTAAGTTTTCTTTTAGTTTGTCCAGTATTGGACCCGCACCTTTTACATAACACGCTGTCCCCATGCATATGGAAATTTTAAATTTGCCCTTTGGTTTTAAAGCAAAGTGCGAATAAAAAGAAATCACACCGAAAACCTCTGAAATCGGGACATTCATTTCTTTGGCAACTTTTGCTTGTGCTTCGGCAGGCAAATACCCGTATAAATCCTGGACCTCATGTAATACCGGGATTAATGCGCCGTTAGAATTTTTATGCCTAGCAATGATTTCTTCAACCAAATGATCTTTCCCATCTTTTTTCATGCAACCACTTGCATTTCTGTTCATAAAACCGCCTCCTCAAAAATTTTTTATAGTTTGAAACTCCAAAAAATAAATAAACTCCAATCTGATATCGAAAGGAGTTATAAAAAAACTTTTGAAAAGGATTACATGCTTAATAATCCAAAATACTGAAAAACAAAAACTATCATCATAATAATATGCAGATCTGTCTTTTCATTATTCGTTATTCTTTAGTCTTCTCCTTTCCACAATGGGAGATAAAACCGTTTCCAGTCGTACCCTGGTGCCTATCGTTCATAGAGATACAAAAGTATGTCCTTAGAATTTTTAGGTTTGGAGATATTTAATTTTCTAATTGAATACTACCTCGTTGTTAATTATTTGTCAATTTAAATCTTTCAACCTGGCGTTTCGATAGAAAACGATATTTTACTGTTTTATTTTAAGAGCGCAGTATTTCTGTAAATTTACGCTTAAATTTTAATCATTTAATAATAACATTATGTAGCAAATGATCTTAAATTCATCATTTTAGTTCTTTTTTTGATCATTATTATTTTACGAGTATTTATTTTCTTTTTCTTGTTTTCTTAATTTTATTAAGTATTTTTCGCATGCTTCTATTTGGCCGGTTTTTCATCACTGTAAGTACCACTCTAAAACTGGATGGTGGAAGTGATCGGTAGCGTTTTTTGGTGACAACTGTGGCAAAATATCCCTCCCTAAGATTCGGTTTTATCCCAGAAAAAATCCCCTGCCGCTTGTATCGGTGTCAGGGGGATTTTAATTATTTTTGGATGATGACCCATATGCCTATCTGCGTATAGTCGATCTCAAACCGGGGAATGTCACTTTTTGTCAGAATTTCGTGAAAGGCTATCGGTGCTTGCGGGCCAATTCTTTGCTGTAGATCATCCAGCCAGTTAGGGTTTCGTTTTAACATTTCGGCATCGATCTGAGCTTTCAGCTCGGGCGTACCAAAGCCGCCGCCAACAAAGGCCGTCCCTCCGGGAGCCAGAACCCGGTAAATTTCCCGAAAGGCTTTGGCCTGATCCTGCCAGAAAAAGACCGATCCCCGACTGACCACCAACTGCACCGATTCATCTTCAAAGGGGATCTCATGGACATCGGCTTCCAACAGTTTAACCTGGTTATCCAATTGACGCTGGCGGCAGTTTAGTTGGGCAATACCCAGCATTTCCGGATCACAATCCAGCATAGTAACTTCCAGATCGCTGGCTTCTGCCATAGCCAGACCCATATAACCAGTGCCGCAACCAATATCCAGACAGGTTCCGGCGGTAATGCCACTTTTTTTTAGAAAATCTCTGGCAATCACCGGGAAAACCGGTGCGAAAACTTCCTGAACCATACGATCAAAATTTTCTGCTTTACTACTCATCTACAATTCCTCACTTTTTTATAATTTTATCATCATTTGTCAAAGCTATTTTATCCCTATCGGGGATCCCGCTAATCCTGGCTGGCCCACCGTTTTAAGGGACGGATAAAGAAAAACTCCAATCCCACAAGAATGGTTAACAGCACGGTGATCCAGGCAAACAGCTGGTCTGTTTCCAGATAGGCTCGGGCAATGGCAATCCGCTGGCCCATTCCCTCACGGGATCCCAGCAGTTCAGCCATAATCGTTAGCCGCACAGATGAGGCCATAGCCAAGGACAGCCCCACAATCAGGTAGTGACGCATCCCTGGCAGATAAATTTTGGTGACCTTCCGAATTGATGGAAGATGATAAACCTGGGCCATTTCCAACAACTGGGGATCAATGGATTTAAGCCCTGCTGCCGTATTGGTGTGTACCAGGGGAAAAACCAGCAGCGATACCAGAAAGGTGGTCATCACAGTTCCCAGTCCAAACCAGACCATCGCCATGGTCACAAAGATAATAGCCGGCACCGCCAGCAGGAATTTGATCAGCGGCTGCATCAGCAGTTCCAGCCAGGTAAAATAACCGGCCAGCAGACCGCTGATCAAACCTAAACTGATGCCCAGACTCAGCCCCCATAACTGGCGCAGAAAGGTGATCTGCAGGTTTTGACCTAGTTCACCGCTGTAGATAAGAAAACCCAAGGCGGCAAGGGTGTCTCCAGGAGAAGGCACCATCACCGGGGCATAGCACAGGGACAATAGCTGCCAGGCTGTCAGCAGGATCAAAACCCCGGCAAGATAATAATAGTTTTTATTAATTCTGGTAGTAGAATCCTTCATCCGGTAATTTACCTCCAAAAGCTTTCATGTCCGCCGTCTGACTCAGTTCTTTAAATAAGGCTTCCACCTCATCCTGGCAGTCGATCGCGGACTCTGGCTGAAGCCGGGCATATTTTAGAGATTGGGTCACTGCGGCGGCCTTCATGGTGGGCACGTATTTTTCTACAATAGGTCCAATAGCCTCGGGATTGGCGGCCACCCAGTCGGTGGTATCGATGTAAGCTGCTTCAAAACCTGCCACCTGTTCCGGGGTGACCCCGCTGTCTTCAACCACTACAATCCCTGCCATCGGAAACCGGGCGTTTTCTTGGCCGGGGAGTTTCCCCCACTCCTCGGTGAGATCCATAATCCGATTCAGAGCAACACCAGATTTGGTCGCATTCAAGCAGGCGATGGATGACTGGGGTTCGTTGAGAACCGCATATTTGATGGCACCAGAAGCCAGCATGGTTGAAGCTTCGGACATGTCCATATAAGTCAGGGTCAAATCCGTATCGGGATTGATATTGTTTTTGATCAGGATATGCCGAAAGATCAGATCGTGGATACCGCCCTGTCCGGAGAGCACCACTTCCTTGCCTTTAAGATCCTGTAGGGATGCCGCTTCATTTTCGGTGCTCATTACATAGAGCATTCCCCAGACGGTAACCATGAGTAGTTTAGTATCTAATCCTTTGTTATAACAAAGCAGGGCATTGCTGATGGGGGCGCTGCACAGCTGTACTTCTTTGGATGTGAGCATAGCGGTCAGCTGTTCTCCGCTCTGCCAGGGCTTGAGTACGATATTACTGTTCAGCTCGGCCATCTGAGCCAAGGGATAGGTCACCGGTCCCGGAGCCGTTCCGACAGCCAGGTTCAGTTCTTCCAGACTGGCGGCTTTCACCGTCTTTTCTGCCGATGGGCTGTCAGCGTTTTCTTCCCCACTGGCCTTTGCTGTACAACCAGCCAGTGATACGATCATGGCTAGACACACCAGCAATGCAATCAATTTCTTTCTCATAAACTTCTTCTCCTCATTTTGTGTGATTCAGGTCATTGCAAAATTAATAAAGCTCAAAGCTCACGGTAATTTTACAAACGCCTATTCCTTTTATTCTTTTCTCTATGTCAAACCCCAGGATTTACGCATATTCCAGCGTTTCCTCCAGAGTCGCCAAGGCTCTAATCGACTGTCTGATCTGGCTAGCGTAGTCAGGTGTAAAACGCCGGTCCGATTGGAGATACAGATCCAGGATGATTCGGCAGGGCCGCCCCTGAACCACCACAATGCGGTCACTGAGTTTGATGGCCTCGTTGACATCATGAGTCACCATCACCGTCGTACACCGATGCCATTGCTCCAGAGAGATCAACAGCTCCTGCATATCATTTTTCAAGTTTTCATCCAGACCAGTAAAGGGTTCGTCCAGCAGCAGCAGGTCGGGCTGAATAATAAAGGCCCGGCCAATGGAAACTCGCTGTTTCATGCCGCCGCTTAACTGACCGGGGCGATAGTCTCCAAATTCGGCCAGATCCAGCAGCGGCAGCAGGTTTTCCACCCGTTTCTTGCGCTCGCCAGCATCCAGCTCCAGATTGTAAAGGCCAATCTCCAGATTTTCCCGGACGCTGAGCCAGGGAATCAGTCGGGGCTCCTGAAAAACATAGGCAATCCGCTGAAAGTCTGCCTGGACATCCCCGGCCTGGGGTTTGATGATAGCCGACAGCAAATTCAGAATGCTGGTCTTTCCCACACCCGAAGGGCCATACAAGGCAATGAACTGCTGTTTGCGGCAGTCCAGACTGAATTGCTCCAGCACCTTCAGTTCCCCATAATTCAAGTCGATTTCACTTAAACTAAACATTTTTTCACCTCTCGAATCGATTTTTCAGGCTATTCCGTAAACATTCCAGCCTGCTTAGTTATTGATGGCCTGAAGAAAGGCCGGCCAGCTTTTCCAGCGCAGGCTGAAATCATGCGCCAGCAGAATCTCGGGAATCGCCACTTTCGGGGAAACCGGTACAAAGGTCTGGAGCGCCAGATAGTCCTGCACCTCTTGTGACATTAGGAAATCGCCGATTTCCAACAGCCGCTCATCTGCGCCTTTTCGAAAGGCCATAATCTGAGGCATGCAGAAAAAACCATCCTCGGGCCAAAGCAGCCGGATCTTCTTATTGCCGGAAATCCGCGCAAAGGTAATGTTAGTAATACCCAGTGGATACCGGCTTTCGTCAACCGCATTGACCACATTGAGGGGACCACCTTCATTGACTAAGTTCGCTCTGAACTGGTCATATTTTTCGGGATACTCGGTTTTCATAAAGGCCCGGATCATTTTTGTTGCCATGTGCTGCTCGTCCGGAATAACAATTTTGCCTTTCCAGCAGATATCTGCCAGATCTTCCCAGACGTGGGGACAGTCACCATCCGAAAGCATCTCGGGATTGGCAAAGATCGCAAAAGGGATAATGGTAAAGGGATGAAAATAACCCCGATCATCCCCAAACCCTGGGGACGCCAGTTCGGATCGCATGGGAAAACGACCAGGCAGCGATTGGAAATTCGTTTCCAGAAACCTATCGCTGCGTTTGCTAAAATAATCAATATGACCGATCACCATATCGGGGATGTCCGCTGCTTTTTCATTTTCCCCAGCAGCTGTGTCGGACTGGCTCGGGTTGCGAACTACCTCCACCTGAAGTCCATTTTTTTTTCCCATTGCCTGCCCTGCTGACTTCAGCATTTCTTCCAACGTCCGGCTGATGTTTAATGGCAGGTGTATAAGTATTCTTGCCATAATTTTAATTCCTCCTCTTCATGATGATCAATTTCGTGATAGTCGCTGCGCAGACTCTTTCCTTTTCGCAGCTGCTCTCTCAAACGGTTGACCCGTTTTTCGGTTTTGACCAGCTCGCTGAGAATATGCCGTTCTTTTTCCGTGGTGTAACAAATCCCGTCCATGCCGCCATTTTTCATCACCACCCGTTTGTCTGCCATCAACATCAGGGTGGGATCATGGGACACCACCAGAACAATCTTTCCTTGTCCAGTGAGAATATCCAGAGCTTTGAGACGATCAATCCCGGCATTTTCGATTTCGTCAATCAATACTACCGGCGCATTGCTCAGCAGTGCCACATCCGCCACCATCAGCGCTCGAGACTGACCACCGCTTAACTGGGTGAGATTGGTCTCAAAGGTAACTGGCTCGCCCGACAAGTGGTTGGTAATGGCTAGAACTTCCTTGAGAACCATTTCTGGATTTGGCACCGCTCGGACCTGGGCATGCATCATCAGAAACTCACTGATGGTCATGTCAATCACAAAATTCATATTTTGGGAAACCTGGGCCATCAGATAGCGGAGCTTTTGTTTATCTTCATTACTATTGACTTCTCCATCATCAATTCTCACTCGCCGGCCGGTCAGGGTTTCTGCTTCTGCCACTTGCCCGATATCCGCAATCAGCTGGGTTTTTCCCGATCCAGTCGGTCCCACCACCGCCAAAATTTCGCCAGCCTGAATTTCCAGTTTCTGAATTTTTTCCGGCAGACCGATTTTATTTAATCCCCCCAGAATCGTTATTTTTTTCAACATTGATCCACACTCTCAAACTCCACTTTTTTAACCACTCCCATCTGAAAACTCTTGCCAATAACGGTTTCTCCGGCACAGTAGGAGCAAATGGCCGCCGGCATGGGATTCTTCAGCCGTTTGCCGGTGATGCCTTCAAATTGGGGATAATTGAGAATGGTGTTTTTTAGGCTTACGGCACCCTGACCGGTCAGGCCATTCATTTCCATAATCCGGGCCTGGGGATTCACGCTTTCCACCTGATAGCGAAACACTTCCCGCTCCGCCTGGGAGACAATGTCACCCTTGGTGATTACCACCACATCTGCCGAGCTTAGCATCGGCCCCACTTTCCGGGGGGTATTGATGCCAATCAGGTTGTCAATAACACAAATGGACAGGCAATCATAGACTGCCGGGGCACAGCGGTGACAAAGACCAGCGGTTTCTAGAACCAGGACATCAGCTTTCTGCACCCCGGCCCACTGCTCGATTTCTTCCAGATTGGCCACATAAAAGTGATCAGGACAAACGTAATCACTAAGACCCACTGCCACCGGGATACCCAGCCGTCGGTAGGTTACGTCGTCGTTGGTCTGGAGACAGTCAATTTTGCAGACCGCCACCTGCTGACCACTTGTCTGCAAATGGCGAATGGTGTGTACCATCACCGATGTTTTACCGGATGAGGGCGTGCCAGCAACAATAACAAATTGCATCAGAATACCTTCTTTCATTGTCAATTTTCCATCTTTTGATACAAAAATCACATCCAACTACTATATTAAATCATCCAATTTCCGGTATTTTTGCAAATTAAGCTGTGATAATGATAGCATCCAGTTGAATATGTTAGTATCGTTTAGTTATGTTTTGAACCGTTTCGTATATCATAATACATTATGAACAGGTGGTTCGTCAAATTATTTTTATGTTAACGATTAAAATCATCATTCTGAACTGATTCAAGCTTCCGCCACAAATCATAACATCATGTCATGTAGAATCTTTTTTGTTACAAAAAAAACGCCATCCATTTTCTGAATGACGCTTCGCCTGATTCGGATTAACTCCGCTATTTTGGGGGTTGTCCAACTAGCTTATTCTGTTCGGAAACTTTGAATGTCAGCGAGTCTAAGGGCGAATATAACAGCTTCGATTTTTGCCGGTTTTTTTCGCTTCATAAAGACCCAGATCGGCCCGTTTGATGGCTTCTTTTTCGTCACTATCAGCATGAATGTAGTAGGAAACACCCATCGAAATGGTGATCGTTCGGGGTTGATCATCACAACCATAATTAAAGGAGCGTGCCATCGCCAACAGTTTTGTGGTGAAAGCCTCAATGTCATCCTCCTTTAGTCCCTGACAGACCAGCAGGAATTCTTCGCCGCCCCAACGATAAAGTTTATCATTGCTGCGGATATGCTGGTTAATCACGGCGGCCAGCTTGATCAGCACCTGGTCACCGACATCGTGTCCGCACTGATCATTGACCTTTTTAAAGTCATCAATGTCGATCATAATAAAGGCCGGGCTTTCGCCAGTGATTTTATAGGTTTTGAATGTTTGTTCCAGATACTCATTCCCCGCCCGCCGGTTATAGGTTTGGGTCAGGGTATCCTGATAAGCGGCGGCCTTTAGTTCCTGCTCGGAATTCCGATAATACCAGGCTTCGATCCGATTTGTAACAATCGCCAAGATCACGATCAGGCTGATAATAAAGCTGATCAGTGCCAGCAGCATCATTGATGAGTTTTGGCGGCTTTCGGCGGTAGCAGCGGTAACATAGGTACTGATATCGTCGAGATGCACGCCCATCGCCACAATCCAGTTGTAATCAGGATACAGTCGGGCATAGGTTAATTTTTCTGAAACCACGTCGGAATTCAATTTTTTGAAAAAATAAGTGTAAAATATTTCGCCTGAGCCTTTAACCCCCTCCAGCTCCTCCAGATAAGGATAGTTTCCCTGGATATCGGTCATACTCGTGGACAGCAACTGCCCTTCAGTGTCTTTTAAATTAGGATGAATAAGACGGATGCCGTAGTTGTCCCCACCTTCGTAATTAACCACCTCATTGATCCAGAAATAGGCATCGTTGGAATAACGGGAAGCATGGATTTGCTCCCGGATGTACTGTTCCACATTATCTTCGACCTGACTTTGACGGACGCCAAAAAATACCTGATAGCGGCCGTAATCCTTTTTCACCGCTGCTGTCATCAGCGGCGCGAGCTGTTCTGTTTGTTCTGAAAAGGACAGGCTTTGATCGAGATCAGAAACATTTTCGGAATAAAGAATTCTGCCGCTGGCCGGGTCAGCAATCAGCACCGTTAAATAAGTCTGCCGGATCGGATCTTCAAAATAGAAGATTGCCTGTTCCAGAAAGTCCTCCGGTTGATAGGTATTGTAACCATCCAGAGCGGTTTCGGCCAGCTGATTAAGTCGGGCAAATAAGGCCTCCTGACTCCGGCGTTCCTGCTCAATCGTGATAATCAGGTTGTCGACATTATCTTTCAGGAAGTTTTTTTTGACCTCGATGATACTGGCTTCAATATTTTTTTTATAAACTATTTCCATTTGTAAGGACAGCAACAGAAAAGCCAAACTGCTGAGTCCGCCAAGGATTAAAATGATGATCACCAGGATCTGACGGTATTTTTTTCGCAATGGTTCCATTTTATCGTCTCCTGACGATAGCTCATCCGTTCCAGGCTGTGACACGGGTTAATGAGCACCGCCATAGTTGCGAACATAAGCTAATCTTTTTTCTTTATTATACCATTATCCTTCTCAATTGGTAAGCGGTTATCAAAAACCAAACTGAAGCTTTGTAGCACGGCTCTCTTCCTCAGAAATTTTGACATTCTCCCGGAAACCGCCCGGGTCGCTTGACGCCATCAAATTGTTTCGATATAATCGGTAAACACCCTGTTTAGCAAAACCAGAGTTGTCGAAATTCGACAATCTTCAGAAAATCAATTGGGAAGGGGCCAAAAACATGCTGCTATTTTTTGTTTGTCTGTTGGGTTTGCTCAGTATCGTCACGACCCTGCTGATGGTTTTATTTTCCGGCAAAATGATTCCCTACGCAACTGCCAGCAGCGAGGTGTGGCCGGGCAGTTTGTCGGAAAAATCGTGGGTGCCTATCAACGGAGTAGAAATGGGGATGATCATCAAAACTCGCGATCAGACCCGGCCGGTGCTGCTCTTTATCCATGGCGGCCCGGGGCTGCCAGAGTATTGGCTCAATGCCAGCCATCCTTCCCCCCTTGACGAACTGTTTACGGTGGTGTGGTGGGACCAACGCGGCGCCGGGCTGTCGTACCACCCAAACATCGCGCCAACGACGATGACGACGGAGCAGCTGGTAGCGGATACCATTTCGGTGACCCAGTATCTGCGCCAGCGCTTTCGCCAGGATAAGATCTATCTGATGGCACATGCCTTTGGTAGCTATCTTGGCATTCAGGCGGCCGCCCGGGCACCGGAACTCTACCACGCCTACATCGGGGTCGCTCAGTCAGTCAACCTGGCACTGTCGGAAGAGCTGGCCTATCAATTTATGCTAAACTACTATGCTGAGGATCCTAAAAATCGGGCGCAACTTGAAAAAGCCCCCTATGGGACTGCCGCCTACGAACGAATTCGGGATCGGATGATGCATGAGGCCGGGATTGGCACCACCCACACGATGTACTCGGTGTTTACCGGAATTTTTCTGGCGGTGATAAAGCACCGGGAGTATCTATTCAAAGAGAAACTCGATCTCTGGCGGGGCAAAGCATTTTCTAAAAACGCGCTGCTCAACGAGGAATTCCGGCAGGCCAATCTCAGCGATCTCATCACCCGGCTGGAACTTCCCGTCATTTTTTTCTCCGGCGCCTATGATTATACCGTCAACTTTCACCTTGCGGAGCTTTATCTGGAAGAGCTTGAGGCGCCCGAAAAACATTTCTATCTTTTTGAAGACTCCGCTCACAGCCCCATTTTTGAAGAACCAGAGGCAGTGATAAGGATCTTGAAAAATTTACTCCATTAGGAAAACACCGGCTCCGGGCTCCCGATATTTTCGGGCAATCGCTTTAAAATTATCGTGAACCTGTAAAAAGGCTGCCACCACCGCCGGGTCAAAATGGCGGCCAGAGTCTTCAGTAATAATCGTCACGGCTTGCTCATGGGTGGAGGCGCTTTTGTAAATCCGCTCGCTGGTGATGGCGTCATAGGCGTCGGCCAGGGCAACAATCCGCGCCGCCAGGGGAATGTCTTCGCCCGAAAGACCTTCTGGATAACCGCTGCCATCCCATTTTTCATGATGGGATGACACAATCTCTTTGGGGTATTTTAAATAAGTCTCGCGGCGATCCATGATCTGCTCCGCTTTGATAATCGCTTCGCGACCGATCGTGGCATGCGTTTTCATGATCTCAAACTCCGCTTCGGTGAGGCGTCCCGGTTTTAACAAAACCGCATCGGGAATCCCGATCTTACCGATATCATGAAGCGGTGCTGAGGCCACAATCGTATCGATGATTTCCCGGGTCAGAATTCTTTGATGACCCGGCCGGTGGGCCAGTTTTTCACAAAGCTCACTGACATAAAGCTTGGTTCGTTGCAGGTGAAGTCCGGTTTCATTATCTCTGGTTTCGGCCAGAGCGGCCATCGCCATGATCGAAACCTCCTGAATCAGGGCGACTTCCCCGGTTCGTCGGGAGATTTCTTTTTCCAGATACTGATTCTGGCTTTTTAAAAAATTGCTGGCTTTTTTGAGATCCAAATGGGTTTTCACCCGCGATAATAGAATCGCCGAATTCACTGGTTTCGTGATATAATCGGCGGCACCCAGTTCAAAGCCCTTGCTTTCAGCATCCACATCATTTTGAGCGGTAAGAAAAATAATCGGAATTTCCCAGAAATTGACATCATTTTTTAAGATCCGACAAACCTGATAACCGTCCATTTCCGGCATTACCAGATCCAAGAGGATAATATCGGGAGGATTTTTTTTGATCATCGCAATCGCTTTGACGCCATTAATCGCCACCTTTACCTGATAGAGCGGACGCAACAAGCCATTGATCAGGGTAATATTATCAGGGTTGTCATCGACCACCAGCACCGTTTGTTTTTCCCGTGTCATTGTCTTCACCTCATTTCTTTCGTACTGTTTCAAGCAGTGCTATGGCTTCATCAAAGGCGTAACCATGAATCATTTCGACCAGCTGATTGAATGTTTCCGGACTTAGCACATTTTTAAACAGCGGTCGGTTTTGATCAAAACAGCGTAATGCTTCGGTATCACCGTCAGCCAATAAGGCCGCCAGTTCAGCCAGTTTTTTATCCCGGGTTTGCTCATCGACGGTCTGCCAATGCTCTTCCAGAGGCTCTTTCTGGGACTCGATAAAGTTTAAAATGGCGGCATAAAACTGTTCAAAGTCGGCCTTAAAGGTTTTGATATCCGGCTTTAAAGCCTCATTAATACCAGCCTCCAGCAGCGCCGCTTCGATCCTGTAAATCTGCTGATAAAGACCGGTCGCATCAATATTGCCGAGAACCCCCTTGGCGGTGTGCAGTTTTTGTTTCAGAAGGTCTTCATCTTGTCTTTCCAGGGCGGCTTCGAGATCCGTTGCCATGCCCGCATGGGTTTCGGCAAAAACCGTCAGCAGGGTCAAAATCAGCTCCTCGCTATTTCCCATCCGGGTATTGATTTTTTCCCAGTCGAGGGCTTTAATCTTAATGGCGGCAATTTTGATGGCGGTTTTTTTTGTTTCGATCATCACGGCTGTCTCCTCAGTTTTTTTTATTGTATCCAGGGCAACAAGTGCCTCCTCGGTGATTGCTTGCGGCTTGACATATTTTTGAATACTATGATATAAAAGCAGCGGCTCAATCGGTTTTGAAATATGGTCGGTCATTCCCATTTTCAGGCATTGCTCCCGTTCGTTGGGCATGGTTCGAGCGGTCATCGCCAGAATTGGAATATCCGGGTTGATGTGCCTAATTTTTTGCGTTGCCTCAAATCCGTCCATCACCGGCATTTGCAGATCCATCAGAATAAGATCATAGTAATCATTCGATTCGGCTTCGATGATGCGGTTCAGGGCGGCTTCGCCATTTTCGACCGCATCGACCAGGGCGCCTTGCCGCCGCAGTAATTCTTCGGCAATCTGCCGGTTCACGGGATTATCCTCAGCCAGCAGGATCTTTAGGCCAACAAGACTCGCAGAGGCTTGTTGATCGGGATGCGGTGAGGTTGCGATAACCGCTTCCCGATGCAACGATTTCTCCAGCCAAACCGTAAAGCTGAAGGTACTGCCAACCCCCAGCTTGCTTTCGGCCCAGAGCCGGCCGCCCATCAGCTCAACCAGATTACGGCTGATGGTTAGACCCAAACCGGTGCCGCCGTAGTGACGGGTGGTCGAGTTATCGTTTTGAGTAAAGGGCTCAAAGAGCTGTTCCAGATTGCTTTGAGCAATGCCAATACCAGTATCCCGTATTGTAAACTTAAGTTGATCCTGGTTTTCATTTCTTTCTTCGCAACTGATGGCCACTTCAATCTCCCCGAAGCTGGTAAATTTAACCGCATTACCAACCAGATTGGTAAGGATTTGTCCCAACCGCAGCGGATCACCCCGATACCACTGCGGCAGCTCCGGCGGCAGATTGATTAACAGTGCCAGCTTTTTTTCAGATCCTTGATCTACAAATAACAGGATCGTATCCTTAACCACCTTTTTTAAATTGAAATCGATCGTTTCGAGCTCCAACTTGCCTGATTCAATTTTAGAAAAATCGAGAATATCGTTGATGATCCGCAGCAACGACGTCGCAGCATTATGAATTTTATGAAGATAATCTTCCTGTCTGGCATCCAAATCAGTCTGCATCACCAGCTGAGACATTCCCAGAATGGCATTCATCGGGGTTCTGATTTCGTGACTCATATTGGCCAGAAATATCGACTTGGCCTCGGTCGCGGCATTGGCATTTTTTAGTGCAACTTCCAATTCCTGTTCTTTTTCTTTGATCTCGGTGATATCTGTAAATACTCCCAGAAAACCACCCACCGAACCGTCGGCCAGATAATAGTGGTTGAGGCTGTAAAGCGCTACCCCTGTACGTCCATCAGCACTTAAAAAAGAAGACTGCCGCACTGACGGTTGGCCGGTTGCCAGAACTTCTTCCTTCATTTGACAATAGTCCCGGTAAGCGGTTTTCGAGCGATGTGGAAATTCTGAAAAATTACGGTTGAGATAGGCTTCGGTATCCGATCCGTAATAGCGGCAAAGCTTGTTGTTCATTCCCAGCAGCTGATCGTCCCGGGAGACATAAAAAATTCCTCCCGGCATGGCATCCAGCAATTGAGTGGTAAAATAATTCTGATTTTTCAATTTTTTATTGCTGGCGATTTCCTTTTCCAGCACCGCTTTAGTCACCTCAATCTGATGGGTGTATAAGCAACTGACCATGTAGAAAGCAATCACCAGCAAATAAATAAGAATGTCAATATCCATTCCGATGATAAACCAGGCAAACAGCGGATAGGCCAGAAAATAAAAACCATTCTTCCAGGTATCGCTGGGCTTTTGGACTTTTCTAGTGGTCAATTGGGTGACCGCATTCTGATTAAAGTAAACCCCACCCAAGGCAATCAAAAGAATTCCGGACTTGTAGACCAGATCAATACTGTCACTCTGATCAATCAGGTGGGGATAAATGGCACTGATTAAATCCGTCAGGGTAACGATCGCAAAACCGCTCAGCACTGTTTTTTGACCAATCGTAATGAGCCGCTCCTTAAAATAAAGCCAATTTAACAGCAGCAGTCCCTGTGCAAAAAGGCTGAGAACAATATAAAAAAAAGAAAAAATAGTAACCAGATCACCCGAAATCATCAGCGACCATGGCACTTGCGGCAACGGTTTGAAAAAAACCAGCCAGACCGTAATCCCCATACAGACGACCAGCGTGATCAGATCGGCGATAACCTGAAATTGACTAGTCTTTTTTGCCACAAAATCATAAAGACCAGCAATCGTCGCCAGAATCAGAACCCGGCTGATGGCATAGAGCAGCACTTCCAGATGATAAAAATTGACTCGATCATAGCCTCCCGTAACGATCACCAGTTCTCCCACCATGGCGATCAGATCGGCAATGAACCAGGCGATAAAGCCATAGGAAAGGATCTTTTTTACCGTTTGGTTGACTTCCCTGACGGGGCTGAAAAAATGTATCGATAACCATGCTAACAGGGTCGCGCCGGGCTTTAGTAGAATCATCAGCATCTGGTACTCCAGCATAACGGTCAGCAAATAAGCTAAGGCATAAATGATGATCAACATGACAAAGCGTTGTTTGTGTTTTTTCGTCATCTTCGGCTCCCCCCTTTTTGACAATGATTGCTAGCGGATTCTTTTATTATATCACCCCCAGCCACGATGGGGAAGTCTCAAAAGTTCTTTTGGTCTGATCGTATCACTATTTCAGGCTTTACGATGCTTCTCTTCAGGGTAATCAAAAGGACTGCAAAAGACACAAGCTTTTACAGTCCTTTTTGATCGCGCCCTCACTTAATAGCAGGCCACTTGATCTTAGTAATTCTTATCGGCGTAGCCGACCCAGCCGCCTTCTTTGACCAGCGTCTGGTCAAATTCGCCAACCTTGAAAGCAAGGGTTTCAGATTTGCCATCGGCCTGAATCTTAATCTGATTGCCATCGACATCGATTTCCATGGTCACAGCTTTGCCGGCATAGTTTTGAAACAAACCGTCGATGGTCTGCTTGGGCAGTTCAATCGCAAACATCCCGCAATTGTACATGTTTTGTCTAAAAATCCGGGCAAAGCTTTCGGCAATGACGACATTGATGCCATTGACTTCGAGGGCCCAGGGGGCATGCTCTCGTGACGAACCGCAACCAAAGTTTTCCCGGGTGACAATCACCGCTTTATCTTTGGTGTCGGCTCGCGAAAAGCCTGGCAACACCAGGTCCTCGAGCAGATTCGGCTGTAAGGCCGCTTTGGTAATTTCGGTCAGATATTTTGCCGGGATGATCTCATCGGTGTTAATATCACTGCGATCTAAAAATAATACGTTTCCTTTAAAGTTTTTCATATCTATCTACCACCTACGCTTTAAATAAATCAGAATTTGTAATTACACCAGTAATGGCTGCCGCCGCTGCTGATGCCGGGCTCATCAGATGAACCATCCCGCCCTTGCCCATCCGACCGTTGAAATTACGGTTGGTGGTTGAGGCGCAGACTTCGCCTTCAGCGAGCACCCCGTTGCTCATGCCCAGACAGGCACCGCAGGTGGGGTTAGTGACGCAGAAGCCGGCATCCTGGAAGATTTCGATGATTCCTTCGGTTAAAGCCATCGAATAAATGGCTGGCGTCGCCGGACTGACAATAGCCCGGACATTATCGCTGATTTTTTTGCCCTTAAGCACTTCCGCCGCAATCCGCAGATCTTCAATCCGTCCGTTGGTGCAGCTGCCAATGTAAATCTGATCGACTTTGGTGCCGCTAATTTCGGCAATGCTGCGAACCTGATCCGGCTTGTACCCGACAGTAACCATCGGTTGCAGTTCCGAAACATTGTATTCCAGCACCCGTTCATACTCGGCATCGGCATCCGAAACCCATTGGGAATAATCTTTCAGGGCGTCTTCTTTGCTGGCAAACTCATCCTTGATGAAGTCCCACAAGTAGTCCACGGTAATCCTATCCGGATAGCAGATCCCGCAGGTGCCACCGGCTTCAATGGCCATATTGCAAAGGGTCATGCGGGATTCCATCGACATCGCATCAACCACCGGACCGGTAAATTCAATGACCATATTGGTGGCGCCGTTGACAGTCAGCTCTTTGATGATAAAGAGGATCAGATCCTTGGCGTACACGCCAGGTTTTAATTGACCAGTAAGGACAATTTTAATCGTTTTAGGAAAATGAAAGGCGCAAACCCCTTTTAAAATCCCGACTTCCAGGTCGGTGGTGCCAATTCCGGCGGCAAAAGCTCCAAAGGCTCCATGGGTACAGGTGTGGGAGTCGCCCATGATGATCGTGTAGCCAGGCCGGACAAATCCTTTTTCCGGGAAGATGGCATGACAGACGCCGTTTTTTCCGATATCGAAAAAGTCTTTAATCTCGTGTCGTCTGGCCCAATCGCGGAGGATTTTTCCCTGTTCGGCGGTTTTTGAATCCTTGGCTGGGGTCACATGGTCGATGACGGCCTTGATCTTGGTGGGATCAAAAACCCGATCCATTCCCCGAGCCATCAGAGCGGTGATGGCAATTGGGGTGGTGATTTCATGACAGAAAACCCGATCCAGTTTTAATACGTGTGTATCTGGAAACGGCTCATCAACCCGATGCGCATCAAATATTTTTTCAGCTATTGTCTTACCCATTTTAATCTCCTTCTTTTTGTCACTTTCTTAATTTCAATAAACTTACATCTTATTATGACATAAACCTGTAAATAGATCAATAAATCAAACAAAATCAATCCTGCTGGCTGAAAAAATTTTCAGAAAGGTCGATTTTTTTAATTTTTACCTTGACTATGACCTTAGGTGATCGTTTATGATAGATTCAGGTAAGGCCAGCCAAACCCAAATTAATGCCAGTAAGGAGTCAAACATGAAAATGACAGTCAAGGAAGTCGCAACGCTTACCGGGGTCAGTGTGCGCACCCTTCACTACTATCATCGTGAAGGAATTCTGATTCCCAGTGAGATCACCACAAATAAGTATCGATACTATGACGCGACCAATTTAAGGCAGCTCCAGAATATTCTGTTCTTACGGGAACTCGATTTTTCGATCCAGGAAATCAAAACGATTTTGGCTGATCCCGATTATGACGAGATTGCTGCCTTTAAAAAACAGCGGCACCTGCTGCTGCTCAAACGCCACCGTCTCGATAAACTGATTGCCTTGCTGGAACAAAAATTAGAAGGAGAAACAACCATGAACTTTAAACCATTTGAGATGACCGAAATTGAAGCAAATAAGAAACAATATGAAGCTGAGGTCAAACAGCGCTGGGGTAAAACGGATGCCTACAGCCAGAGCCAGAAAAAAACCAGCACCTATAGCCCGGAAAACTGGGAAGCGATCCACAATGAAGCGGAAAGTATTTATGCCTGCTTTGTTGCCAATCTCGACAAGGATGCCTCCGACCCGACCGTTCAGGATCTGGTCGCTAAGTGGCAGGATCACATCACCCAACACTATTACGAGTGCACCAAAGAAATTTTAGCCGGCCTGGGGCTGATGTACATTCATGACGAGCGGTTCAAAGCAAACATTGATACCCACGCCACCGGCCTGGCTCAGTTTATCAGTGATGCAATTGGAATTTATACCGCTAAATAGGGATTAAAACCCATTTTTTATTCAATAATTACATTAATAAGAACTATTTTGGGATAATTCACCCTTTATCCCCAAATGGTTCTTTTTTATTATACCGCTTACTTTCTTATTCTCCTGACCAATAAAATCACCACTGCTGAAACCTTCAGAAAATCGTAACCTTTTGTTAACAGAAAGTTCACATTCATCTGCTATCATGTATTCAATCACTTCGGTGGCAATGGCTACCGATTGAGCCAAGCAAATAATAAACTAAAATAATTTTTCTGTCTAGCGAATTTGGCAGAGCTAAAATATGAGGAGAATCAAAATGAATCAATTAACTTTAAAAAACTATTTGTCCCGTTCTGATCTTGAAAAAACGCTGACCAGAGTCAGTCAGAATATTAATCGCACGCAGATTAAACAAATATTTGAGCAGCCCCAAAAAAACTGTCTTAAATTTCTAAAAAGCCTCTGGTCCGATGTCAACATTGAAAACCACTGTAACCTGACTACAATTGATTTTAATCAGGTTGTCAAAACTGCCGATATTATGATCCCTGATACCATAGATGCGCAGTGTCAGGAATGCCTCAATACCAGCAAACATAAGCTGTCAGCATTTGAACAGCTGTTCCTCTCGAACTATAATCTGATCATGAATGATTTTGATGACGGCAAGATCAAGGAATCTTACGCCAGTTATGATCGATATTTATAATCGCCTTGATTAAACTCGCTTTAAAATCCGAAATCGGTGGACATGTGCTCCAGCGCATCTTTCCGATAACGGGTATCGAGATAATCGTCATCCCGGTTCTGCCCCAGTGATGCCGCACAGCCGGAAAACAAAACAACCCCCTTTGAAACGCACCATTATTGCGCTACCAAAGGGGGTTGTTGTCTATCTTTTTAATTCAAACTGATTAATCATTTGTTTTAGCATTTCGGCCTGACTTGACAGCTCTTCGCTGGCAGCGGCACTTTCTTCAGCAGTGGCCGAATTCTGTTGAACGACCTGTGCGACCTGTTCGATACCGGTGTTGATCTGGGCGATCCCAGTGGCCTGCTCATTGGAGGCTTCGGCAATATTCCCGACCAAATCGGTCACTTCGCCAATCCCGCCAACAATTTCATCCAGTGCAGCGGCAGTATCATCGGCAATTTTGGTCCCATGTTGAACCTTATTGATCGAGCCTTCAATTAAAACCGTGGTCTCTTTAGCGGCTTCCGCACTTCTTGCCGCCAGAGTTCTAACTTCCTCAGCAACAACGGCAAAACCCTTGCCGTGTTGACCCGCCCGCGCAGCTTCAACGGCCGCGTTCAAAGCTAGAATGTTGGTCTGGAAAGCAATGTCATCAATGACTTTGATAATCTTCGAGATATCCTGCGATGACTGATTAATCTCAACCATGGCACCCTGCATCTCAGTCATTTGAGCATTTCCTTTGGCGGCATTTTCGCGGACATCCATGGCCAGCTCTTTGGCTTTATTGGCATTCATGGCATTGTCTTTAGTTTGATCAGCAACCTCGGTAATTGAGGCGGTCAGTTCCTGAATCGAGCTCGCCTGTTCAGTCGAACCCTGAGCCAGTGACTGGCTGCCCATTGACACCTGAGCTGAACCAGCGGTTACCTGTTCGGCGGCATCACTGATATCACCCAGCAATTTGTTCAATGAAGTAATAATGCCATTTAAGTCGGTCGACATTTTACTGAAATCGCCACCGTAATCTCTAACCGCTTCTAAATTAAGATTTCCTTTTTCAATTTCTCCGGTCACCACTGACATTTCCTGAACAACGTTCTCAATCCGGACAGCCGTGTAATTAACCGACTTGACCAGTTCATCAAACTCACCTTTATAGGTACCGGCAACTTCCATATGCAAACTTCCTTTGGCCATTTCAACCATAACTTTGGCCACTTCGCGGGTAGGTTTGGCAATTTCATCAAGAATATTGTTCATCCCCCCAACCAGTTCTTCCCAGGCGCCTTTAAATTTACTGGCATCAGCTCTGGTATCCAATTCGCCGTCAATGGCGGCTCTGGTCAGCATCGTGGCATCATTAACGAGATTGCCGATTGATTTCTTGACCTCAGCTAAGTTCGCACCAATTTCACTGAATTGGCGATATACCTCTCCAGTATATTCACCGGCAGCACCAATGTTTGTATCGAGATCCAGATCGCCTTCAGCTAAGCGCAATAAGTTCTGTTCTAATCGTTTTATTTCAGTATTGGAGTATTCGTTAACACTAATAATCGAGGTCAAATCGGTGACGATTTCGACATAGCCAATTTTTTCGCCTTTTTTATTGAGCAGATAAGCCGTATCCTGTTTATTATTTCGACCAACCCATTCAAAATAACTGTCGGTCAGACCCTGATCAACCAGTCGTCTGATGCCACAGCCTTCAGTGTTACAGATATTAGCGTTGGCACTGCTACACGGCATACCACAGGCAGCATCGCGATTCTTGATAACGCCGTTGGCAATCATCAGATCAGAAAACGGCTTGTTTAAGAATGTCCAATTCATATCGTTATCAATGACATGAACCGGGAATGGAATCGCATCGAGAATCGCTTCATACCATTCCAGTTTACCGGCAACAATATCCATCGCCTGATTGGCATTTAATACGGCTTGTTTGTATTCCCCTGAAAGACCGGCGCCTGAATCCCGCCGCGAAAATTCGCCCGTCTTTGCTAAATCTGAAAACATCTTCATATCCGCAGCAACGTGTTTAACTGAATCTCTGATGGAAATTAAACTGTTCCCCAGGATATCACTGTCCGACTCGGTGATGATTTCTACCGTCAGATCCCCTTCAGCCAGTTTGCGGGCACTCTCAGTATGTAGCCTGATATTCTCGGCAATGTCAGCAACGGCTTTGCTGAGTGCACCTAATTGATCCTCAGAATGATCAATCCCGACCACTGCATCAAGATCACCCCGAGCCAGTTGACTGGCTGCCTGAGTTAGCTTTGACAGTTTGTTGGAGATCCCTTTTACTGCTAAAACAAATACCCCCAATATCGCGAGTAAACCAACTGCAAAAATTAATGGCAGATTGTCCGGGCTTGCGTTTGACATAACCAGACCGGCAACGATTACAAAGATAACTGTAATCGGTAACCCCATCGACACGACCAGCTTTGACAATAAACTCTTTTTGTGATTCATTTTTCCCCTCCATGATGCTTTATTTGATTTTATTTATACCCTTAATAACGACATTATTCAGATCAAACTGGAAATAAACGCTTAAACGCAATCGCCACCACTTAAGGTTTGAGTTTTAAGGTCTCGAATCCGTTCCATCCTAACCTAGAATCGATCATTCATTTAAACGAATATAACTATTATAACCTTATTTCCAGGAATAATCCAACATTATTTTTGCGTATTTTTTTGAACACATCAGTATCCTGATAAAACCAGATCAATCACATTAATACCTGATGATACGGGACGATTTGAACAGCCACATTTTACTGCTTTCGATCTTGTAAAAATAAGTGGATATCACAATCCGATTCTCGCTAATCAAGAGACGATTCTTTTTACGCTCATCCGGAGCTTATATCCCACTGTGTTTAACTGAAAAAAGTTTATCTCTAATAATTATGGGTATATAAATTTATAAGTTGTTTTTCTAATTAGAAATCGAATTAATTTCCATTTCTGAAAAACAACAAACGAAATAATCAGAATGATCAGCAATAGCGCTTGACAACTGCATTTGAAGAAACCGTCATCGGGAATTGATCAGAACGTAACTCATTCACGTGATTTGTAGTTTACGGCTATCCCTATGGCTTATAGAATAACGCTTAGAAGCAAGTCGTTTCAGAACGTTTTGTGCTTTGAGTGAAATGAAAGGAATGGTTATAATCATGAAAAAACAAATTAAAAATAACGTCAGCTGGGTTGGTAAAGTCGATTGGGAGTTACAGCAGTTTCATGGCAATGAGTTTTCTACTAATCATGGCTCTAGCTACAATTCTTATCTGATCCAGGAAGAAAAGACGGTTTTAGTCGATACGGTCTGGATGCCCTATGCCAAAGATTTTGTCGAAAATTTAGCTCAGGTGATCAACTTGGATGAGATCGACTATATTGTGGCTAATCATGGCGAAGTGGATCACAGCGGTGCCCTGCTGGAACTGATGGAGCGAATCCCGGATGTTCCCATTTACTGTTCTGAAAATGCAGTAAAGTCGTTAACTGGTCAGTATCATCAAGACTGGAACTTCAATGTCGTAAAAACCGGCGATAAGCTGGATGTCGGCAATGGCAAAGAATTGATATTTGTCGAAATGCGGATGCTCCATTGGCCCGATAGTATGGCCACTTACCTGACCGGAGACAATATTTTATTCAGCAATGATGCCTTTGGGCAACATTATGCCACCGAAAAATTGTTTAATAATCTGGTCGATCAATGTGATTTATTTAAAGAAGCGATGAAATACTACGCCAATATTCTAACTCCCTTTAGTGCTATATTGCGTAAAAAATTAGCCGAAATTATTGCCTTGAATCTCACCATTGACATTATTGCCACCAGTCATGGCGTCATTTGGAATGACAACCCGATGCAAATTGTCGCTAAATATGCTCAGTGGGCCGAGGATTATCAGGAAAATCAGATTACCATTATCTATGACACGATGTGGAGCGGGACAAAAAATCTGGCCGAAAAAATTGCCGAAGGGATCGGCCTGACCGATCCGGATGTTGAAGTAAAAGTCTTCAACCTGTCAAAAAGCGATGAAAACGATCTGATTACTGAGGTCTTTAAATCTAAAACGGTGCTGATCGGTTCGCCGACCATTGGTGGCAGTATTCTTCACTCGATTGCTGGCTTTATTCATCTGATGAAAGAACTGAAGTTTAAAAATAAAAAAGCGGCCGCCTTTGGCTGCTACGGTTGGAGTGGCGAGTCAACCAAGGTGTTAAATGAATGGCTGACCGGGGCCGGTTTTGAAATCATCAATGATGGCCTGCGGAATCAGTGGAATCCCGACAATTCTCAACAACAACTAGCCATCGACTTTGGCAAAGATATCGCCAAAGCCTAAATCCTGATTGATAAAACAAAAAAGTGCCTACGATACATTAACACCGCTGTCCTTCAATCTTGAGGGACAGCGGTGTTCTTTATTTCCCAATTGTAAAGTATGCGCTTCGATACAGGTGCAACTGGATTGCGGGTTTCTTTCCACCCAATCATTCAAGCGTCCGTATGCCCACTTAAACCTTCTGGATCGAGTGCTTCCTGATCCAGCTCCTCATAACAGCAGACCTGGTTGCGGCCGCTGCGCTTAGCGACATAGAGCGCCTGATCAGCTTTTTTAATGGTCTCAAAACAATCGCCGCCCTCATAAATGGCAACCCCCAGCGACAGGGTGATCCGGCACACGCCATTAACCGACTTTTCCACCGAGCGACGGATGCGCTCAGCCACCTGGCTGGCCTGATCCCGTTGGCAGTCAAACAGAATCGCCACAAACTCCTCGCCACCCCAGCGAATCACCAGATCCGGCCCCCGCAGACTGTTGCGGATGCAGTCAGCCACAAACTGTAGAATCCGGTCGCCCTCATCGTGTCCGTAGTCGTCGTTGACCTGTTTAAAATAATCGACATCCATAATCACAATCGCAATGGCATCGCTGAGAAAGGATAAATCGTGACCCTCCCCCATAATCTTGTGGAGCTGCCGCCGATTGAACACCTGAGTCAGGGGATCGTGGAACAGGGCAAACTCCAGTTTTCTCCGGGTGATGTAATGATCATAGTAAAACCCGGTGAAAATCAGATCCAACAAGCACAAAAGCATGATCATCTGAATGTTGAAGGACAAAATCACATCAAGATTGGGAAAATGATAAAGCTGATCCGCCAGCAGGATATCGCCAATCAATGCCAGCTGAGCTACCATGGCATAGAATGGCGGGGCACTGAAAGCCACCAGCAGCAGGATAAAACTCATGATCAAAAAACTTTCATTGACATGGGATTGATCAATCACGTAAGAACCAACCCAGATGTTTCCCCAGATTACGGCATGAATCATCATCAGTGAAACGGCCGACATGATCCGATAATTGCCGGTCTTGCGATAGGCCACCACCACCACCGCCAGGGGAACCACCACGAGGCTGCGGATCAACAGGGTTTGCCAGGAAAACTGCTCGGTAACCTGCCAGTCGGGCACCAGGAGAACAAAGAACATCAAGGCCGAGACAAACAAGATCCCCAGATTAAAGCGTTTATAATAATCGTATTTAGCCTGATAAAAGTCGCTTTTTGCCTTACCCGTCAGTTTTAAAAATGCATCCATTTGTCGAACCTCCCTGTCTTTGCCGTTTCCTTATTAAACCCCATCCAACCCGGAATTGTCAAGAAAAACAGCGACAGCTTGGCTCTAACCAGAAAAGTTACTAGCCACAACTCAAACAACACTGCATATTAAATCACAGTGTTGTTTTAAAGCTGTTTGCGGCGGTATTGTTTTATTTCTTGCTACCACTCGTTATTTTTCGACCGCATCGATGGCCGCATCGGCATCGTTGACGGTTTCAAGCGGGGTTGTTGGGGACAGGGTCATGAAAAAAGCGTCGGTTTGATCAATTAGAGCCTCGGCACTATCAAAGCTGACATCGAGCAGATGTCCGCCCTTGCTGCGGTCAGCGGAAATAAAATGGAAATGATAACCTTTGACATTCAAGCCGCCAATATCCGCTGGGCACCACAAACCGACCAGGGTACCGGTAATCGTTTGATAATCAAAAATGGCCTGGTTTTTTACCGCTTCGGAAAGAACCGGATAGGGTTTTTCCTGCCGGGGTACCGAACGGGCTTTGACGGTGTTGAAGGTGCCATCAATCCGGAAGACATAAAAGGAAGCCGGATTCTCCATTAAAGTATCCAGTTCCTGTTCTAGGGCTTCCAGACTGGCCGTTTTGTTTAATGATTTGGTTACATCTTGATCAAAAGAGGTAACGGCAGCAAAGGGTGTGGTATCGGCATCGGGGACTTCGACCACTTCCCCACTGGCTTTAACCTTGTAAACCTGATTGTCAATCATCACCAGCTCCCCATCGAGGGCATCAAAGGTACCAATTCCGACATCACCATGCTGCTTTAATTCCCCAAAGCTGATAAACCCATCGTAATTACCAGCCAGCAGCGAATTAATGGTCGACACCTGAAAGAGCGTTTCCGTTTTTAAAGCAGCGTCGCTGCTGCTGTTAGTGGTGGTACACCCCGTCAACATAAAGATACCTAATACCGATAAAACCAAGCTATAAATTTTTATTTTCATCTGCTCTCCTCATTTCTCAATCTTAGTCCGATTTTACACCGCCATGGTCGAGGATGCAATGATAATTATCAGACCTTTCTTCATTGACATTACATTAGCTGACTCAGCTAATTAAACGCCAGTTCCGGGCAACACCATTGACGGTGCTTTTAAGCAATGATAAAATGAATCCGTGGTTGTGATTAAGGCTATTTTTCTACTGTAAAAGCCGCCGCCACAGAGGAGGTCTTATGATTACATTATTTATCGGACTATTTATTTTGATCTTGGGTGGTTTTTTCTACGGCAAGCTGGTCGAAACGGTATTTGCGCCGGATGAGCGCCAGACACCAGCGATCAGCCAAGCCGATGGGGTCGATTTCGTCGCTATGCCAAAATGGAAAAACCAGTTGATCGAGTTACTCAATATTGCTGGCACCGGGCCGGTGCTGGGACCAATCCAGGGAATCCTGTTCGGCCCGCTGGCGTTTATCACGATTCCGATCGGTTGCGTTTTGGCTGGTGCTGTCCATGATTATCTCAACGGGATGATCTCGATCCGTAACGGTGGCGCTCAAATGCCGCGGATGGTTGGCCGCTATCTGGGTCCAAAGATCAAACGCTTTTATACCCTGGTGTTATGGTTGCTGCTATTTCTCGTCGGGGTTGTTTTTATCTATACCCCTGGCGATCTGATTGTCAAAGATATCCTGAATCAGGATGCCAGTGCCCAGAGTTCAACCATCTGGATCGTCTATGCCGTTATTTTTGGTTATTATTTAATCGCCACCTTTTTCCCGATCGATAAAATAATCGGCCGTGTCTATCCGATTTTTGGTGCCATTCTGATTCTCTCCGCACTGGGCGTTTTTGTTGGAATCATGCTCGATGGTGGGGTTAATCTCCAGAATCTGTCCTGGTCAACCTTACCCCAGCATCCGCTTGGTCAGAAATTTGTTCCGGTCTTCTTTATTACGGTGGCCTGTGGCATTTTATCGGGTTTCCATGGCAGTCAGTCAACCCTGATCTCGCGAACCGTCAGCTCTGAAAAAGAGGGCCGTTCAACCTTTTACAACATGATGATCCTAGAAGGTTTCATTGCCATGTGCTGGGCTGCCGGAGCCATGATTCTCTTTAATCGGGGCGTTGATTTAAGCACCGGAGCGACCGCCATGGTCGGCCTGATCTCGCGCGAATTTCTGGGCCCAATTGGGGCATTTTTGGCTATCCTCGGGGTCATTATCCTGCCGATCACTTCGGGGGATACGGCGTTTCGTTCGCTGCGGCTGATGGTCGGCGAAGCCTTTAGTATTGATCAGACCAACCTCAAAAAACGGCTTCTGACCACTGTGGGCATCTTTATCCCCGCGATTGTGCTGCTTGTTTTTGCCAAGACCGCGCCCAATGGTTTTAACCTGCTGTGGCAGTATTTTGGTTTTACCAATCAGTTTGTCGCGATTTTCGCCCTGGCGATGGCGGCAGTTTACCTGAAAAACGAGCAAAAAATAATCTGGATTGCCCTGATCCCCGGGATGTTTTACACCTTTATCGTGATCAGTTATATCTGCCATGCACCCATTGGTCTGGGTCTGGAACCTCGTCTGGGACCGCTTATCGGCATCGACCCCAACAGTTATCTGCTTTCCTATCTAATTGGCGCCGCCGCTACTATCCTGTATCTGGTGCTGGTCTTAAAACAGAGCCACCGGGGTTTAGGTCAGCTCTAGCTATAATTGCTGACTCTATTAACGATGACAAATTGAACTGGCAATTGTGCCGTGTCAAGCTTAGATAGCGATCTTTTAAAATTAATGCTGTACAACACAAACACCGATGGTCATCACTAATGATGACCATCGGTGTTTTGAGTTGCTTTCTTTTTAGCTGAGTGATCCGATTACATGACTTCAACCCGATTGCGGCCCTTTTCCTTAGCCTGATATAAGGCCGTATCGGCGCGCGAAACAATCGCTTCTGGCGAACTGTCGGTCTTAAACGCGGAAACCCCGAGGCTGATGGTAACGTGACCGGCGGTTGTGAAAATTTTCGCAGCAACCGCCTGGCGCAGACGCTCAGCCAACCCGGTGGCTTCCTCCCGACTGGTATCTGGCAAGATGATCAGAAACTCTTCGCCGCCCCAGCGTCCGACGACATCCTGGCTGCGAACATTGTCATTGAGGACGCCAACCAGCTCAACCAGAACCTGGTCGCCGACCTGATGACCATAGGTATCATTGACCAGCTTGAAATGATCAATATCCAGAATAATGATGGCAAACGGCGTAAAACTGGTTTTCGACCATTCAAATTGCTGTTCCAGGGTTTCGTCCAGTTTCAAGCGGTTAAAACTCTGCGTTAGTTTATCAGTAATCGACAAGCGGCGGATTTCTGCTTCCATCAGCTTTCGTTCGCTAATATCCCGACTAACCCCCAGCATCCCGATAAACCGCCCGTCTTCGCTGTAAATACCAGATACGGTGGCTTCGGTCCAGATGGTGGTGCCATCTTTACAGGGTTGTTCCAGCTCACCCCGGTACACCTTAAAAGGCAGCTCATTCTGAACCGAATTCATTGAGCTGGCCAGACCCTTCTGCATTTCAAGCAAGGATCCCGGACACAAGACTTCTTCTGGGGACTGCATCATCACTTCTGCTACCGTGTACCCCCGGAGCTTTTCCACCGACGGGCTGATGTAGGTAAACCGCCCTTCCAAATCCATCGTCCAGATCACATCCGCGGCATTATCAGCCAGCAATCGGTGCCGTTCTTCACTCTGCTTGAGTTTCGCTTCAATGGCTTTGAGGCCGGTGATATCGCGAATCACACTGAGGATGTGCGGAACCCCATCAATGATAATTTTTTTTGATGAAATCAGAGCGGTATGCTGATCATTGTTTTTACCATAAAAAGCAAACTCCAAATTCTCGACAAAGCCATCGATTTCGAGTTTTTTAATGAAGCTTTCCCGTTGGCTGGGATCAATATAAAGATCACAGATATTAAATGAACCAACCGCTAAATCGTCATCGGTATATTTAGTCGCTTCCAGAAAAGCTCGGTTATAGGCAATCAATCGGCCATCGGCGATGGTTGTAATGATGGTCGCGTCCGGGATCGTCTGAAACACCATTTCGAAATGGGAGCGGGCTTTTTCAATCACATGGATCGACGACTCCAGTTTAGCCGCCATGCTGCTGAAGGCGTCCGAAAAAACCCAGGGGATTGTCAAGCTGCTTTAATTTGCATCAACGCTCTTTTATTAACGCGGTCGATGTTATTTTGAGAATAAGGTGAACGAAAGCTGTTTTTGAAAACGATGCTAAAAAAAGTTGACTTGACAATAAATAATTCTTCCGCTAGAATAGATAGCATGCTAACTATTGGAGGCGTGATGAAAGAACAACGCTTTAATTTTGGAAAAACGGTTAAACAATTAAATAATATTATGGAAATGCGGTTCAATCATTTGCTGAAGCAATGGGATCTGACCTCATCTCAGTTTTCTGTGATTATGTATCTGCTGCACCATCAGGATCGGGAAGTCAACCAGAAGATGATTGAAGAAGCTTTCCTGCTTAAAGGACCAACCGTTACCGGCATTGTCAAGCGCCTGGCCGAGAAGAATTTTATAAGACGGCGGCCGGATGCCCAGGATCGACGAGTCAATTATCTGGAGCTGACCGAAAAAGGACAGGCGCTGGAAGCGGTTGTCTGCACGGAGATTACCCGACTCGAAGCCGAAACCCTCCGCGGTATCTCAAACGAGCATCTTAACCTGCTGGAAGATCTGCTGAACCAGGTTTTAAAAAACATCACCGCCCCCTCCCCTCCCGCCGATCAGGACGAATAGCTTCTTAAATGCCCGGCAAGTTGACAATACCCGATGGTGCCCGGATCATTGGCCATCTCGATTGAAGACTTCGAGTGGATATCTAGTTTGACCACTGAAATACTTGGCCATAATCAATCCTGTAATTAACGAAAGGAACACGTTTATGAAAAATGATTTATTTGAAAAGTACCCCGTCCCCAAGGCGGTCTTGACCCTGGCGATTCCAACCATGCTGAGCATGCTGGTAACGATTGTCTATAACATGGCCGACACTTTTTTTGTCGGACAAACTGGCGATGCCAATCAGGTTGCCGCAGTCTCCCTGACAATGCCGATTTTTTTCCTGCTGATGGCCTTTGGTAATATTTTTGGCATCGGCGGTGGATCCTATATCTCGCGGCTGCTGGGCGAGCGGAAAATCAATGCGATTAAGCACACCTCGGCCTTCAGTTTCTATGGCTCAATTGCCCTCGGTTTAATTGGAATGGTGGCTTTCCTGGTGTTTATGGATCCCGTCCTGCGGATGGTTGGTGCCAGTGACAACACCATCGGTTTTGCCAAAGGCTATCTGACCGTGATCGCCTATGGCTCGGTGGCCATCTGCCTTCAAAATGCCCTGGCTCAGATTGTTCGTTCGGTGGGTGCCGCCAAAGAATCGATGATTGGGATGATGATCGGAACAATTATCAATATCATCCTCGATCCGATTATGATTCTGTCCCTGAACATGGGTGTTGTCGGTGCAGCCTGGGCGACGGTGATTGGTAATGGTTGCGCCGTTATTTATTTTATTTACTATATTTTTAAACATAGTGAGGTGCTGTCAATTGCCCCTGGTGATTTCCGAATCGAGGGCGCCATCGCCAGAAACACCTTTGCGATCGGAATTCCGGCCTCGGTAAACAATATTCTGATGAGTTTTTCGATGATGATTCTGAACCGTTTTGCTTCATCTTATGGTGATATTGTGATTGCCGCTTTTGGCGTTTCCGGCCGGGTCTTTTCGGTCGTGGTGATGCTGGCGCTGGGTCTGGCGATGGGGATTCAACCCTTTATTGGTTATAATTATGCCCAGCAGAATTATCAGCGGATGAATGAAGCAATCAAATTTGCCGCCATCATCGGGATCATCATGGGTGCCGTAGTGATGATTTTGACGCTAATTTTCACCACTGAAATTGTTTCCTTTTTCATCAACGCTCCGGATGTCGTCGAAATCGGCGCTTATATTCTGGTGATCCAGATGCTGGTCGGCCCGATTCTGGGGCTGCAGTTTATTGTCACGACCGTCTATCAGTCTCTTGGCAAAGCGATGCCATCGCTGGTTCTGACGGTTTGCCGACAGGGTCTGGCATTTGTCCCGATTCTGATTATCGGGTCATCACTGTTTGGACTCCAGGGAATAATCTGGGCCCAACCACTGGCCGATCTCTTTTCAGTGATCCTGGCCGTTTCGATGTATACCGTCACCTACCGCAAACTGCGCGCCCGTCACGCCGAACCGATTGCTCTCGTGATCGAAGACGGCCTGGCTTAAGCGAATCAAAAAAGCGCCTCCTTATCAGGCGCTTTTTTGATTTCTTATTCAGGAAATCATAACACTTTATTTTTAGCAAGTCGTTTTTTTAGCGTTTAAACGTTTCCCGCTATTTTATTTTGCAAACATCAATAAAAAAATTTGACCAAATGGTGATCTGCTGGTATTGTTATAAGGGATTTAAAATGCAATTTTATTATCCATAATCACTATTTTAATAAGGGAGGATTTGTTTTGAGTATACTATTCTTAATTATCGGGCTGGTGTTATTAGTCAAGGGCGCTGATTTTTTTGTGGAGGGTTCGTCCTCTATCGCCAAGCGCTTTAACATCCCCAGCATGGTCATCGGTTTGACCCTGGTAGCCTTTGGCACCAGTGCCCCGGAACTGGCTGTCAGTGTTTCTGGCTCGCTTAATCAGGCCAATGGAATTGTCTTTGGGAACGTCGTCGGTTCCAATATTATCAATATCCTCTTTATCCTGGGGATTTCGGCTTTTATTACCCCGATCAGGATCAAGTCAAAAACAATTTTTAAAGAAATGCCCTTTGCCATTCTAACCACTGTTGCTTTAATGCTGATGGTCATGGATGGTTTGATCAACGGCGACCCAATCAGTGTCATCTCCCATTCTGAAGGCTGGATTCTGCTGTTGTTTTTTGCCATTTATCTTTATTCAATGGTAGAAATTGCCATTCTCGGCAAGGAAGAGTCCGCCGGTGAGATTCTTTTACTGCCAATGTCCAAAAGCATTCTCTTTACCATCGGTGGTTTAGTGGCAATAATTTTCGGAGCTGATCTGGTGGTCAACGCGGCCATCGAAATCGCCACCCTGTTGGGGATGTCCGAAACGGTTATCGGTTTAACCATTGTCGCCATCGGCACCTCCTTACCAGAATTGATCACCTCGGTGGTAGCAGCCAAAAAAGGGCAAAATGACATTGCTATCGGTAATATTGTCGGCTCTAATATCTTTAATATTCTTTTTGTGATGGGTGCTTCCGCAGTTATTTTTCCCGTCGACATTGCCATCGAAAACTATGCCGATCTATGGATATTGCTGGCAGCCATGATCCTTGTGGTGCCAATTATGTACACCTCTAAAAAGATCAGCCGTTGGGAAGGCGCAGTCATGATGCTGGGGTATGTTGGCTATTCGGCCTTTATTATTATGCGGGCGATTTCCTAAGTTACTGATCGCTCGTGACCGTTAAAAAGCACCCGCTTAACGCCGGTGCTTTTTTAGTGCGGCAAAACGATTAGCGGCATTCATACTGACTGATCAGTTGGTCGATCGCGGCCACCGTCACTTCTTTGGGCAGCACATAGGGGCTACCGGGCAGGCTCCGGAAAAAATCGTCAAAGGCTGACACAATCGTCGCTTCTTTTAATTTAATGGTTTTAAACACCGACTGACCGGCTTTTTGGTAGTGCAGAATCAGATGCACCAGGGTCGCTTCGTTGACAAACTCAACCGCCGAATTCAAGACAATCTTGTCTTCATTAAAAGCATAGGTTTTCCGGGCATCAGCCGCAATATCATCGCGCACCTGTTTGATCAGCATCAGCCGCTCCGCTTTAGTAAAGGGTTCACAGACTTCTTCGGGGAAGTACATATTCCCGTCTTCCATAAATGCGGCCAGATTTTTCAGCGAAAAGACATTGATCATTGCCCGGTTTTCCTGTTTGAAATAGTCGTAGAAGCGGTTAGTGGCAGCTACCAGAGACTCATAAAAGGGCAAATCCTTGCGAACCTTAGCGGCCACCATCTCATGGGTGGCATAATAGGCAAAACAGGGTAAGGGTTCGACTACCTGACGGATCCGGTAGGTGCTATCGAGCGAATAAATAGCAAATAAGTCGCGGCTTTCTTCAATAAAAGGTTCGGCCTGCTGCAGGATTGTCACAAAGCCCTTTAGGTAGAGAGTGTAAAGCTCCGGATCATGATAGCGGATCGCCCGGCTAAAATCCCGGGAAATGGTAATCACTGCTGTTGAGGTGAGGATAAAATAGGGAAAGAGGACATTAAGCTCGGGACGGTCACCATTTGACTGATAATAGTAATGGGAATGGTAGGTAACATTATCCAGCAGGGATAACCCAATTAATGTTTTAAGAGCCCCAAGTCCTGGATCAGCGTCTGTTTCATCAGCATTTTCCGGAAAACTCTGGACATCCTGTAAGGTCAGCGTTTTCCGGTTTCCCAGCATCTGTTGGAAAATATACTGATAAACCGCTTCAAAATGACTGGGGATAGCCAGCTTTAAATGCGGATGATCGCCACCGAACAGCTCACCGTCGATGCTGTTTTCGATCATCTTAAGCACCGCCATGTTTCCCGAGACGATCTCGATTTTTTGACACTCCCCGGGGGCTGTTTCGATGCTACTTTTCGGCGTGATTTCTTTTGAATAGGGAATCTGAAAGCTGGTCAATTCATAAATGATGGCAATCAGCTCGACTATTTTTTGGCGGTTGTGATAGGTCCGTTCACCCACCTGGGTCATTTCCAGGAGCGTCTGTAACTCTTCTGCTTCAACATTTGAAAGTCGTAAGGCCTTGCATAAACGATCAAAAACTTTTTTTGTCGGCAGTCGCTCCCCGGTTTTAAGCCGCTGCAGGGTGGTTCGGTTTATTTTTCCGATGGTTGCCAGGGATTGCACCGTTTCTCCACTTTCTTCGATCAGTTCGGCTATTCTTTTGCTAAATCGTGTCATCTGCTAGCTCCTGTTTGAATTTATTTTAGGCCGCTTATATCGGCTGCTACCTTTAATTATAGCCCTGTTTCCAACAATTGCAAGATGTGGCTTTTAGTGTGCCATAATATTCGGCATTTTTATTTTCTATTAACCCTGAAGCATCACAAAAAAAGACCGCTCCCCGCCGTTTACCGGCGTGAACGATCTCCATTCCTGTTGTATTGCATCTGCTTAGTTTTTTAAACCGTTTTAAGCGATATTGCCAATGACATTATTGGCCCATTTAATTGATTCCCGATAGTCATGATAAATCGCATAATCATCAATTTTCAAGGCCATCGCGACTGTCTCAACCCGATTCCAATCGCCTTTTTCATAGGCCAAGATTAACTCATAGATCGGCAAGAGGCTGCCCTGCCCCGTTATCAGGGCATCGAGAATCGCTTGCGGCAGGGCAATTCCCGCCAGTACGACAGCCATCGGCTGATCCAGAATGGCGTCGAGAACGCTGAACAGTCCCATCAGGGCGGCATCATGTTCCTGCTCGCTCAGCCCGGCTTGTTTAGCCAGGGATTCGGCAAAACGGGTGCGGATCAGGGAAATTTTTATCAGTTCGGCGGGTTTATCCTTGCTTGCTTCATGAATCATTAAAATACTGATCCAACGTTCAAATTCGCGGAGACCAATATAGCTCAGGGCAAATTTAATCGAGCTGATCAATTCACTGCCGGCTCGAAAACTGGCCAGCCGCAACAACCGATAGGTCAGGGTGACATCCTGTTCGATCAGCTCGGTCAGTCGCTCAAAAGAGGGTTCATCAGCATTGATTTCGCTCATCAGCTGCAGATATTGAATCTGTGAGGGCGTCGCCCGAAAGGAACGCCCGGCAATCCGTGGTTTGCTGAAAAACTAACCCTGAAACAGGCTAAAGCCGAGAGCTTTCGCTTTTAGAAACTCTTCCTGGGTTTCAACCTTTTCAGCCAGTAATATTTTTCCCTGTGCCAGACCCGCCGGAATATCAGCAGCAATGGTATCAAGCGGCGTGACCAGCAGGTCGTATTTGATAATATCAGCCAGCGGGGTTAGCGGGTAGGTTTGATAGGTCTGGGCAAAATCATCCAGGGCGATGCTGTAACCCATCGCTTTGATATCCGCCAACCGCGCCATCAGATTACTGCTGACTTCGATGTTTTCCAGCATTTCAACAATCATCCGATCGGGCTTGATCAGTTCCACGGCCTCGGAATGGATAAAGATCTCATCAAAATTAATAAAAGCGATCTTGTCTTCAATGAGGTTTTCCAGCCCCGATTCAAACAGACCGGTAATTACCATTGCGGTTGCACCCTGTGATGACACACCGCCAAATTGGGTTGATCGGCTGTTGAGCCGAAATAACAGCTCATATCCGTACACTTCAAGTTGAGTATTGAAAATCGGTTGTCTGGCAATAAACATGGCGCCTCCTGAATCTGATCAAGACTGATTTAAATTAACACTTCAGATCATCTGTAAACGTTCTATATTATTGTTAATTTTATCACATTATTTGATTAAATACAAGTAATTTGTGGCCTTTTAGCAGCTTTCAGGTAAAACCGGTGTTGCTCTTCATCACCAGCGCTACTGTAATTGGTTGGTGCGGCTGTTATTTCGCCGGTTTGCCGTAGGCAAATTTTCCTTTAAAGAGCAGCCGGCCATTACGATCATAGGAACGCCCTTCCCCATGCCAAACCCCATTGACAAATTCGCCCTCATATTTGAGCTGGCCATTGTCGTAATATTCTTTGCAATGCCCGGTTGGAACTGAGGGATCTTTGATGTTTTCCTGATTGCTGGGGAGCCGGGCAAAATAGCCTTCGCATTTGAGTTTGCCGTTAGCGTCAAAGATCCGCCCTTGACCCGAGGCGTAGCCATTGGCAAAATTACCGATATATTTGAGTTTGCCGTTTTCCTCATAAAGTTTTCCCTGCCCTGAGGCCAGTCCGTTGACAAAGCCACCTTCATATTTCAGGATCCCGTTTTGGTAATACTCTTTGCCCGGCCCCACCTGGACGGCGTTGACAAAAACCCCTTCGGAGGCCAGTCGGTTATTGACAAAGCGCTGGCCAAAAAAACGGCTGCCCAGATAATAACCAATGATGTAACCATCTTTACAGGGTATTTTCAGCTGGGGCTGCTGGCCCTTCGCCGAACTGTTATTTGGCGCTCTCAAATAGAGCCAGATGCTGATACCGACAATAATCACCAGAACAAGAAAAATGATGCCGCCCATATACTACCTCACTTTTTATCAATTGATCGTCTTATTATAAACCGATTGGCGTTGATCCGACAAGTTTTTCTGTAACTCCCGGCTGGAACCTCGGCTTTAGCCGGGGCTACCGACAATCCTCGTAGTCCTCAATCAAGGCATCCATTGCCTGCAAGGTTATTTCGGTGGGCAAGACATAATCACTGTCGGGCAAACTGCCGAAAAAATCTTTAAAAGCCGCAACGATGCCAGGCTCCTTCAGCTCAATGGTTTTATAAACGACCCGGCCAGCGATTTTATAATGAATAATCAGCCGCAGGCAACTGCTGCTTTCGTAGATAAATTCCGGCGCCGAATTTAAAAACAGCTTGTCATCGTCAATCGCAAAAAGGATCCGCCGATTATGAAAAAGATCATCACGAACCTGCTTTAAGGTTCTCAGCCGTTCCATCGGGGTTAACGGATGATAGATTTCTTCAGGAAAAACAAGACTGCCATCGACCATAAACTGGCGCAGGTTTTTAAGTGAAAAAATATTGAGCATACCCCGGCTGACCTGCCTGAAATAATTGTAATAACAGTCGACTGCCTCCAACAGCGGTTCGTAATAAGGGAATGCTTTGTTCAACTTGGCTTCCAGCATTCCCCGATCGGCGTAATAAGCAAAACACGGCAACGGTTCAACCACCACTTCGACCTTAAAATTGCGGTTCAGATCAAAAACTTTAAACAGATCATTACTCTCTAGAATAAAAGGCTGCGAAGACTCAAGCATTTCCTCAAAACAATCCGCGTAAAGAGCCCGAAAGGCCGGATCCTGATAGCAAACGGCTTGGCTCAAATCGCGGGAAATGGTGATCACGGCGCTGGTGGTTAAGATAAAATAAGGAAACAGGGCTGTGATTTCCTGACCGGGCAGCACTTGCTCAGTCGGAAGGATATAACAATGCGACTGATAATTGACATTGTCCAGCAGCGTCAGCGCAATCAGATGTTTCAGCGCCGTCAGCATGGGATCAGCAATTGTAGCCTTAGATTCCCGGGACCGACTTAGCACATCCTGGAGCCTTAAGCATTTTTTATTCCCGATCATCTGCTGAAAAAGATAATCATAAACGGTCTGGAAGTGATCGGGAATCGCCAGCTTCAGAGCCGGCTCGGTCTGCTCAAATAATTCCCGGTCAATGCAGTGCTCGATCAAACTCAGTACCTGTTTTTGGCCAGCAACGATCTGCAGCATTTGGGTAAGATCCGCTGAATTTCCAACTGCTTCTTTTTGTCGCAATTCCTTCGAAAAAGGAATCTGATATTCGGTTAATTCGGAAATCGTTTCGATCAGTTCAATAATCTTTTGTCGGTTGGCATAAGTTCCTTCGCCGACCTGGGCGATTTCAAGCAGTGTCTCCAATTCCGCTGCTTCGGCAGCTGAAAGCCGCAGTACTCTGATCAATTTTTTAAAAAAGGGCCGGGTTGGTAACCGTTCGCCGGACTTCACCCGTTGCAGAGTGGTGCGGTTGATATTTCCCATTTCCGCCAGCGACTGAATCGTTTCACCACTTTCTTGAATATACGCTGTTATTTTTTGACTGAGTAATGACATCTTCCCTCCACTAGTTTTGTCTGTGTTAAATATTTAGACCTAATTATTTATTTGATGTGTTCTCTTTCCGCTATCAATTTTAACTATGCTGGCATAATCATAATCGTTTTAACGGCAACTTACAAGTGTTATTTTTAGTCATTGTAACCGCTTAACTGCTTTAATAAGCACCAGGATTATTTTTTTGATCAATTCTTCGGAATAAGTGGTCTTTAGTTGCTAATTTTTTTGTTTTATTTTTAACAATTTTCTGGTCAATGCGCTCATGAACCGTTATAATAAAAGTGTTAATCTTTACTTACTGCTTTTAGGACTCATTGGTATTTGCAAACGCCCTCGTACTCGCTGCCAGTTTATCAAAAACTGCTGGCTATGATTTCAGGACAGCGTAATTATCAGGGGTGATCAGTCATATTGTGTGACAATTCCAAGGAATTGAAGATGACGTTGCAAACTCATAAAGCAGTTGCAGTAAGATAAAAAACAAAATGAAACGAGGTTTAACATGAA
>JAQUWM010000085.1 GCA_028692885.1 Acetobacterium sp. | reverse complement strand
TGATGTATTAGAAGCAATCCAAATGATTACCGACATGGGCTTATTAACAACTGGTGGATTAAGTAACGTATCTAATGGTGCACCAAAACATATTCGTCCATTATTAGACTGTGCTGTTTTAGCAATGGCTATGCAATGTGGATTTAGCTCAGCAATCGTTAATCCTTGTGACAAACGATTAAGAGAAACAATCGTAGCTTGCGATATTATCAAAAATAATATCCTTTATGCAGATTCAGTTCTCGAGTTTTAATTTAGATACCTTTTTAAATCAATAAAACAGGTATTTGAAAATACTCAATAAAAAAAGCCCCCGACCACAATTCATCACTTGCTGCACAAGGTACGATGAAGGTCAGGAGCAAACAACTATGTATAATGTATCACTCACCTACATTGTATAACATTTAACAATGTTTGTAAAGGGAATTTTGAATATTTTTTTAGATATGACGAATATTTTTACAAATACGTAAAAATAGCTTTTATACGAAACGGGTGCGTTGATATAAATTATAAATTTAGAGAGGTAGAAAAAATATGAGCAATGAAATTTTGAATTATGATAAGGTTGCTGAAGAGTCTCTGGCGAAAGCTCAAAGAGATGGCGCAGAAACAATGTGGGATCGCCGTGCTGCACAAAAAACCCAATGTGGTTTTGGGGAAGCTGGAGTCTGTTGTCGGATTTGTGCGATGGGTCCATGTCGAGTCAGCCCAGTTCCTGGAAAAGGCGCTGAAAGAGGTATTTGTGGAGCGAATGCTGACACAATTGTAGCCAGAAACTTCGCTAGAATGTGTGCCGGCGGAACTTCTGCCCATTCAGATCATGCCCGTGATATCGTCCATGCAATGCATCATTCATCAGCAGAAGGTCCTTTCAAAATTCGTGATGAAGCAAAATTACGACGAATCTCTGCAGAGTGGGGCATTGAAGGAGCAGATAGCAAAGAAACCTATGCGTTAGCTCATGAATTATCTTTAATGGCACTTGAAGAATTTGGTAAACCTTTTGGAACCCAACGGTTTTTAAAAAGAGCACCTCAAGCTCGACAAGACATTTGGGAACGAGAAGATATTGCACCACGAGCGATTGATATGGAAGTAACCACTTTAATGCACTCGACTCACATCGGTTGTGCATCAGATTACGAAAGTCTTTTCCGACGTGGGATGAGAACGAGCATGTCAGATGGTTGGGGCGGATCAATGATCGGTACTGAATTCTCTGATATTATGTACGGTACACCAACCGCGCGGGCATCTTCTTCAAACTTAGGTGTTATTGATGCCGAAATGGTTAATATTCTGATCCATGGTCATGATCCTAACCTGGCTGAAATGGTTGTACTGGCAGCTCAAAACCCAGAAATGGTTGAACTGGCAAAAGCTAAGGGTGCTAAAGGCATTAATATTGTTGGGATGTGCTGTACAGGTAATGAAATGACCATGAGACATGGTATCAAAATTGCCGGTAACTTCTACCAACAAGAAATGTGTATCATCACAGGTGCTATTGAAGCTGTTGTCGTTGATGTTCAATGTATCTTCCCGGCTCTGCCTGAACTGGCAAAAACATATCATACCCGATTTATCAGTACTTCTGAAAAGGCTAAAATCTCAGGAGATTTATTCTTGAAATTCTCTGAAGAAACTGGCTTGGACAATGCTAACGAAATCGTTAAATTAGCCGTTGAAAACTTCCCGAACCGTGATGCTGCTAAAGTAGAAATTCCAGACATAAAGCAAGATACCATGGTTGGTTACTCTGTTGAAGAAATTATTAACCATTTGGATGCAGTTGTTAACTCACAATTAGAAGACAAACTGGGTACTGTTAAACCTTTAACTGATGTTATTTATGCCGGTGTTATTCGTGGTGCTGCTGGTGTTGTTGGTTGTAACAATCCAAAACAACAGCATGACTATGCTCATATTAAAGTAATGGAAGAATTGATCAAACGTGATGTTATCTGTGTTGTTACCGGTTGTGCTGCTCAAGCTGCTGCTAAAGCTGGTTTATTAACATTAGAAGCAAAAGAAAGATGTGGCCGTGGTCTTTTAGAAGTCTGTGAACGTGTAAACATTCCACCAGTGCTTCATATGGGTTCCTGTGTCGATATCAGTCGTATCCTGCACATTGTAAACTTATGTGCCGACGTTCGAGGGATTGACCCTGCTTTATTACCAGTTGTTGGTATCGCTCCAGAATGGATGTCAGAAAAAGCTGTTTCAATTGCAAACTACGTAGTAGGTTCTGGTATCAATACTTACCTTGGTGTTATTCCACAGGTATTAGGTTCACCAAACTTCACAAAATTATTGACCGAAGATTGCCAGGAATTTATCGGAGCACATTTCGTATTTGAAAAAGATCCAATCGTTATGGTTGACAAAATCATGGAAGACATGGAAGCGAAACGAACTGCTTTAGGTATCTAATTAATAAAAGATAGACAGGTGAAAAAATGAAAATAGCATTAACAGGAAAAGGCGGGGTTGGAAAAACAACCATCTCAGCAAGTTTAAGCCGATATTTTGCCGACCAGGGATATAATGTATTAACCGTTGATGCTGATCCTGATGCCAATCTTGGCCTTGCCTTGGGCATGACTGAAGAAATGATTGCTAGTATTGTTCCCATTTCTGAAATGAAAGACATGATAGAAGAGCGAACAGCTGCCGATACCGGTTCTTTTGGATCAATGTTTAGAATGAATCCGGAGGTTGCCGATATTCCAGAACGTTATGCCAAAGAGTTTAATGGGGTCAAGCTGCTAACCATGGGAACCGTCGACACCGGAGGATCCGGCTGTGTCTGCCCAGAGCATGTGTTGTTAAAAATGCTCATGAGCCATTTGGTCTTATACCAAAAAGATGTGGTTATTATGGATATGGAAGCTGGTATTGAACATCTGGGCCGGGGAACCGCTGGAGCCGTCGATGCGTTTATCGTCGTTGTTGAGCCAGGTGTCCGAAGTATTCAGACCTTTCATAAGGTTAAATCGATGGCCATGGATATTGGCGTAAAACAGGTTTATGTTATTGGAAATAAAATCCGAAATGACGGAGATATCGCCTTTCTTACCGAAAAAATCGGAGCTGAAAACATCATCGGTTTTTTAAACTACCGGGATGCCATTTCGGAATCGGATCGCAACAACAAATCGCCCTATGACGATCCTGTCATGAAGGAAGACATTGCCATTTTAGGCAAGAAAATTCTGGCGATTGTGGAAGAAAAAAAGAAATAATGAATTTTTAAAAATAAACAAAAATCTAATGTTAATTGAACGAATCTAAGGAGGAAAAAGTCCATATGAATATGAATCTTTTTGATATTATTTACGACGGTCAAGCCCAATACCTTCAAAATGCTGAAGAAATGGTGGCCAAAGTCGTTGCCGAAAAGGGAAAAGAAACACCGGTAAAATTTCCCGGTACTGCTTATGCGTTACCATGTATCTATGCGATCACAGGTAAAAAGATCACCAATGTAGGTGAACTGGAAGATGCCCTGGCACTTGCGAAAGAAAAAATTCACCGAACAAATTACTTACAAGATGCTTTGGATGCTGGTACAGCTGCGGCAATGTGTGCTGAAATTACCGAAGCAATCAAATATGTTTATGAAGAAATGCCTTATGCAGGCCGTGCGGTTGAAGACTTAAATACTGCTGATGTACGTACTTTAGGGAACTTAACAGATGCTGAAATTCGATCTTTCGGTGTTGCCCTTGTTACGGATGACATCCCTGGTGTTGCTGTTATTATTGGTGAGGCACCAGATTCTGAAACGCTTGCTGGAATCGTCAAAGACTACCAGGGAAAAGGTTTATTAACCTTTATGGTTGGTAAAGTAATTGATCAGGCTGTTGAACAAAACATCAAAATGGGAATTGACTTACGTGTTATTCCTTTGGGCTATGAAATTGAATCGGTTATCCATGTTGTCTCAGTAGCTCTTCGCGCCAGCTTAATCTTTGGAGCAACACCTCCAGGCGATTTCCTTGCACAAAGAACCTATACCAAAAATCGTGTTAAAGCATTTGTTAATGTATTTGGACCATGGGATAATAAAATTATCGCTGCTGGTGCGGCTGCCATCGAATTGGGCTTCCCAGCAACAACAGAAACCTTCATCAATGAAGTACCAACCTTATTATTAAACCAACCAGATTACAGCAAAGTCGTTGCAACATCATTAGAAGCGCGTAACATTAAAATCAAAGTAACTGAAATTGATTGTCCTGTTGCTGTTTCTTCTGCCTTCGAAGGTGAACGTGTTCGTAAAGATACCATGTTTGCTGAATTCGGCGGAAACAAAACAGAGTGTTGGGAATTGGTTACAACCGGCGAATTGGCAGAAATGGAAGACCACAAAATTACGGTTGTCGGACCAGATATTGATGATGCCATGTTTGCAGGCAAAGACGTCGTCCGTTTACCAATGGGTGTTGTTGTTAAAGTTGCCGGTAAACAAATGCAAAAAGACTTTGAAACGGTACTTGAACGACGTATCCATTACTTTACAAACTATATTGAAGGGGCTATGCATGTTGGCCAAAGAAATATTGCTTGGATCCGTTTGACCAAAGAAGCATTTGAAAAAGGCTTCCGTTTGAAACATATCGGTGAAGTTTTATATGCCAAAATGAGAGCTGACTTTGATAAGGTTGTTGATAAATGTGAAGTGACCATTTACACCAATGAAGAAGATGTTAAACGACTTGGCGAAGAACTGGTTAAACCAATTTATGCTGAACGTGATGAACGAATGGGCGCATTAACAGATGAAAGTGTTGATGAATTCTACACCTGTTTATTATGTCAATCCTTTGCACCAAGCCATGTTTGTATCGTTACACCAGAACATTTAGGTCTTTGTGGTGCCGTTTCCTGGTTAGATGCCAAAGCCACAAAAGAATTAGATCCGACCGGACCAAACCAACCGATTGTTAAAGGAACCGCTATTGATGAACGTCTTGGTATCTGGGCATCTTGTAACGAAGTGGTTGCAAGAGATTCACAGGGTGCTGTTGAGAGTGTAACACTGTATTCTATCCTTGAAGATCCAATGACCTCTTGTGGTTGTTTTGAATGTATCTGTGGGATTATGCCAGAAGCAAATGGTGTTGTTATCGTAAACCGTGAGTTTGGCGATACATCTCCAGTGGGAATGACCTTTGGTGAGTTAGCGTCAATGACCGGTGGTGGGGTTCAAACTCCAGGTTTCATGGGTCATGGTCGATTCCTGATCGGTTCTAAAAAATTCATGTCAGCTGAAGGTGGATTACCACGAATCGTTTGGATGCCAAAAGAATTAAAAGACGATGTTGCCGAACGATTAAATAAAGCTGTATTTGAAATGACCGGCATTGAAAACTTCGCAGACATGGTTTGTGATGAAACAATTGCCAGTGATTCTGAAGCAGTATTAGAATTCTTAGAATCAAAAGGGCATCCAGCTTTAGCTATGGATCCAATTATGTAATATATTTGACTTGAGTCAAAAAGTAGCATGCCTGAAGGCAGAACACAGACGTGTTCTGCCTTTTTTTCTAAAAAATTAGAATGTAAATAAGAACAATTCTTCAATGTGTCTGTATTTTAAAACAGATAAGTGATATAATATAAAAAAATATTTAAACAGGAGGAATTCATATGTGTAATAATAAAGAGCTTCATAGCCACGGCGAACATCATGATCATGAAGAAGGTCATCCCCACTTAGGTGGTGCCGGCCACGAACATTCACACGCTCAGCCACACGGTGGTGATGAAGGACATGAGCATGCTCATGAACATAACCATGAACATGAGCACAGTCATACTCATACCCACAGTGATGACCATGATCATGGCAGTGAACACGCCCATATGGCGGAACATCAACATGAACATCCCCATCAGCATGCCCATCCACACTCGCACAAGCATGAACATCCCCATCCCCATGATGCAGAGGAACATGCTCATGGACACGCTCACCCCCATGGCCACGAACATCCCCATCCGCATGTTCATGGTAATGGACATTGTGGGAATCATGGCAAAAATGGTGACGGATGCTGTCATAACGGCGATATAGAAAATAAAGATATTGAGATTTTAGGTCTGCTACTTGATCACTGGGTCGCTCACAATCAGGATCATGCGATGGAATATAATACCTGGGTTGAGAAGATGAACCGATTAGGTAAGAACGATGTTGCGGAATCGTTAATCGAAGCGATTGCATTGATGCGGGAAGCAGATAAGCATTTAGTCGAAGCAAAGAAAGTATTAGGTTAATATTATATTGATCTGCGTTTCGCTTCTTAGGAAGGTCAGAAACGCAGATTTATCTGGTTAAAAATTAGGAGAACATATTGATGGGCGGTTGAAATGCTTCAACCGCCTGTGAATATGTTTACCAATGCCTGAAGGCATTGAATTTCTTTAGAAAAGGAAGTGTGTAATTGTTATGAGTTTGACAGATTTGATTTATGCTGGTTCTAATGCGGTTGCAGGTTTAACAGAAGGAGCAGTAGATGACGCCATCGCAAAATATGGTGCTGATCATGCCGTGGGTTACCCGGATACAGCTTATTTTTTACCGATCATCTATGCGGCAACCGGGGTCAAGATTAAAACCTTAGGAGATTTACCGGCAGCAGTTGGTATTCTTAAAAGTTTAATCACCAATAAGGAAGATTTGGGAGAAGCACTGAATGCCGGTCTAGCCACAGCAGTAGGTGCTGAAATCATTGAAGCAATCCGATATTTGGATGGTGACCCCTATGCCAATGATTCCGGAATCGGTTTTGTGGCGGATCCCATCATTCGTTCACTGGGCGTACCGCTGGTAACTGGCGATATTCCCGGGATTGCCGTTCTTTTAGGAGAATCTTCCGATCCAGCATCATTGGCAGCCATCGTCAAAGACTATCAGGAAAAAGGGTTACTGACCTTTATGGTTGGTAATATCATCGAACAAGCTTTAGAAGCTGGCGTCAAAATGGGATTGGACTATCGGGTTATTCCCTTAGGCCATGAAGTGACCTCGGTTATCCATGTCGTATCCGTTGCCATTCGGGCGGCGCTGATATTTGGCGGTATCGAGCCGGGTAAATTGCCTGAGTTTTTAGCTTACACCAAAGAACGGGTACCGGCCTTTGTCAATACCTTTGGTGAATTAAATGAAGTTATCGTTGCTGTTGGTGCTGGCGCCATTGCGCTTGGCTTCCCGGTAATTGCCGATGTTGAGGTGCCGGAAGTGCCAGGTGCTTTAATGACTCAGGCTGACCACGCAAAAACAGTGGAATTCTCGTTAGAGAGTCGCGAAATTAAAATTAAGGTCACCAAAATTGATGTTCCGGTCTCAGTTGCTTCGGCCTTCGAAGGTGAACGGGTTCGTAAAGATACCATGTTTGCTGAATTCGGCGGAAACAAAACAGAGTGTTGGGAACTGGTAACAACTGGCGAATTGGCTGAAATGGAAGATCATAAAATCACCCTGATTGGGCCGGATATCGATGATGTGATGTTTGCAGATAAAGACGTTGTTCGGTTACCGCTGGGTATTGTTGTTACCGTTGCCGGTAAAGCGATGCAAAAAGACTTTGAAACGGTACTTGAACGACGTATCCATTACTTTACAAACTATATTGAAGGAGCGATGCATGTTGGCCAAAGAAATATTGCCTGGATCCGTTTGACCAAAGAAGCCTTTGAAAAAGGCTTTCGCTTGAAACATATTGGGGAAGTTTTATATGCCAAAATGAGAGCTGACTTTGACAAAGTTGTTGATAAATGTGAAGTGACCATTTACACCAATGAAGCAGATGTTGCACGCCTTGGCGAAGAAATGGTTAAACCAATTTATGCCGAACGTGATGAACGAATGGGCGCATTAACGGACGAAAGTGTTGATGAATTCTACACCTGTCTGTTATGTCAATCCTTTGCACCAAGCCATGTTTGTATCGTCACACCAGAACGTTTAGGTCTTTGTGGTGCCGTTTCCTGGTTGGATGCCAAAGCCACAAAAGAATTGGATCCGACCGGACCAAACCAACCGATCGTTAAAGGAACCGCTGTTGATGAGCGTCTGGGCATCTGGGATTCCTGTAACGAAGTGGTCGCAAGAGATTCACAGGGTGCTGTTGAACGGGTGACGCTGTATTCAATCCTCGAAGATCCAATGACTTCCTGTGGTTGTTTTGAATGTATCTGTGGGATTATGCCAGAAGCAAATGGGGTCATCATTGTCAATCGTGAATTCAGTCAGACTTCACCAGTGGGGATGACCTTCGGTGAGCTAGCATCGATGACTGGCGGTGGGGTTCAGACTCCCGGCTTTATGGGACATGGTCGTTTCTTAATCGGCTCTAAAAAATTCATGTCAGCTGAAGGCGGTTTATCACGAATTGTCTGGATGCCCAAAGAATTAAAAGACGATGTCGCCGAACGATTAAACAAAGCTGTATTTGAAATGACCGGCGTTGAAAATTTTGCTGATATGGTCTGCGATGAAACGATTGCGACGGATTCCGAAGCAGTTCTGGAATTCCTCGAATCAAAGGGTCATCCAGCACTTGATATGGATCCCATTATGTAGTTTATGGTCTAAATTAAGACTAAAAGTATATAGTAAAAAGCAGCTGCCCCTTAGCTTGTGTTAAGGGGCAGACTGTGTTAAAATAGCCTCAATTAAAAGAAAGGAGACTGAGAACATGTGTGAATCTTCAGCTTATATGATTACTCCTGAAGGAGAAACAAAGATAATGGACTATGTTGTTGATATCGTTCCAAATGACGATGGCAGCTTAACCCTGTCTGATTTATTGGGTGGTACCAAGATTGTTCAAGGCAAACTTAAAGAAGTAAAACTTCTTAACCACAAAATTATTATTGAAGGAACAACGGTTTAGCCGATGAACATTGTTGTGCTAGATGGTATGGGAGGAGGCATTGGATCCCGCATTGTCGGTATTCTGAAAGATGAAATACCGCCGTATATTGAAATATATGGATTGGGAACCAATGCTCTGGCTACTGCGGCGATGTTAAAAAAAGGAGCCAATAAGGGTGCTACCGGGGAAAACGCCATTGCCGTCACCGTTAAGAAAGCTGATTTTATTATCGGCTCGATTGCGATGACGATTCCAAACTCAATGATGGGAGAAGTCACCCCGAAGATGGTTGAAGCCATTGGAAACAGTGATGGATTAAAAATCTATATTCCGATTCTACCGGAAAATCACCACATTGTTTCACTGGAAGAAAAACCATTATTACTCCAGATTCGCGAAGCTGTGTCGTTGATTAAAAAAGAACTTAATTTGGGAGACGTGTAGATGGATGCTAAATTAAATATCGATAAGGAAGCAGATATTTTCAAGGTGTTTCTCGCTCATTGGATCAATCACACCGGAGACCATATTGAAGGCTATCAGGAGTGGGCCGAAAAATTAAAGGGAACGTCAAAAGATAATGTCTCCCAGGAAGTTTTTCAGGCAATAGACAAGATGCGGGCAGCGCAAAAGAAGATCATGGAAGCGAAGTTACGTTTCTGACGATTGGCTATGTATTTAAGACAAGCACTTTATCAAATCAATAAAACCCATGCTTGAAAGCAGGACTTTTTTGTTCTGTTTTTTTTATTGAATTTACTGTAAAAAAATATTATTAACAAAGACGTGCTGTCAATGATGAGTCCCAGGAAGAATGATAAATTTTTCCCGGGACTTTTTTAATAAAAAGTTATGTGGATTTTTAGAGTTGGTGTATAATAAAGGTATAAAAAGATAAAGAAGGTTTTAAAATGCGAATAAAAGATAAGAAACGTTTTATTATTGCATGTGGTGGATTGGCGGCAATCCTGATTCTAATAATAGTGGTTTTGAGCATCGGTTTTTGGCATCGTAACGAAACTCAGGCAGAGGCCGAAAACAAAATAAATGCACAGACAACAACGACACAGACGACAACGACGGTAAAAGAAAC
>JAQUWM010000084.1 GCA_028692885.1 Acetobacterium sp. | reverse complement strand
TTTTCGCTGCCGGAGTACCAGCTGCTTAAACTGGGTGTTTTTGACACCCTAACCAAATTTAAATATACAAAGAATAAAGCGTAGATATTATAAAATAAAATAAAACTCCCAATAAAAATACAATTGATATAATCACATACTTCTTTTTCATTTATGTATCACCATTCCTTCGTTTCACTCAAGCCACAAAACGACCTGAAACATCTTGCCTTTAAAATTTTTTTTAATTATTGTATAGCCATTGGGATAACCGCAAACTACAAATCACGTGGAGGTGAGTAGGCTGCTCCATTCTGGAGTGACTGCATTTATATATGTGTGGATTGCTTTTCCAAGCATAAATAAGTGTGGCTATGCTCAGAATTAGGTAAGCTTAATACTCGAGATGTTTCAGACTTTCACCATCCTCCATGCTGATCCAACTTTACTGCGTTAACTTTACGGTTTCAGTTGCCCACATCGCTATTATTTTTAGTTGAAATAAAGCCTTTTGACAAATAATAGCCTGCTACTACTGGAAAGACATATAATATAACCGGTGAGTTAACTAATAAATACGGCATTGGAATAGAAATGTTTACATAAAAACCAAGCATTGAGATGTAACGAGAATAATAAATCAAGATTAGAAATAACGCAATGATTAAATAATGCCCATTAATTTTCAAAGTCAATCTTAGATCATCCAAATTGAATATATACAAAAAAACACCGACTAATGAACCCACAATGGGTCTAATGATCCCCGCATAAAAAAACAGTTGGTTTTCAGACGTTATAAGCTTTCCATTACCAACAACTTCGATGTAAATGATAAGAATAATTATGATCAAATATGGTTTTAATGGTTTGATTTTTTTTAGTATGTTCAAGACAAGTTCCCCCTTTTCTAAAACTTAATTAGCTGTTTTCGACATGCAGCAGTCGATAGGATCTATAGGATGGGTACATAAACCAAAAGCATCCTAAAGCAATCACTCAAAATGCGTTAAGATGTTCAATCAGCATTTTAAAGAACTGATCCTTTTCCATATGATTAACAAGGCGTCTTTCAATTATACCATCTTTTAATATAATTGCCTCATCCGCAAAGCTGGCGATATAGGGATCATGGGTAACCAGAATTACCGTTTTTCCCAATTCCTGATTCATTTCTTTTAGACACCTCACCACTTCTTTTGATGATTGCGAGTCCAGATTTCCGGTTGGTTCATCAGCCAGAATTAATTTCGGGTTATTTGACAAAGCACGACAAATGGAAGCCCGTTGCTGTTCGCCTCCTGATAATTCGCCTGGGTATTTATTTAAGTGCTTTCTGATCCCAAAGCGCTGAGCATAATACAGCACACTTTCCTCAATTTCTTTCAGCTTTTTATTATCCAATAACATTGGCAGCATTATGTTTTCTTTTATTGTCAGACTATCCATCAAGTTATAGTCCTGAAAAACAAATCCAATTTGTTCACGGCGATACTGAGCCAGCTGATCATGACTTAATTTCGTCAATGGTTTGCCCTTGTAAAATATTTCACCTGCGGTTGGCGCATCAAGACCACCAATTAATTTTAACAAGGTTGTTTTTCCACAACCCGATTTTCCCATGATGCTAATAAAGGAACCGCTTTCAACCCTAAAGCTAAGATCATCAATTGCTACTGTTTCGACCACTGTCCCTTTTGATATTTTTTTCCGGTACCTTTTTTTCAGACTGCGTATTTGCAAAAGATCCATTTTATCTCAACCACAACTCACCCGTGAAACAAGCTGCCTTTCTAATATTTTATAAAATGTCAATTCAATCAGAAAATAGCCAATTCCAAAGGCCATAAACAAACCACTGTTTTCTACAAAATCGACATTTTGAAATTTCATTTCAGCACAAAAGAAAAACCCACTCCATAAAAAAGAAGTCACAATCGGTAAAAAAATCAGCATAGCGGTCTCTTTTGTATATATTTTTTTTATTTCTTTGTCGGTCATTCCAAGCTGTTTTAGAAATCTTGCATCCGCCAAAAACTGATTTCTATCGGTAAAAAAGCGAAAATATAGTGAGCTTCCCAATTGAATCATCATGATCAAACCTAATAAGATAAAAATGAGGAACATAACTTGATTTTCATTGCTAATTTGTTGAAGCAGATCTTGTTTATACACCGTCACCAATAAATTACTCTGGACAAATGCAATTTTGTCAAAATTCAGCGGGATTTCCCCCAAAAAGAGTGTTGTTTCATTATTGGCATCAAAATATTTCTGTTGAAATTCTTCATCACTAAAAACAATGATGTTGTTTAAATTCTTATTTGATATTTTGCCGAAGATTATTTCTTGAAAATACTTCTGGATCTGATAATTGCTGCTACTCCCCGCTATCGTTAGGGCTCGCTTCATTGCCGTTGTCGCAGCGGCTGTCACGCCATTTTGAACATCCTCTTGCTGCGATATTAAAACAATCTCATTTCCACCCAGTGCTTCCTCTTTACCCGTTAATTTGTAATAGGTATTAAGCGATATCCCCCAATAATGAGGCTCTCTATTGTCATTCGAGTCATATACCGGCAGAATCGGGATCGTCTCAAACGCCGTTATCCCAAATTCATTAATTACATTCTCATCCATCTTAAGTTCTGATATCGCAACAATATCATAAGGATAGCTTTCTTGATCTTCAGCGTTGATTAAAGTTCCATAGGAGGCGGTGATGCTCCCCATTAAATAGAAGATCAGAAAATTTAGACTAAATATTGTAAACAAGAGTTTTTTATTCTTGTTAAATTTATACATCATGCGATTAAAGGTTAGTAAATTTTTATAATACAGGTTTTTGTTTTTTCTCATTTTTTTGAAAAAAACCGACTGCCTGAAAAAACAATTAAACAAGCACTCCCTACCAGAAGCATCATCGAAATGAGACTATTAAGCACACTGTAATAAAACCACAAACTGACTAGAATCCCAATGATAATCAGACATCCGATTAACAAGAAGGTCAAATCATAAGCCTTGTATGATTCCCATTCTATTGGGCTTTCAGAATTTGCTTTATTGGCCGAACGTCTAAAATATCTACCGTTACTAGCCATACAGATCCCGATTATCACAATAAAGATAAAACTGCTATTAAGATAATTCCAAATTGTCACTAGTAAAATATCATTTTGAAAACCTGCTTTACCAAGTAAATCAGCAATACCAAGCACGCAAAAGCTTCCGCCCAGAAGTCCAACCAGAATCGCCAGTAGACTTCCCATTGCAAATTCAACACATAAGAGTAAATAGAGCATTTGCGGACGGATACCTAAGATCGCTAAAAAATTATAATCTTTATTCCGTATCATCAAATAATTTCGTAAGTTCATATTGGTTGATACCAGTGTAATGATTACGACAATTAAAACTGCAGCATAAATAAAAGAAGCGAGGGAGCTAACATCATCCATCTCGCTCACCTTGAAGGCAATTCGATAAAAAAATGTCATCACAAAAAAAATAACGACCATGAAACTCTGATGAATGAAAAATAGCAAATAATCTTTTAGGCTACTGCGAAAATTCTTTAATAATATTTTTAACAGCATGATTTCTCCATTAGTCTAAACAAAGACGAAGTCAGAAGGGTCGTATCAATCACCTTCCGGACGTAATTCTATATTAATTAGTAGCTACATCAAGCAGATTGGATCATTCAACTATTCAATTGCAATTGAAATTTATGATAATTAAAATCATTGAGGCCCAACTTAAGCACTTCTTTGTTTTTCATATGAACAATTAAAAAATATGTGTCCAACGATTTTTTCTTCATTTCATATCGATCAATATCCTGGATATCAATAACCCTTGAAAAATTGTAGATTAAATAATTATTACAGATATAAGCCGTATTGTGGAACATCGATAGATACCAGATAACAGGAATAAAACCGTAGATGATAAAATTATGCTGCTTATCTGAGTCCGTATTTACAAGATTTATTAAGCCAATGATGTACAACAACTTTCCCAACAGAATTTGAATATAGCCGGAATAATTGCCAATACTTAGCTTACCCTCATAGGGATATTTAAAGATAATTCTAAATCTCAGATTGATATACGAGAATATGATGGCAAAGCTAATCAAAATTACGATATAAACCGGATTGTCGACTTGAAACAGCAAATAAACGGATAATCCCAGGATAATGATTAATAGACCTAAATCAAGATAATATTGTTTTTTCATTTTCAAGCACCTCCGCTATTAAAATTTCCAGTATGAGCGCGTCCCTTTATTTCGAATTTTCGCATTTCCCGGAATTTTTCTTAAAATCCCATAAAATGACAAGACATCCATACTCGATAGAACCATATTCATCAGGGCAATTTTCGACAAAAGAATATAATTTACATTTGTTGACAATATAATTAAAACGGGTATAACCGTCAAAACAATGATCGGCAATATCAATCCCAACAAAAACCTTTCTTTTTTTATATCCTGTAAATATTCAACATAAATTGCGCCTCTATACGTACCAATAAAAATATCCGTTGATGAAATTTTATCCGGAAAAACTATCACATGCAGCATTTCATGAATGGGTACTAAGGCTAATAAAATCAAAATATCTTGAAAACTATCAATCATACTCAAATGATAATCCGCTCCCAGTCGGATCTTTAACATTAGTCCAATGATAAACATGGAAATGAAAATAACTGGAATTGCCATCACGCAAAGTTTTAAAAAGCTCGGCTCGTTAATAGCATGATAACCCTCATTCTCAGGATCAAAATCATTATTTTCCGGGAATTTTTCAAATAAGAATCTCACAATACTGGCTCCTTAAATTTTTTTACTAACGACTAAATTAAATCTACCATATCTTCATTGAGTAAAAACTCTTTTCCCGGGCTATCCAGCAATTATAGGTCACGAGATGTCGTTGGTTTCTGAATAACGGTGGTTTCTTAGCTACCGCTCATAGCATCATTATAACTTATTTTTAAGATTTTGTGTCCAACCTCCTGTGTACATCATACTATGCATCGTGTCATTCTTGATAAACATGGCCCATATCGCAATAAATCGGTAATTAATTCTAGAATATCGCTTTTTTCCTACTTCATCGACTCATAGTGAGTATAACTTCGTAGCGTCAGAAAAATCATAATCGGTATGAATATCAACGAGGAAACGACGATCATCACCGGAGCCCAAAAAGACCAGGGACCGAAGCGCAGAAATGTGGGCTCATGAGAAATCGTTGTGTACAAAAAACTATTAGTCATCGAAATCCCACTTGAGGGCAGACAGTAGCGAATCCAATTGCCAAGGATCGACTCACTGTTATTATGAATAATCATTGGCAGAAACATCATGATAATCACAATCCCCACTGAAATTACAGGCATTTCTATATGCGATGACACAAAAAGTGCAAAAGCCGACACAGCGATGTTGGTCAAGAGACCTACAACGAGGCACAGCACAATGAACTGGCCGAAAGTAAGCGGTGCGATGGCGGCTGGCCATCGGATTTGTACTGATGCCTGAAGTGCATCAGCACCGAATGCGTTTAAAAACCTGCCACCCATGACACCCACACATATCAGAAAGAACAAAATCGCGATGGCAAGGGTTGCGACAATTCGCATCAATCCCAATCGTTTGGGACCGCATTTCATCGTACGCAGAATACTGTCCGAACCGGTGCGGTATTCTGCGGAGAATACAAGACTGGCAGTGATGGCTGATGCGATTGCCACAAGCATCATTGCCATTCCCATATTTTCTACACCGTTAGACCATGAAGTAACATCTGCAAAGTATAACGGCTTTTTCACGCGGTTCTCTAGTGCGTAGGCTTTTTCCATACTGATGCTATCGTCCTTAATGGATGCCTTGAGATTTCTATTGATCACTTCTTCTCGGATGTTATAATAATTCCCTACATCCTCAGCGCTGTATGTTTCTGGAAAATAGGGATCGTCTTTTTTATAGGCCCACATAAGATCCGTGGAAACAAAGACGAGGGCTCGAATAGGCATAATCTTTTCCCGATAGATATCACTTGGAATACTCTTTGTATCTCCATATTCCTTGACAAAATCCATGTAGGTTTTTCTGGCAATTGTCAGTTTTTCCGGTGTCAGTAACCCTTCAATGGCGGTGGAAAAGGCTCGCTTTTTCTCAATCGCTTCCTCACCCGAAATGATGGGCTTCATGTCCTGGTCATAAATACACTCTCCACTGATGAGCATCTGGGTTAGTAACAGGGTTACGATCAGGACGATTAGGAAGGTGACTCTTGTCGTTTTTGATTTTAAGATGCGTCGGCATTCAAGAAAAAATAGTCTCATGTCTCCCCGTTCCTAATTCTGAAATTTGATATAGCTTCGTAAGGTAAAGATAATCAAGATGGGAATAAGCACGATCGGCGCAACAAGAACCACATTGGGCGACCAAATGGTCACGGTACCAATTTTCAATATATTGACATAAGCCATGATTTCATAATAGATCGTGCCCATCACACCGAGGCCTCCCGAGGGCAGGCAAAGTCGAATCCAATTGGCCATATCGCCCATTGAAATTAAGACAATGACGGTGGGTGCGAGAATCATCGCAACGGAGATAATCAATGAGACTACCGGCGTTTTGGTGCGTGAAGAGACAAGAAGCGAAAAGGCGGTAATGGCCAGAATCGTTAATAATCCACTCATAAGTAAGGCTTTTAATAAATCGCCAAAGGTCATCGGTGCGATGCACATGGGTTCCACGACCTGTACTGAGGCACGCAGCCCCTCGGTGCCACAAAAATACATAAAGATGGCCGTCATCAGCCCGATGCAAAAGAAGTAGCTGACAACGGCAAACAGCAGACTGGTGCCGATTTTTGACAGCCCGAGCGGCAGACGGCCTTTTTTCGTCGTTCGCTGAATGGCATCGGCATCGGTTTGATAATCGGAGGAAAAAACGGATGAAGTAACGAGCACAATGGCGAAAGCAAGAAGGAGGATAACGAAGCCTATATTTTCAAGCGCATCATTCCACCCTAACGTGGATGCGTAATAAAACGGCGTTTGCAGCTTGGTATTAATCTCCATCACCGCGTTGATTTTCTCTGCGTCATGTGTATATTTATCACGGATAAAGTCCGGGAGGGCGGCGTCGCGAGCGATATAAAAATGGGTTAGCATCTCAGACGTTCGTTCCTTCGGCGGGATGGTCATGCCGGTTTCTGTCGACTTGTAGACCAGCCCCGGCACGTTGATAAAATCTCGAATGGGGCGGATTTTCTCCTGATAGATCTCCTCCGGCACGTTCTTCATATCCCCGACGCCGTATTTATTTTCGATGACGACGTACAAATCATTCATCGCGATGAGTTTTTCGGGAGTCATCTCCCCTTCGTTGGGTGCCGCAATCGCCCGCGCATAATCGAGGGCTGCTACACCTTTGTACAGTGTGTTGATATCGCGATCCGTGATTTTAATCCCGTTAATCATTGAAAAGGATAAAAATAGTGAAACGATGAGGGAAAAAGTCATAGCTCCAATGGCCATTCGCGATGTAAAAACCCGTTTGCATTCGAGTAGAAATAATCTCATGATAAGCCACCCCGACCTTCTGTGGTATCCCGAAAAATCCACAGATACAGATCTTCCAGCCGAGGATATACGGATCTCGAGTTCTGCGTCATCGGTACGTCGGCAACGTAACGCACGGCAACACGTTCCTGATCGATATTTTTCATATTGACGACGCAGACCGTTTGCTCAAACCCCTCGTACATGCCCGAAGACACAACGCCCTCAAAGACTTTGCCTTGGATCTGTGTGACTAGATCATCTGTCTTGCCCACAGCGATGATGCGTCCATCCTTCATAATAGCATTTTGAGCGGCGATATATTCCACATCAGAGACGATGTGGGTGGAGATCATCACGATGCGGTCTTTGGAAAATTCCGAAAGGATGTTGCGAAAGTAAACGCGCTCGCCCGGGTCAAGGCCGCTCGTCGGCTCGTCGAGGACGAGGATCTCTGGATCATTCAACAGCGCTTGGGCAATGCCGACACGCCGCTGCATCCCACCGGAGAGTTTTTTGATTTTCTTTTTGCGCACATCACGTAACCCCATGATATCCAGAAATTGTTCGATTTTCCCCTTCGTCTCATGACGGTTAAGACCTTTCAGACATGCGATGTATTCCAAATAATCCTGTACGTTAAATTCCGGATAGAAGCCGAAGGTCTGTGGCAGATAGCTGAAGCGCCCGCGATAAGCCTCACCAAGATTGATGATGTTGACGTTATTGTAACAGACCTCGCCGTCTGTGGGCTTTAGAATCCCGGCGATCATCCTCATGAGTGTCGTCTTGCCAGCACCGTTGGCGCCCAATAGTCCCCAAACGCCAGAGGAGATCTTCATCGAAACATGGTCAACCGCCCGCTTATTCCCATAGTCCTTCGTAATATTTCTTATTGTTAATTCCATTTTTTCTCCAAAGTCTTTCTATTAAAACTATTGAAACAGAGCATGATAGCTCTTATTTCTTTTTACCAATTCGGGATGAGTTCCAGCATCGATAATCACTCCATCTTTTAACACAAATATCATTTTACTCTGTTTAATAAACTCAATTTTGTGACTAACTGAAAGCACTATTTTTTCTTTTGCAATTTTTTGAATTATATCAACTACTTTCTTCTCCGACTTACCATCTATATCAGATGTTATTTCATCAAGTAATAGTATCGAATAATCCTTATTTAAAATGCGCGCAAAATTTAGTCTTTGCTTTTCACCGCTAGAAAAATTATCACCCTTGTTACCCATAAGTGAGTTGTATTCTTCTGCAAGAGATATTATTAAATCGTGTACCTCTACTTGTTTACATGCGTCTTTTATTCCATCCAAATCAAAATGCTCATCAAACAAAAAGAAATTATCCAAGATGCTTTCGTTGAGAAAAAAAGTGTCCTTCTGTAGAAACAGCACTTCATTCCTTAGCGTATATAAATCCCACTCTTTTAGATTTATATTATTAACCTCGATTAGACCTTGCGTAAATGAATATAGTCCATTCAGTAGACTTAGTATCGTACTTTTTCCAGCGCCATTTTCACCAACGATTGTATAAAGACCAGGACTATTAATTGAAAGAGATAACCCTTTTAGTATACAAATTTTATTATAGCCAAAACTGAGTTCTTCTATTTTTATGCTATTTTCGATTTGTGACTCTATGTTAATTATTTTTTTGTTGAACGTACACCTATTTAAAAACTCATCCGCTTCGTTCATAAGGGCTACTACTCTATCTATACTTACCATTACATAATTGAAGTTCGAAACATAACCAAGAGTTTGAAATAACGAAGAGAAAAACATCTCAAGATATTGGTTAAAAGAAACAAATAAGCCAATTGTCAAATTTCCAGACTTGATTAAATTCATAGCGGCAAGAATAAGAAGAAAATCAAATATGCTATTCATGCTACCTTGCAATAGAGAAAAGCTGTTTTCCGTAACCACCTTTTTCTTTATAATTGAAATATTGATTTCATACCAAGCCGCAACTTTTTTAACAAACTTATTTTCAAGTACAAAGGTCTTTATCGTGCTTAAGCCTGCGAATGCTTCGCTTAAAAAACCGAAATATAAATCATCATATTTTTTTTCTGCTTGAAAAATTGTTCGGAGTATTCTATTTGAAACTAAAGCAATAGTAAGCATTAGTGGTGCGTAGCCTACAGCGAATGCAGACAAACTCTTGGAAATACTAAATATAAACACAATCGAATATACTAAGCTAAACAAAGTTGTTAGGACGTTTGTTAATGTCTCAATGTTAAAGATTTGCTCGGCTGTCACTAAACAGCTCTCATAAAATGTCGTCGTTCTGCTCATAAAGCTGTCATTAAAAGCGATAACAATTCGGGGCATCTGCCCCGAATCGTGAGGTTTAGTTCAAGTATTCCCGGATCACCGCTAATGCCTGAGCGATCGAGATCGCATCTGCTTTTTTCATGTGCCGGGAAAGCCGCTCGGTGTTCCAGAAGGTATCACCGTAATCGGCCAATTCACAGCCGATATCCCAGTTGGGAATGCAGAGAAAATTCCCATAGGTATGTTTTCCAAACAGGATATGAAAATGGTGCCCCCTTGCGGAAAGCTCCAGTTCGTAAGGTGGCTGCTTTCTTTTGAGTTCCATGGTACAGC
>JAQUWM010000014.1 GCA_028692885.1 Acetobacterium sp. | reverse complement strand
CATGATGTTTAAAGAAATCAAATCCTGGTGTCGCTGATTGATCCGAACAATAAGTTTAAAATTATCAAAGAACATTCGGGTAAAGTTTTGATCACTTACCCTATATGTATCTTACAAGGAGAAAAGATGAATAATAACTTTGCGATAAAAATTGATGATGCAGTGTTAAAATGGATGCGCAAAAAAAGAAAAAAGGTGTTGACGTTATCGGTCAACACCACAGGAGGCGGTTGCTGTCCAACCTTTGAAATTGTTGAGATAGATATGATCGAACCGGATCAAACGGAGAATTTTCAACTATTTAAGCAAAATGACATTACCTTGTATATCGGAAAAAATGCAAGGGTTGCAGCGCCAACCCTTCATTTTAAACTTAAGAAGAATTTCATTGGCGCGACAATACAAGTAGAAGGGCTCAGTTTAAAAAGGAGAGATCCTTGATGACTACTTGTGCTAAAATCTAACGAGTCAGTTATCATATTCATCTAAAAAATGATGTTTAACCCCATCTTGCTTATATGAAATTATGGTATTCAGATTGACGTTCTCCACGCTTTTGAAAATATTGCTTTCGATGTAAGGGCTGGTTTGACGGAATTTTTTTAGCAGCGTTTTCATTTCCTGGCGCTTGGAGGCTCCGCCTTCATTGTCTGAGATCATACAATTTTCGGTAAAGCGGCAGGCACACTGAATAAATTGCAGGTCATTATGCAATTTCCAGCTGATGATGGCCTCTTCCCGGATCAGGTACATCGGCCGGATCAACTCCATATTCTCAAAATTGCTGCTTTTTAGCTTGGGCATCATGGTCTGAATCTGTCCGCCATAGAGCATTCCCATCAGGATGGTTTCGATGACATCGTCATAATGATGCCCGAGGGCGATTTTATTGCATCCCAATTCTTTGGCATGATGATACAGGTGGCCACGACGCATTCGAGCACAGAGATAGCAGGGTGATTTTTCAATATCGGCCACCGAATCAAAAATCTGAGACTCGAAAATTGTGGCTTCAACATTTAGTAGCTTCAGATTTATTTTGATCATTTCCCGGTTGATCGGGTTATAGCCCGGATCCATTACCAGAAAAACCAATTCAAATTCGAATTTATTATGTTTCTTCAGTTCCTGGAATAGCTTCGCCATCAGCATGGAGTCTTTCCCTCCAGAGATACACACCGCAATCTTATCCCCTTCATTAACCAGTTTATATTCATTGATACCGCTGGTAAAGCGGCACCAGATACTACTGCGATACTTCTTTTTTAAACTTTTTTCTATTTCTTCATAACGTTCCATGATAACTCCTACTTTTTAGTTAAACTTTTATAACAATAATCAAATACTTCCATAAACTCCTGCAATTCGCGATCAGTGGTTAAATGACAAAGACTGATCCGCCAGGAAGATCTGGCCAGCTCCCGGCTTCCGGTGACCGTGAGAACCGATCGGGAGGGGGTGTTGTCGGTGGAGCAGGCTGATTTGGTTGAAACGCAGACTTCCTGATCACTCAGTGCGGCCTGAAAGGCTTGTGCCTTAACACCTTTAATACTAAGGTTTAGAATATGCGCAACAGAATGCTCAGTACTGTTAAAAGAAACTAGCGGATAATTTGACAACTGCTTTTTGAGCCAGTCGCTTTTCAAGGCGACCTGGGTCAGGCGCTCTTCTAGTTGATCTAAGCACAGCTCAAGTGCCAGTGCTGTTGCCGCGGTGCCAGCCGTAAAAGGGGTGCCGCTGCGATAATAACTGGTGCTGGTGCCGCCATGGATCTGTGGTTCAAGGATCAGGTTGTCATTTTTTTGCAAAACGCCCATGCCATTAAGTCCAAAAAATTTGTGAGGCGAAAAGGTAACCAGATCGATCTGCTCAAAACAGACGGGTATTTTTCCCAATGCTTGGGTGGCATCGACATGAAAAAAGCAATTGGGATAAGCGGCAATAAGCGAAGCAATTGACTTAATCGGCTGACAGACCCCCAATTCGCTATCTACATAGTTGATCGAAACCAGAATCGTATCTTCCCGGATTAACTCTCTTAAATGGTCAAGGTCGACGGTTCCGTCTTTTTTGATGGACACCAGATCGATCTCATAACCAATTGACTGGAGGTATTTAAGGCTACCGCTGACTGAAGCATGCTCCAGACAGGTGGAAATGAGGTGTCGGCCATTTTCACGATAATTTCTAGCAACACCCTTGATGGCGAGATTATTGGCTTCGGTAGCTCCAGAGGTATAGATAATCTCCATATTTAGACAGCTTAACTGATTCTTTATGTTAATGGTGGCATTATCAATGAGCTGTTTTGCCTTTCGGCCCAAACGATGTGCGCCGTTGGCATTGCCGAAAGCATCCTGGCTGATTTGGCAAAACAGATCCAGGACCTGGGCATCCACTGGGGTATCGGCGGCGTAATCCAAATATATCACGTGTAAACTCCGTTCTAAACTGAAATAGTGTTGGTAATGTCTGCAGCTGTTCATAAAAAATACCCAGGAGATCATATCGAAGTCGCCAGGTTAATATCCTAATTATACTATAGAATTACTTGTAATCAAACGAAGATTTTGAGTTTTAAAGATTAATTCGGGTATTAGACAAGTAGTCAATGCGTTGAAAAAGATTAAAAAAGAGTTGACAAGAAAAAGAAAGGGCAATATAATAAATCATATAGAAATAATATGAAATGCTATAAGAAATGAGGTATCATGATGTCAAAAATTGCTAGAAACTTAACCGATTTAATCGGAAATACACCCCTTCTGGAACTGACGAACTACGAAGAAAGTTTGAAACTGGAAGCGAAAGTAATCGCAAAACTTGAATATTTTAATCCCCTATCCTCTGTTAAAGATCGAATAGGCTTTGCTATGATTGATGCAGCAGAAAAAGCTGGACTAATCAATAAAGATTCAGTGATCATTGAACCCACCAGTGGTAATACAGGGGTAGGCCTGGCTTTTGTCGCCGCTGCAAAAGGATACCGCTTAATCCTTACCATGCCCGAAACCATGAGTATTGAGCGCCGTAACCTGGTTTCAGCACTCGGGGCTGAACTGGTTCTTACACCTGGCTCATTGGGAATGAAGGGTGCCATTGCTAAGGCTCAGGAATTGGCTGAGAGCACGCCCAATGCCTTTGTACCCCAACAATTTGAGAATCCCGCCAATCCGGAGATTCATCGAACAACTACGGCGGTGGAAATCTGGAATGATACCGACGGCGAGGTGGACATCTTTGTCTCAGGAATCGGGACCGGCGGAACAATTACCGGGGTTGGTGAAGTTTTAAAGGAAAAGAAACCTGGGGTAAAAATTGTCGCGGTGGAGCCGGAAGCCTCGCCAGTATTATCAGGAGGAAATCCCGGTCCGCATAAAATTCAGGGAATTGGTGCTGGGTTCGTTCCGAAGATACTTAATACTGAGATCTATGATGAAGTTCTTCAGGTCAGCAATGAAAATGCTTTTCAGACAGCCAAAGACATTGGACGACAAGAAGGACTGCTGGTGGGAATTTCTTCCGGGGCAGCTATCTACGCCGCTACCGAATTAGCAAAACGGCCTGAGAATAAGGGCAAAACCATTGTGGTTTTGTTGCCGGATACCGGTGAACGTTACCTATCAACAGGCCTGTTTCAGTAATGAAAATTTCCACTAAGGGCAGGTATGCCTTGCGTTTAATGCTAGACCTGGCGATTAACAACACCGGGGAGTACATTCCCATTAAGCGGATTGCTGAGCGCCAGGAGATTTCAGAAAAATATTTGGAACAAATCATTACCCAGATTTCACGAGCTGGTTTTGTTCGTAGCGTTCGTGGGTCTCAGGGCGGTTATCAACTGGCCAGTCCCCCAGAAGAGTATACCGTGGGGATGATTGTGCGGTTGTTGGAAGGTGAGTTATCACCAGTTATTTTGAGCGATGAAGCGTGCGTATACGAACAAGCAGACCGTCACGTCACCGCAGATGTCTGGCAGGAAATCAAAGATGCCATTGATCAGGTGGTGGATAATATTACCCTGGCCGAACTGGTAAGACGTTATCACGATAAGGGTAATTGCGAGTATTACATCTGATTCGGCTTATTTTGGTTAGTTATTTTGTAAATTCAAGAGCGGTACGCCGTAGTATTTAATAATCAGGAATAAATTTTAATAAAGACATGATTTGAAGCAGAGGCTTCAAATCATGTCTTTTTGCATAAAGAAGAAATCATATCAGTTTAGTGTAAAAAATATTGACAAATGAAAAAGCAACTAATATAATAACATACCAAACATATAGGAGATGTATGTTAATCAAGGAGGAAATTATTAAATGTCTTTAAACAAACAGGAATTATTCGACAAACTGGCAACGTCAATTGTAGACATGGATGAGGATTTAACCATTGAACTGAGTAATCAGGTGATCGCTGAAAGAATTGATGCCTATGCAGCTATCGTCAATGGACTGACCGTTGGGATGAATCAGGCAGGAAAATTATTTGATGAAGAAGAATATTTTGTACCCGAATTATTAATGTGCTCGGACGCCATGTATTCGGGTCCCAATATCCTAAAACCCCATATTAAGATTAACTCACACGAAACCAAACGAAAAGCCGTCATTGGCGTCATTGAAGGGGATACTCATGATATCGGGAAAAATCTGGTGAAGATTATGCTCGAAACCGGTGGCTATGATATTGTCGACTTAGGACGTGATGTGTCTCCAGCAACTTTTGTGGAACGAGCCAAAGAAGAAAAGGCTGAATTTATTTTCATTTCAACACTAATGACAACGACGATGGAAGGGATGAACGAGGTCGTCGAAATTTTAGTCGAAGAAAAAATAAGAGAAGACTATAAGGTCTTAATCGGTGGCGGTCCGGTTTCCCAATCCTATGCCGACAAGATTGGTGCGGATGGCTATGCTGAAAATGCTGCCGAAGCGGTAAAATTGGCGAACAACATTGTTGCCGCATATGGAAATGAGCTCTAAGAAAAATTTTTCACAAAAATACGCAAAGACGATTAAATTGGAGGAAATCATCGATGTCATTGATACAAAGAAATGAAGAATTAACATCCCTGGAACGCGTTGTTTTAACCCTGCAACGAAAAGAAGTTGACCGGATCCCGGCGATTCCCCTGGTCTGCGGTGCTTCCTATCGGGTAACCGGATCACGTTATGATAAATGGTCTCAGGATGCCGAAATTGCGACTCAAAGTCTCCTGGCAGCTCAGGAACTAATCGGTCAGGATGCCTTTTTACTGCTGGTCGACCTTTCTGTCGAAGCGGCTGACTTCGGCCAGGAACTAATTTTTCCTAAATTCAGTACCGCCTATCCTGATTTTAACAACCAGTATATAAAAACAGCTGGGGAATACGACAAGATCAAAAAAATTAACCCGAGAGAGACCAAGCGTATGAAGCAGGTTGTTGATACGGTCAGAGGTTTATCAGAAGCAAAAGGGAATGAAGTCGCTATTTTTGGATTTGTTTATGGCCCACTGGGGGTTTTGTCGCAGATTAGAGGTCACAAAGAGCTGTTTGTGGATCTGATCAAGCACCCCGAAGAAGTTCTGGGGGCAGTTGATGTTATCACCGATGTTCTTATTGAGTACGCAGTTGCTCAAATTGAAGCGGGGGCGCATTCCATTGTTATTGATCCCCTCTATTCTTCGGGAACTGTTTTGAGAAATACAACCTGGGAGAAATTTGAAGGCCCATATCTAAAACGTCTTGCCGATGCAATCCGAGCGGCCGGTTCAGCGGTGGCCATCCACAATTGTGGTGGCGGTGTTTATTTTGAAGAAGTTATCAAATGGTCTGATCCGGTGGCAATCTCAGTTGCCTATCCGGCCCATGGTGCCAAAGATTGGGAAGAACATGCAAAAACCTGGGGTGATAAGATTATCACCATTGGATATTCCGATCCTGCCGAAACAGGGCTCGTGTTTACTGCCGATGAGGTGCTCGAAGATGTCAAAAGACAATTGGATTTGTTTAATAAACATAAGGCCGGCTTTATTCTTTCTTCTGGTTGTGAGTTCCCACCCAATGGTAATTTATTAAATGCCGCAGCAATGGTAGAAGCCTCCCGACGATACGGACGATGGTCGATACAGTAATTTCCAAACAAAAAAGATAGAAATGAATTAAAATCAATTAAGATAAAATAAATTAAGTTAAAATAAACAATGACAACAATTTTATAAAGATTGTTGTCATTGAGTATATAAATTATTAATTGAATGATTAACAGATAGGAAAGTGATCATATGACAATACAAATTGATATTTTTTCTGGTTTTTTTGGTGCCGGCAAAACCACATTAATAAAGAAGCTGATCGATGAAAACGTGTATTCAAAAAAAGTAACGCTGATCGAAAATGAGTTTGGCGAAATTCCAATCGATGGGGCATTTCTAAAAAAATACAACATTGAAATAAAGGAAATCAAGGCCGGGTGTATCTGCTGTTCTACCGTGATTGATTTTACCAATACTTTGCGAGAAATCATTAAATCGAAAGAAACAGAAAGAATCATCATTGAACCGTCGGGAGTCGGAAAACTGTCAGAAATCGTCAAGATTGTCAAGAAACTTGAGGAAGATAATGACATTCATCTCAATCTGGTGATTGCCGCCGTCGATGTGACCATGTATGAGGAATTCACCGAGCTGTTCAGTGAGTTTTATGGCGACCAGATCATTCACGCCAGCACGATCCTCTTAAGTCGGACCCAGAACGTGGATGATGAGGAGTTGGCTAAGGTTGTTTCGAAAATACGGGAAATCAATGAAACGGCGTCAATTGTGACCACGCCCTGGGATGATTTGAGTGGCATTGAACTACTTGGGCTTTCCGAAGCGGATGGACAACAAATTCTCCGGGACGATGATTTAAGCACGTTTGATCTGGATTTTGAAGATCATGACCACGACCACGACCACGACGAGGACGATCATAATCATGATATTTTTACAAGCTGGGGTATCGAAACAACGAAGATATTTCCGGTAATTAAGTTAAAAAGTATCTTTGAAGATCTGAAGGATGAGGCGGTGTTTGGAAAAGTGGTCCGGTCAAAGGGCAAGGTACAGATTGATGGGGTCAATTGGGTGGAGTTTGATTTTGTCCCCAATGCCCTGGAAATCAGAGCATCCGAACCCGATGAAATCGGACGGATTACCGTGATTGGCCATGATTTGAATCAGGCCATTCTGGACACTGTTTTTTAACATGAACATCAAAGTGATTGCCTGTGAGGTTATGCAGGCGGAAATTGAGAAGTTGATGCCAATTCCGGAGCGGGATTTTGAATTTGTCTCGATGGATTTTCATTTGTACCCGCAGAAACTTAAGGTCGAGCTCCAGCGGCTTATTGATGCTTCCCAGAATTATCAGAAAATTATCCTGGCTTTTGGGTTGTGTGGTGGAGCCGCCAATGGTTTGATTTCAAAAACCAGTGAACTGATTATTCCCCGAGTGCATGACTGCATTTCGATCTTCATGTGCTCAGATAGCTGTAGAGCCTGCGACTTTCAGAGCGAAATCGGAACCTTTTATCTCAGTAACGGTTGGATGATTACCGAAAAAAGCATTCTCGCAGACTATCGCCGAATCTATGACCGTTTGGGTGAAAAAAAGGCCAAGCGGATGCTGGAAAAAATGTATGATGGTTATAAGAAAGTTTTATTTATTGAAACCTCAGCAGAACCTAAGGATGAGGTCATTGAGCAATCTAAAGAAATTGCAAAGCTGTTTGAAGCTGAATATGTGACGGTTAAAGGTGAAATCGGCTTTATTGAAAAGATTATACAGGGTCCCTGGGATGAAGCGAACTTTATAACCCTTCTCCCAATGCAGGAAATTACCGAAGAATATTTTTCGAAAAACTCGAGAAAAGCTTGATATATAATCAGACCCTCGCCTGCACATTGTCCAATTACCAGTTCAATTTGCATAATACTTTAATTCAACGTGTATATTTCAAAAGATTATAAAAGAAATGAGGAATTTTAGATGAATGATTTAACACCAAAAGAACGGATCCTTCGTTCCTTAAATAAAGAATCTGTTGATCGGGCACCGGTTATCTGTCCTGGTGGGATGATGAATTCAGCCATCGTTGATGTGATGAATAAAACCGGGCATACCTTGCCGGATGGCCATCATGATAGTCAATTAATGGCAGATATTGCCAATGACGTTCAGGAAAACACCGGTTTTGAAAACTTCGGCATTCCCTTTTGCATGACCGTGGAAGCAGAGGTGTTGGGCAGTGAAATTAATTATGGAACCCTGGCCTGTGAACCAAAGATACAAAAAGAAGTGTTTCCATCGGTTAAAGAAGTCATTTATCAGGACTTAGGCGCGATGGCAAAAAATAAGCGGGTTAATGCGATTATTGAAGCAACCTATCAGTTATCAAAAGAATATTCGGATATCCCGGTATTTGGTAGTATCACCGGGCCGCTGAGTACCGCCGCATCACTGGTTGACCCAATCCCATTTTTAAAAGAACTAAGGAAGAATCCCGCCGAAGCCCATCGGGTGGTTGACTATGCTACCAATCATATTATCGAATTGGCTAAGCTGATGGTGGAAAGCGGCGCCAGTGTGATTACGATTGCTGATCCCACTGCCACCGGAGAAATCTTGGGACCAGCGATGTTTGATGAATATGCAGTACGTTATCTCAACAAAATTATCGATGCCATCCATGAAACCAATACTCCGGTTATTGTTCATATTTGTGGGAAAATGAATGCGGTTAGAAAATTTGTGCCCGCAATTAAGTCCGATGCAATCAGCACTGATTCTTCGATTAGCTTGCGAAAACTCAAAGAAGACTATCCTGAATTAACTACCATGGGGAATCTGAGTACCTATCTATTGGAATTTGGTGAAGCTGAAAAAATTTCACAACAAACTGAAAAACTTAAATTGGATGGCATTGATATTATTGCACCAGCATGTGGATTGAGTACCTCCACACCACTGGCGAATATAACAGCAATGACGAATCGGGTAAAGGGGGCGTAACGATTATGGTAAAAGTGAATTTTATCGGCGAAAACAAAGCTATTTTGGTGGAAAAAGGCACGACGATTTTAGCAGCCGCCCAAGAGTTGGGGATTGTTATTGAATCACCCTGTAATTCAGAAGGTGTTTGCGGTAAATGCAAGGTCAAAATTTCCGAAGCGAGCCTGAAACATGTCGAAGAATACGGAAAACACCAACTACCAGAAGAGGAAAAAGAACAGGGATTTGTGCTTTCATGTCAAACCCAGGTAACCGGTCATGTTGATGTTAAGGCCGTTGTGAAAAACCGTAATAAAACACTGCAAATTTTAAACCACGGCCAGAGCTTTGATATCGACGTGAATAGCTTTATTAAAAAAGAATATACCGGCAAGGGAAAGACTATTGTAACTGCCGGCGGCCAGATTTTAGGTGAGGAAGAAGGGGATACTGCAGCCCAGAATTATGGCGTAGTCGTTGACATCGGAACCACCACGCTGGTGGCAACACTGGTTAATATTAACACCGGTGAAGAACTGCACTCCGTCTCAGCACTAAACCCCCAAAGCCTGCATGCCCAGGATGTTTTATCGCGGATTAAATTTGCCTCTGATGAAAAAGGTCTGGATTCGATGTACTCAATGATTATTAAGGAATTGAACAAGCTGATTGAAAAAGCAGCCAGCCATACTGGTGTTGAACAAAAGCATATTTATGAAGTGATTTTCAGTGGGAATACCTGTATGATTCATCTGGCTGCTAACGTGAATCCTTATTCACTGGGTAAATACCCCTATACTCCAGCCATTACCGGGGGAAGTAGCTTAAGTTACAAAGAACATCTTCTGGATATTTCCACACTGGGATCAATTTATCTGCCGCCGATTATTTCTTCCTTTGTGGGGCCAGATATCACCTCCGGTGTTTTGGCAACCCGGCTACAGGATAAAGAACAGGTTACTTTATTTGTCGATATCGGCACCAACGGTGAGATGGTTTTGTCTGATCATGGCGCATTAACGGCGACTTCCACCGCCGCCGGACCGGCATTTGAGGGGATGAATATTTCTTATGGAATGCGGGCCGAAAAAGGCGCGATCGAGTATTTCGAAATTGACGATAACGGCGAGATTGACATCGGAACCATCGAAGATGGCGAACCCATTGGGATCTGTGGCAGCGGTCTACTAGATATTGTGGGTGAACTGGTGGTTCATAAGGTTATCGACAAACGGGGCAGACTGGCGTCTCCAGACAATGCCGTGCTGAAACAGAGCCTTAGAAACAGACTGGTGAAAATCGATGGGAAAATTGCCTTTGAGGTTGCCAGTGGGGTATATCTCTCGCAAAAAGATATCCGACAGGTGCAGCTTGCCAAAGGTGCCGTTCGTGCTGGCATTGAGTTTTTAATGGGCGCAAAAGAACTGCAGCCCGAGGAGGTTGACGAGATTCAAATTGCTGGCTCATTTGGCTTTCATCTGCGCGCCAAGAGTCTGATTAATATTGGGCTGCTGCCAAAAGAATTTGAAGGCAAAATTGACTTTGTTGGCAATACTTCAAAATCCGGCGGACTGGCATTTTTACTGAATCAGAAATATCGCGATGAGATGGAAATCCTGGTTACCGAGATTGAGGTCATTGAATTGTCTAATGGGGAGAATTTTGATCGGATTTTTGTGGACTGTTTGTCTTTCGACAAAAAGAGTGCCTAAGCTGATGAATTAAATAGTACAGTTATAGAAACTGTTTCCAATGTACATCAGATAAATGGATTGTATATGGAGACAGTTTTTTTATTCGCTAACAGCTCTAATAATTATGAAAACGAAAACAATGAAAGTTTCGCAAAAAAAAGAGTTGACTTATAAAGATAAAGCGATTAAAATAATATCATACAAAACATATGGGAATACAAAGTAATGCATTGACTGGAGGTCACGATGTCAGATTCTAGTGATAATCAAAAAGTAACTCAGATTTCGGAACGTGATTTAAAAAAGCTGATTGATTATATCGAGTGTATTCAATATGGATCTATTACCTTGATCATCTAGGACGGCAAGATTGTTCAAATCGAAAAAAACGAGAAGATTCGTTTAAAGTAACAATTTAGTCATGGCAAACAAGCGGGTTAATTAAATAATAAAGTCGTGGAACTGACCAGTCAACTGGAGGTTCCAGAATAAGAGTAATCTTTTTCTGGAGCCTTTTTTTATTGAGTTTTTCCTAAGAATAAAACGACACTGCTTAACAAGGTATAAACAAGTTAAACGCTAATTTATTATGAGGTGAAAAGATGAGAATTGCAGCGGTAAGCTCAGATGGCAAATTAATCAATCAGCATTTTGGACAGGCCAGAGATTTTTATATCTTTGACATAATGAACGAAGGTTATAAATTTCTGGGAATTCGTACAGGTAAACCATTTTGTAGTGGCGGTGAGCACGATGATGGAGAATTGTATAACGCCGTTGATCTTATTTCAGATTGTGACTATCTACTAGCTGTTCAGGTCGGGCATGGTGCTCAAAAGGAATTAAAAAATCACGGCATTATGGTAAAGATTACCAGAGGGATTTTCAAAGATTGCCTGTATGCTTTTTATAAGGAACTAGAAACCGAAGGTTTGATTGAAAGGAAAGGTGCATGAGCTATTTAAACAAAATAAAATCATTACATCCATGCTTTGGAGCAAAAAAAAATAAGGGCAGAATTCATTTGCCGGTGTGCCCGGCCTGCAATATTGAGTGCAAGTTCTGTGATCGGAAGATAAACGATTATGAGAATCGGCCGGGAGTTGCAGCCACCATTTTAAAACCCGAAGAAGCAGCTGAGTCGATTGGCAGAGCTCTGAAACTGTGCCCGGAGATTACCGTGGCCGGGATTGCCGGTCCCGGGGATGCCTTGGCATCAGATGGGGCAATGCTAACCTTTCGTCTGATTAAAGAGCATTATCCAGACCTTCTTAAATGCATGAGTACCAACGGCTTACTGTTGAATGAACGGGCCGAAGAGTTGATTGAGCTGGGAATTGATACCCTGACAGTAACGGTTAATGCGATAGATCCTCAGATCCAGGCTCAGATTATCTCCGGGATTCGCTATCATGGTAAGCGCTACGAAGGAGAAGAAGCTGCCAGGATTCTCATTGAAAACCAATTGGCAGGGATTAAAAAAATGACCGATGCCGGGGTGGTGGTAAAGGTTAATACCGTTTTAATCGTCGAGATAAACCGCCATCATATTAAGGATATTGCCAAGGCCGTTAGTGAAGCGCGAGCCAGTATGTATAACATTATCCCACTGATTCCCCAGCATCAGTTATCACATTGTCGAGAACCGCAATGCATTGAAATTGATGAAGCCAGACAGGAGGCAGAACGCTATATAGATGTGTTTCGTCATTGTCAACGATGCCGGGCAGATGCGGTTGGTGTTCCGGGCGGTCAGGACTTTGGCGATCAGATTTATCTGAAGCGGCTGGCAGTGAAAGATACCTTTTCTCACGGCTGATTTAATTTCACAAAAAAAAAGCAGAAAGGAAGGTTGCGTTGAAAATACTGAAATCTGGGAATTCAAAAGTAAAAATTTATCGTTATATGCCAATGGGCGTGTTTGATTGTTAGTCAATTTGATTGGAGAAAAATATTTATATAGCCCCAAGAAGTGAAAAACTTAAATAATGAGAGGAAAAGTTATGAAAAAAATGAAATTATGGAAAAGATGGGTTGGGTTATTGGTAGGTTTGACGGTTTTAGTAACAACAGCCGGTTGTTCAAGCGGCACCAATCAAGCCAAAGAGCTGGTTGATTTTAAGATCGGTTATTTACCCGTCTACCGGGCACTTGCTCTATTTTGTAGCACAAGATAAGGGTTATTTTGAAGAAGAAGGACTCAACTCTGAACTGGTACTCTTTTCTGAAAACAACAGCATGCTGACCGCCATGGAACAGAAAAAACTACAGGCTGGTGCCTTGGGATCGACAAACTCAATTCTATACGAGAGCCAGGGTCATGAGGTAACCATTTTTGGGGGAGCCATGACAGAAGGCCATGCTTTGGTGGTTAAAAATGAAGTTGTCGCTGGATTGGGAGACAAAGCCGATTTGACAGCATTAAAAGGAAAGCGGATTGCGGATACCTTTGGTGGTACGGCAGATGTTGTCTTCAGACAAGGCTTAATCAATGTGGGGCTTGATCCAGAAAAAGATGTTGAGCTGGTGTCCGCAGAAAGTGGATCGGCCGCTTTTGCAGCCTTGAAGAATGATGAAATCGACGGTGCGATTTTGTTTACACCATTTAGAAAACTGGCCGAAAACGAAGGTTACACCATCCTTTCTTATAGCGGCGAAGTAGCCGGGTTTGAAAACCATCCTTGCTGCCGGCAGGTGGCTCTCACCGAAGAGCTGAAAGCCAACCCGGATACCTATGTCGGATTCTTGCGAGCACTCATCAAAGCCTATAAATTCTACCAGGAAAACCCCGATGAAACCGTCGAGATTATTGCGAATTATGTCGATATCGATAAGGAAATCTTAAAACAGGAAACTTATGGAAAATTTATCAGCTCAAATCCAGATCCCGATAAAGGGGCGACCTTGGCATTCTATGACGCAATGGTAAATCTGAACTATGTTAAAGCCTTTGATCTGGAATCAGGAATTAACACGGAGTTGTATAAAGAAGCGCTGGATTCGATTGTTAAAGAGTTCCCCAATGATAAAACATACCAAAGTCTGGTCGAGTATCATAAACAGGCGAATGATTAATAGTGAATCATAAACAGGTGAAAATATGAGTAAAATTGAATTAAAAAATGTCACCCTTAACTACGCCGAACGAAAGAGTGTTTTTACGGCCTTGGATGATGTATCATTTTCAGTCAAAGCGGGTGAATTTGTCAGCATCATCGGAGCAAGCGGATGCGGGAAAAGTTCGTTGCTCAGTCTTCTGGAGGGTCTGAACTTTCCGACTCAGGGAGTGATTACCATTGATGGACAGGAAATAACAGGGACCGGAGAAGATCGGGCAGTAGTTTTTCAGCATTACTCACTTTTTCCATGGATGACAACCCGGGGAAATGTGATTTACGGGATCAAACAAGTCAATAAGAAATTGACCAATCAAGAGCTGACAGCTATTGCAGATGATTACCTCGAGAAAGTTGGCTTAAGCGGATTTGAGAACAAGTATCCGCTTCAGCTTTCAGGGGGAATGCAACAACGGGCGGCCATCGCAAGGGCACTTGCGATGAGCCCCTCGATCCTTCTGATGGACGAGCCCTTTGGTGCAGTGGATGCTAAAAACAGAAAGATTCTCCAGGAATTGCTTCTGGAGCTATGGGAAAACAGTGAAGAGAAAAAAACGGTAGTATTCGTAACCCATGATATTGACGAGGCCATTCTGCTTTCGGATCGAATTATTATGATGACATCAAATCCTGGACGGATCAAAAAAGAAATCCCGATTGACTTTCCCCGGCCACGTACCGGCAGTCATCTGCTGGAATCAAAAAAATACTTAAATTTCAGAAAAGAACTACTGGCAACTTTTTTTAATGACATATCTGAGAAAATCGGTGGAGAGGAAGTGGCGTTGTAAATGAAAGACAAATTAAAAAAACAGCTTAACATTACAAATCTGCTTTTTATCGTTTTTCTTCTGATTCAGCTCTTACCGGAGCAGTACAGCAAAGAAACCTATGAAATTAATATAATTATTTTTGTTATTGGCATCCAGGTTATCTATCTTCTACTTTCATTTTTAAATAAGAAAGAAGAAAAAATGGAGACCATTCAGGATATCATCGCAATTTCATATCTGCTTATCATCATCTGGCAATTGCTGACTTCAAAATCAGCAATCCTCAATGAGCTATTGTTTCCCGCACCGGGAATTGTCATTGAGCAGTTTATAGCAGATTTACCGAAAATTTTGGAGGGTATACAAAGCTCAATTTTCATCATTATTCAGGGATACCTGCTGGCACTTGTAACTGCCATTCCTCTGGGACTGGCAGCAGGATGGCACATCCGATTTGGTAATTCATTTCTGTATGTTTCCAAGTTTTTTGGTTCCATCCCACCCATCGTTTATATTCCTTATGCCATTGCTCTACTACCGGCTTTTCGTGATGCATCTGTTTTTGTTATTTTTGCCGCTTCTTTCTGGCCCATTCTGGGCGCAACCATGGCTGGTGTTTTCAACATCGAAAAGAAAATTCTTGATTCAGCAAAGACGCTGAATGTGGGTAAACTCTCGATGCTTTTTCATGTCATGTTGCCGGCAGCCTTGCCGGAAATTTTAATGGGCTGTAGTCAGGGGTTGGGAATCTCCTTTATCTTGCTGACTTCAGCTGAAATGATCGGTGGTAAGACCGGCATGGGCTATTATATTAAGTATTATTCGGACTTTGGCGATTTCACGAGAATAGTTGTTGGAATCATTGTACTGGGAGTTGTTGTCAGTATACTGACGTATTTCTTTAATTTACTGCAAAGCTATCTGCTTCGCTGGCGACAATAAACGAGGAGGAGAAATGGCAAATATTAAATCAGGCATTATCGATCTTATTGGAAATACACCGCTGGTTCAATTAAAAAGGATCGAACAGGAAACGGCATCAAGGGCGTCAATTATCGGCAAACTGGAGTACCTCAATCCGGCCGGAAGCGTTAAAGACCGGATCGCTAAATCGATGATCGAAGACGCCGAAGAAAAGGGGATATTAAAAAAGGGCACCACGATTATTGAGCCAACCAGTGGAAACACGGGCATCGGACTGGCCTCGGTGGCAGCTGCCAAGGGCTATCATATTATTCTGACGATGCCGGAAACCATGAGTCTGGAAAGAAGAAATTTATTAAAGGCTTACGGCGCTGAAGTGGTTTTGACCGATGGTACCCAGGGAATGCGCGGTGCTATTTTAAAAGCCAATGAATTAAATCTTGGTATCGAGAATTCAATTATTCTGGGTCAATTCGTTAATCCGGCTAATCCTGAGGCTCACCTCCAGCATACCGGTCCAGAAATCTGGGCCGATACTGACGGAAAAGTCGATATTCTGATTTCCGGGGTCGGAACCGGCGGAACGATTTCAGGTGCAGGTGCTTATCTGAAATCTAAAAAATCGGATATTCAGATCATTGCGGTGGAGCCGGAGGGATCACCGGTATTATCAATGGGTGAAAGTGGCAGCCATCAGATTCAAGGTTTAGGAGCTGGATTTGTGCCGGATATTCTCAATACGGGCATTTATAACGAGGTCATTGCGGTTTCAAATAAAAATGCTTTTGAGACCAGTAATCAGCTGGCAAAACTTGAAGGGATCCTAGTGGGAATCTCCTCCGGGGCGGCTCTTTGGGCAGCGATCGAAGCGGGAAAAAGACCTGAAAATGCGGGTAAAAAAATTGTGGTTATCCTTCCTGATAGTGGGGAACGCTATCTTTCCACACCGCTTTTCAGGGAATGATATAAGATAAAAGATTCATTAGCAAGAAGGAGAAATCAATGGCTAAAAGAGAAATAGATCTAAGTCTGGTTGACGTTGAAAACCGGGAGATGCGTTTAGGTTCCATCATTTCATGGGATGGCAGCGCTGAAGAACTGGTTGATAATTCCAGATATGAGTTAAGAAGTCGGGACAAACGAAAAAGTCTGGAAGGTTGTTCCGGAAAAAAGGAAAAAGGCTGTCGCTTATGCGAATTGAACATGCCTTTTAATCAGCAGACCATGTGTACCCACTCCATCGTTGGGTGCCAGGTGGGGAATATCCCCGACTGTATTTTGATCGAGCATTCGCCAATAGGCTGCTCGGCAATTCATGCGCGCTTTAATCTCGGTTATAAGATGGGATTGGCCCGGCGTGGTAAAAAAATTGAGAATATCCAGATTTTTAGCACTAATCTGCTGGAAAATGATATGGTTTTTGGCGCTAGTGATAAGCTTAGACAAACCATTTTGGATGCCCATAACCGTTTTAGTCCCAAAGCAATCTTTATTTCGATGTCTTGCTCGACCGCAATTATTGGGGAAGATATTGAAAGCGTTGCCCAGGAAATGGAAGAGGAATTGGAAATTCCAATTATTCCACGGTTTTGCGAAGGTTTTAGAAGCAAGCACTGGATTACCGGTTTTGATATTTCCCAGCATGGGATTATGCGTCAGATCGTCAATAAGCATCCTCAAAAGCAGGAGGATTTAATTAATATTATTGCGCTATGGGGAACCGATTATTTTACCGAAATTCTTAAACCGCTGGGACTGCGGGTGAATTATATGATTGATATGGCCAGTTTTGACGAATTAGCCCAGGCCTCCGAGGCCGCCGTAACGGCCACATTTTGTCATGCCTTGGGATCTTATATGGCCACCGCGCTGGAAAATGAGTATGGGGTACCCCAGGTGGATGCCGGACAACCATATGGTTTTAAAGGCACTGATGATTGGTTGCGTTCCATCGCAAAAATTATGGGCAAAGAAGACATCATTGAAGAGTATATAAAAGCCGAGCATGAGCGGGTGTTACCAAAAATAGAAGCGTTACGTAAGAAACTCAGCGGGATCAAGGGGTTTGTGGCCACCGGCTCGTCCTATGCTCATGGGATGATCTCGGTGATCAGAGAATTGGGCATTGAAGTAGACGGCTCCATTGTTTTTCATCATGATCCGGTTTATGACAGTGGCAAGTCAGAACAGGATACCTTAAAGGAGCTGGTCGATACCTATGGGAATATCGATCATTTTACAGTCAGCAAAACCCAACAATTCCAGTTTTATAATCTACTGAATCGGGTAAATCCTGATTTTATCATTATCCGCCACAATGGACTGGCACCGCTGGCTGCTAAAATTGGGATACCGGCTTTTGCCATGGGTGACGAACATTTCCCGGTCGGTTACGACGGAATCATCCGGGTGGGAGAGGCATTAATTGAGATATTGGCCCGTAAAAAATTTGGGCAGGTGTTAAAACGACATGTCAAACTGCCTTATACCGACTGGTGGCTCAGCCAGGAAGATCCATTTATTCTGGCAAGAAACCCCGGGATTCTGGATGAGGTAGCAGAACCGCAGCTACTTGAAAGTCTGACAGAAGATGCTTCACCAGAGGCGTCGATTATAAAGAGTGCATAGTTGTGAATCAAACAAGCTTTGAAAGGAAAAAATATGACAGAAGTTAATCAAACAAAAAAAAGCAATACCATTGTCCATCCCCGTTATGGCTGTGCTATTGGCGCAATTAATACGGTGGCCGCCATTCCGAGAGGTATCCCAATCGCTAATTGCGGGCCGGGTTGTGCGGATAAACAGTATTTTATGCTTTCGTTCTCGAACGGTTTTCAAGGTGCCGGATACAGTGGTGGCGGTGCTCTCCCAAGTACCAACGTGGGAGAAAATGAAATTGTCTTTGGGGGGCACAAAAAACTGGATGATTTAATCAAATCATCCTTGAAAATTATGGATGGTGATATTTACGTGGTTCTCACCGGTTGCTCAATTGAATTGATTGGCGATGACGTGGGTGCTATTGTCAAAGAGTATCAGGAAAAGGGTTATCCGGTGGTTCATGCAGAGGCTGCTGGATTTAAAGGTAACAATCTTACTGGTCATGAAAATGTCGTTAAAGCCATCATTGACCAGTATGTCGGTGAATATAAGGGGCGAAAGAAAAAAGGCCTGATCAATCTCTGGTTTGACGTTCCCTATTACCACGCCAACTGGCGGGGTGACAGTATCGAATTAAAACGGGTTTTAGAAGGCGCCGGATTCAAAGTCAATGTGCTCTTCGGCTCCGAGTCGGGTGGTGTCAGTGAATGGAAAGAGGTACCGAAAGCGCAGTTTAATCTGGTGGTTTCACCCTGGGTTGGTCTGGAAATAGCAAAACATCTGGAGACCAAATACAAGCAGCCCTTTTTGCATGTTCCGGTCATCCCGATCGGCGAAGAAGCAACAACTGAGTTTATCCGGGAGCTGGTGGACTTTGCCGGGATTGACAATAAAAAAGCGGAAGCGTTTATCAGCACCGAAGCGGAACGGTATTATTATTTTCTGGAACATTTTTCAGAGTTTTTTTCAGAATACTGGTTTGGGTTACCGGCAAGATTTGTGACCGTTGGTGATGCCGCCTACAATCTAGCCATTACAAAGTTTCTGACCGATCAGATTGGTCTGATTCCCACCAAACAAATCATTACCGATAATACCCCCGAAAAACATCGACAGAACATTCAGAAACTTTTTCACGACATTTCAGATGAATTCCCGTTGGATGTGGAATTTATCGAAGATGGTTATGTAATTGAAGAAAAAGTTAGAAATGTTGATTACGGATCAAGTGTCCCACTGATCCTAGGGTCGTCCTGGGAGTCCGATGTGGCAAAAGAAATCAAGGGTTTACTCATCCCCATCAGTACACCGATTGTTTCGGAAGTGGTGATCAACCGTACCTACGTTGGGTATCACGGTGCCCTGACCCTGCTTGAAAAAATTTACTCCGAAACGGTTCGGGGCTAAGCACTAAAAATAATCGATTGATCAGTTGAAAGGAAATATAATGACAAAAAAAATTAGACAAATTGCAATTTATGGAAAGGGTGGTATCGGTAAGTCAACGACCACTCAGAATTTGACCGCCGGGCTGGCCGAAAACGGAAAAGGCGTCATGATTGTTGGCTGCGATCCCAAAGCAGATTCCACCCGCTTACTACTGGGCGGACTGGCTCAGAAAACGGTTCTGGATACCCTCCGTGAAACAGGTGAAGAGATTGATCTTGAACATATCGTCAGAGACGGATACCGGGGTATTCGCTGTGTAGAATCTGGTGGCCCGGAACCAGGGGTTGGCTGTGCTGGCCGTGGCATTATTACGTCGATTGGTTTACTGGAAAGATTGGGCGCATATGATGAAGATCTAGACTATGTCTTTTATGATGTCCTTGGCGATGTGGTTTGCGGTGGTTTTGCGATGCCCATCCGGGAGGGCAAGGCTCGAGAAATTTACATTGTCGGAAGTGGTGAAATGATGGCCTTATATGCAGCCAATAATATTGCTAAAGGCATTCAAAAATTCGCTACCAAAGGGAAGGTCAGACTGGGCGGCATTATTTGTAACAGCCGCAACGTGGATCGGGAATACGAATTATTACGGGCTTTTTCTGCAGAACTTGGCACTCAGTTGATTCATTTTGTGCCCCGGGATAATATTGTCCAGCACGCAGAAATTAGAAAGAAAACAGTAATCGATTTTGCTCCGGAATCTAAGCAGGCCGGCGAGTACCGGGATCTTGCGAAAAAAATCGAGGAAAACGAAAATTTTGTGATTCCAAAACCGATGTCAACCGATCGGCTCGAAGAAATACTCTTTGAATTTGGACTGATGGATGCAGTAGAAGATTATAAAATTTAGTGAGCGTTTGAAAATTTAGGAGCAGCCAGGAAATCATCTGGTGGAAAGTAAATTTCTTAACGCTGATTTCCAGGCGTTTTTGATATTAAAAGTGAAATCCCAAAAGAGTCATTGATCAATTACGCAAAGAAGCGCAAAACGGGAGAAGCATTATCATCAGCAGTCATGATCAAATGGTTCTCGATCAATCCGATCGGAATTATTTATTAGAAAAATAAAAAAACTGATTGACAAACAGGAAAAATTACGTTATATTTGTTTCATATCAAACATATAGGAAATATATGTAATATTTATTTTTAGGAGGCAAGCAATATGATGAACAATGAATTATGCACTTTAGATGAGAGACACTTTTGCATGTGTTGCAGTAGAACGGACTATCGGAACTATTGTTAGGCATGATGAGATATTGCATTTGTCATTCTTGCTAAGTGACAATTGAATATTTCTTGAGAAAGGGGTTGCATCATTGAGTACTTCAAAGCAGAATTTTTTCAAAAGAATATTCGACAAAAATAAAGAAGAAAAAAGTGAACAAACAAGAGAATTAAATAATCGAGATCAAAAAACATCAGAAAGAAATGAGAGGTTGACAAACGTGAGTGAAAGAAAATTAGGATTCGATACTTTACAGGTCCACGCCGGACAGACCCCAGACCCAGTAACTGGAGCAAGAGCTGTTCCTATTTATCAGACAACTTCCTATGTATTTAAAGACACTACCCAGGCCGAAGGTCGATTTGCATTAACGGATGCTGGTAATATCTACAGTCGGTTGACAAACCCCACCACCGATGCATTTGAGCAGCGGGTAGCGGCATTAGAAGGTGGTTCAGCCGGTCTGGCGACAGCATCTGGCGCCGCTGCCATTACCTATGCCATTCAAAACATTGCCCGAGCTGGGGATGAGATTGTATCAGCCAGTACCCTTTATGGCGGAACCTATCATCTTTTTGCCGAAACTCTGCCTAAGTTTGGCATCAATACAATCTTTGTCGATCCTGATGATCCGGAAAATTTCAGAAAAGCTATCACCGATAAAACTAAAGCACTGTTTATTGAAACTCTCGGAAATCCCGGCATCAACGTCATCGATTTTGATGCAGTCGGAAAAATCGCGGCTGAAAATAAAATTCCGTTAATCGTTGATAATACCTTTGCAACCCCATACTTATTCAAGCCACTGGAGCATGGTGCTAACGTCGTCGTGCATTCTGCCACCAAGTTCATCGGCGGTCACGGAACATCCATCGGCGGAATTATTGTTGATGGCGGTAACTTTGACTGGACCAGCGGAAAATTCCCGGATTTCACCACCCCGGACAAAAGCTACAATGGTATAAAATTTTCTGATTTAGGACCGATTGCTTATGCGGTAAAGATACGAGCCCAATTATTAAGAGATACCGGAGCCTCATTATCGCCATTTAATTCCTTCCTGTTTTTGCAGGGGCTGGAGTCTTTATCATTAAGAGTGCAAAAGCACGTTGATAATACCAAAAAAATTGTGGAATTCCTTGAAAATCATTCCAAAGTCAAAAAAGTAAATTATCCGGGACTCAAGTCCAATAAGTATTACGAGCTGGGTCAAAAATATCTGCCATTGGGAGCCGGTTCCATCTTTACATTTTCCATTGATGGTACCATTGATCAGGCCAAAAAGTTCATTGACAGCCTTGAAATCTTCTCGCTACTTGCAAATGTTGCGGATGCGAAATCCCTTGTTATTCATCCGGCGTCCACAACACACCAGCAGTTAAGTCCGGAAGAACAGGCAGCAGTTGGATTCGCCCCGGATGTGATCCGTTTGTCAATTGGGGTTGAGGATGTTGATGATTTGATTTACGATATCGAACAAGCTCTGGAAAAAGCACTATAAGGCACTATAGTATTTTCCCCTTAAAATAGTCAAGATACTAAGCAAGACATCTGCTGTTAGTGGCAAAGCAGCAGATGTTTTCTTTTCGGGCTGATAAGATTTCCACGAATCATTTTAAACTCAGTCAAAAATTTATTTAAAACACTATGAATTAGAGGTGTCACTATGCCAATCTGTGTAAAAGAAGGTTTGCCTGCCATTGAGACCCTTGCCAATGAAAATATCTTCATTATGTCTGAAAACCGGGCAAAACGCCAGGATATACGAACACTGCAAATACTGATTGTTAACTTAATGCCAACGGTGATTGCGACTGAAACCCAATTATTGCGGTTACTGAGTAATACTGCCCTACAGTTAAATGTTGAATTTTTAAAGATTTCCAATTACACAAGCCAGGAGAGTTCATTAAATCATTTCAAGCAGTTTTATCAGACCTTTGATGAAATCAAAGAAAAACACTATGATGGCGTCATTATAACCGGAGCCCCGGTTGAACAAAATGAATTTGAAGACGTGGATTATTGGCAGGATTTATGCCGGATAATGGAGTGGACCAAGTCCCACGTATTTTCTTCCTTATATATCTGCTGGGGAGCTCAAGCGGCACTATATTATTATTATGGGGTGCAAAAAGCAGCCCTGCAGGCCAAGGTGTCCGGGGTATATTCGCACCTTGTCAATAATCGACGACATCCTATCGTTAGAGGATTTGATGATGTTTTTTTTGCTCCGCACTCACGTTATACGGCGATCTCTCGGGATGATGTGTTAGCGGTGCCAGAACTGGAATTGCTGGCGGAATCTCCAGAAGCTGGTGTTTATCTGGTTTCAGGTACTAACAATCGGCAATTGTTTGTTACCGGGCACTGTGAGTTTGACCGGGTAACCTTAAAGAATGAATACATTCGAGATTATTTACAGGGATTAAAGCCTGAGCTTCCCAAAAATTATAAACTTAAGGGTGAGATCCGTTTGTCAGATCAAACCAGTTGGAGTAGTCATGCAACCCTGCTTTTTACAAACTGGTTGAATTACTACGTTTATCAGCAAACACCCTACTACTTAAAGGAGTTGAGTTCTTGACACATAAAGAGATAATACTTTCGGGAATTGCATTAAAAAAGACCCCCAGACTTCCGGTTATGATTCTTTCAAGCGGGGTTTGGACAGATTATCGCAATGGACTAACCCTTCAGAACGTCTTGGAGGATGCCCCGGAAAAGATTGCTGAAACCATCATTGGTGATAACCGTAAAGTTGAGTCGGATGTTGTCTGGGTTGGTGCTGATTGCAGCAATGTCGTTGTAAAAGCTATTGGCGGAAAATGTACCTTTAATCTGCTGGGAGAGGCATCAACCGTTGATGAACCGCTGATCACGCGACCTGAGGATGTTGATCGGCTGAGGGTTGAAGACCTGGAAAACTCCCGAGAGATCGCTAATCTTTTAAAAACAGCAAGTCTCGTGACCGAACGAATCGGCGCAGAGTATCTTGTGGCAGTCAGTCAGTGGGGTGCATTCACGATGGCAGGGCAGCTTTTGGGAATGGATAACATGATGAAGATAGCCATTAAAGATAAATCTGGACTTGCTCATATCATGGAATTTACGGAGAGACTCCTCTTAAAATATTGGAATTTGTTCATAGATGCCGGAGTCGAAATGGTCAATCAGGCAGAACCCCTCTCATCAGGGGATGTCATTTCAGCTAAATTGTTTAAAGAGTTGTCTTTTCCACGAATTAAATCTGCCAACCAGTCAATTGCCAGGCGGATTAACACAAAATCGCTGCACATTTGCGGAAATACGACCAAGATTCTGGACTTAATTACAGAGTCGGAGACAAATCTTTTTTCAATGGACTACAAGGTTGATTTAAATGCTGCTAGAGAAAAACTTTCGGGTAAGGTCGCTTTTGGCGGACAATTGGATCCCATCAGCGTTTTACTGGAAGGCACAACCTTAGAAATTGAAGCGGAGTCACTTGCCTGTATCAGAAATGGTGGAGCACCGGGTTTTGTCTTAATACCGGGTTGTGATATTGCCCCCAAAACAAAATTGGCAAACGTCCAGGCGATGATTAATACGGCACATCATTTTGATATTGAAGAAATAATATAAATTTTAAAGGAGCATAGCATGAGTAAGTACAGCAATTTAAATTCACAGTTAATTCACGGCGGTATTGATGGGGATGAAAAAACCGGAGCAGTGAATGTTCCCATTTTTCAGACCTCCACTTATAAACAGGATGGCCTGGGTAAAGACCGCGGCTATGAGTATTCCCGATCCGGAAATCCGACCCGAGAAGCCCTGGAAGCACTGATTACGGAATTGGAAGGCGGGAGCGCCGGGTTTGCCTTTGCTTCGGGTATGGCAGCGACCACTGCGGTGCTCAGTCTTTTTAAAACCGGCGACAAGGTAATCATTTCCAGCAATGTTTATGGTGGCACCTTTCGGGTGCTCGACAAGGTCTTCAATAACTTTGGTCTGACCTATGAAATTGTAGAGACATCTGATCTCAAGCTTCTGGAGGAAAGTCTGACAGACGATGTGAAAGCTATTTTTATCGAAAGTCCGGCCAATCCGATTCTAACCATTACCGACATTAAAGCAGTGGCAGAAATTGCCAGAAAACACGGAGTTTTAAGTATTGTTGATAATACCTTTATGACGCCCTACCTCCAAAGACCGATCTCACTAGGTGTTGACATTGTCGTTCACAGTGCTACAAAATACCTGGGTGGTCACAGTGATCTAATCGCCGGTTTAGCCGTTGTCAACAGCAAAGAGCTAGCGGAACGACTCTGGTTTATTCAGAATGCCACCGGTGGCGTATTACAGCCCTTTGATTCATTCCTGCTAATCCGGGGAATTAAAACCCTGGGGGTTCGAATGGATCGTCACATTGAAAATGCAACATTTATTACTGAGGCGCTAAAAAGCAATCCCGGGGTCAAAGCGATTTACTATCCCGGCTTGCCGGACAGTCAGGGCTACGAGATCAACAAACGTCAGGCTGACGCTCCCGGGGGAATGTTCTCTTTTGAGCTGGATGAACAATATAACCTTAATAAATTTGTCGAATCTCTTGAGCTGATTACCCTAGCAGAAAGTTTGGGTGGGGTAGAGTCACTTATTTGTCATCCATCCAGTATGACCCATGCTTCCATTCCCTATGAAATACGACAAAAAGTAGGAATCGTTGAAAACCTGATCCGCATTTCGGTGGGGATTGAAGATAAAAATGATATCTTAGCGGATTTAGAACAAGCATTTGAAAAGAGTTTAGAGGCATAATATGGCTTATTATAATGATATCAGAGAATTGATCGGCAATACGCCAATGATTAAGCTCAATCAGTTTCAGGTAAAAGATCAGGTTAATATTTTCGCAAAGCTGGAACTCTGGAACCCCGGCGGCAGTGTCAAAGATCGAATTGGCCTTTCGATGATTGAAGATGCGGAAAAATCGGGTTTGCTAAAGCCGGGTGGGACGATTATCGAAGGAACCGCTGGAAACACCGGTTTGGGGGTGGCGCTGGCCGCTATTAACCGGGGATACCGGGTGATCTTTGTGGTGCCAACTAAATTTTCGGTGGAAAAACAGACCCTGATGCGAGCCTATGGTGGAGAAATTATTAATACCCCAAGAGATCTGGGAATGCTGGGCGCAACGGCGAAAACCCAGGAATTACTCAAGACCATTCCCAATGCCATCTCGCTTAAGCAATTTGACAATCCCTCAAATCCAGCCATTCATTATCAAACAACCGGACCGGAAATTTATGCCGATCTTGATGGAAATATTGACTACCTGGTGGCCGGTGCTGGCAGCGGTGGAACCTATTCTGGCGTTGTGCGCTATTTAAAAGAGAAAAACCCTAATCTCAAAGGGGTTCTGACCGATCCGATAGGATCGATTATGGGTGGGGGAACAGCAGGCTGCTATGATATCGAAGGGATTGGCAATGACTTTATTGCCAATACCATGGATATGAGCCTGGTAGATGAGGTGATCAAGGTAGATGACAAAAATGCCTTTGAGTTGGCAAAATTGTTGGCCCAAAAAGAAGGAATCATCGCCGGAACCTCATCTGGTGCAGCTCTTTATGGCGCACTCAAAATAGCTGAGAAAATTGACCAGGGAAATATCGTCACTATTTTTCCCGATCGGGGCGACCGTTATTTCAGTAAAAACCTATACGATTAAACAAAGCAAAATAACGGCGCATGGACATTGATACAAATAAAAAGCTTCAGTTAATTGGCATTAACTGAAGCTTTTTAGCATTTCTAAGTATTAGAGACCCGAGTCTATGAAACGGGTTGATTTAAATGATTGGGGCATCCGTGACAGGTTGTTCGGGAACAATAGTCATCCAGAATTTTATGGAGTGCACAGGCGCTACTGCTATGAGAACGAACAATTTTTGCGCCAGTTTTTGTGCCACTCTTAAGCGCACTGTGAATCATCTTGTGCGAAACAGTATTGGTAAATAAAACCAGCAGATCCGGACAGCCAATGACATTTTTCATGTCTGCTGGCATCTGGGTAAAAACCTTTACCTTACATTGATAGCTTTTGCATATTTCTTTATATTTGCACACCATTCGGTCATGCCCTCCAATAATAACAATACCCATAGTCCGAACCTCCTTTAAATTATTACATACTAAATATATATGTATGCTATAATATCATGTTTATCTTCGGAGGTCAAGCTTTTACGTCCAATTATTTGAATATTCAGATCCGATAATATAAAAACAGAGCTGAATTTCAGCTCTGTTTATAAATGCTAACGATCAAACTAGATATCTTCGCAGACAAAAGAAAATGCTCCAAGTTCATGAATGCTGGGGTTTTTTCCGCATAGCGGGCAGTCTTCATCTTTTTTAAAATTAAATAGATCAAATGATGATTCCAGGGTATCAATCATTAAAAGTTTGCCTTTTAATGATGGGGACAGGTTGAGTAACCGCTTGATGGCTTCAACCGCCTCAAGTACGCCGATTACACCAGGAACTGGGCCCAGAACTCCGGTCTCAGAACAGCTGCCGGCAATTCGGGTCTCTGATTCTGGAAAGAGACAGCGAAAACAGGGACCCTCATCGGGAATGATATCCATCACCTGACCATAATAAGTTAGTGCGCCGGCTTCGATCAGTGGTTTTTTTTCCAGGTAACAGGCATCATTAAGCAGATAACGGGTCGGGAAATTGTCCAGTCCATCAATAACCAGATCATGCTCGCCAACCAATTCTCTGGCGTTTTCACCAGAAAAGGCACCAGTATGGGTACGTACTTGAAGTAAGGGGTTTAGCGCTTCAAGTGCCTGCTTGGCGGATTCAACCTTCAGATAACCAATTTTAGACGTGGTATGGAGGATCTGACGATTCAGATTACTGATTTCAACCTGATCGAAATCAATCAGCGTCAGGTGTTTAATACCCGCTTTGGCCAGCACCAGATTGGCCGGACAGCCCAGCCCTCCAGCACCGATGGTTAAAATTTTAGATTCTTTTAGTTTAGCCATTATTTCATTTTGGATTGGGTCATAGTGGGTATAAAGGGTAGAACTGGTGGCGAAGTAATTATCAAAAACCAGTTTAATCAGATCAAAATAAAATATTTCAGTCTGTAAAACACCCAAATCGAGAATTGTTTTAACCAGCTCAATGGGGATAAGTGTCCCCAAAAAACAATCGCTCAAAAGCTTGCCAAGAGAATCCGATTCTGTTTTAGAATCATTTTGAGGACTTGTCGGAAAACCTTTCTGGATTAGGTTTTCCTGGAATAGCGTCAAAGCATCCCAATTGTCACAATATTTAAAGCATCCCTGCCAGGCTTCGCTGACAGCAATAATTGTCGGCACCAATGACGTTTCGGATGAGGCCTTGAGTAATGATTTGGTTATTTTACTAGTAAAGCTGGTATCACCAAAAATCAGGTTGAAGTCAATATTGTGCGGTATTTCTTTGACTAACTGAAAAGTGACATCTGGGTTGAGATCTGTCAAGCTGTTAAAGACAGATTCCCATTCAGTCTCATTTTCCAGATAGCATTCAATGTGTCCGATCCCTATGGCAGTTAGATAACGAAGCAAAAAATCACAGTGATTGAGATCTGGAGCACAAAGGAGAATTTTTGTGTCCAGAAGTTTTTTCTGGCCACTACCGCCAATGTCTGGCATAATGATGTGTCTTAGATAGCGTTTAATTTGAGTCGGATCAGAAAGGTTCTCAGGTTCTTTTTTCGTCGCCGTAAAAGCGGAAGTTGCTGCTTTTACGGCGCTGTTTATTTCATCTGAAAGGTGATCGGAATCAGCACCTTTTTCTCTGCTTTCCATGTAATTGCGAATCGCATCATGAAGGGCATCGGCAGCAATATTTGAACACAGCATTTTTTCCGGAGGAAGACCACCAAGGGCTTCGGCGACATCATCATTGGTAATCAGCAGCGCCTCGGATAAGGTTTTTCCGGTTGCCAACTGGGTCAGCATACTGCTGGCAGCAATGGCAGCACCGCAGCCAAAGGTTTTAAATCTGACACCGCTAAGCAACAGGTCATCGACCGTTATATAAATCGTAATCTTGTCTCCATCGATGGGGTTTCCCGCGTGTCCCACACCATCAGGGTTGGGGAAATCACCGACGTTTCGGGGATTGGCAAAATGGTCAAGTACAGTATCGTTGTACATGGCGAACCTCCAATTTTTGATAACATAATTATACCATAGAATTAATATGAAATTCAAGAGTAGTTAACAGATTAAGAACCGATTAAGCATAGATCATAGTAAGAAAAGATTTGAGTTACGAGGAGATATGATATAATAAACAGAAAGAAGCGTCTTGACAAAGAAAAGGCAATCAGGTAGTATTTATTAAACATATTGAAATGATATGAATTCGGTATGAGAATGGAGAAAAATATGGATTTTGGTACCCTTTGTATACATGGAAACGATAAGAAATATGACAATACCGGAGCCGTTAGTGTTCCGATTTTTCAAACCGCAACCTTTGCCCACCCGGGGGTAGGAGAAAGTACTGGCTATGACTATACCAGACAACAAAACCCCACCCGGGAGCATCTGGAAAACGTTATGGTCAAGCTTGAAGATGGGGTCGATGCCCTAGCCTTTTCCTCGGGGATGGCGGCTATTAGTGCAGTAATGGAGCTTTTTTCACCAGGGGATCATATCATTGCCTCAGATGATCTTTACGGTGGTTCACATCGGCTGTTTCAGCATATTGCAGTAAAAAACGGGATCATCTTTGATCTGGTTAACACCTCAAATCTTTTTCTAATTGAGGCCTTGATCGGGCCAAATACAAAAGCGCTGTTTATTGAAACACCCACCAACCCGATGATGCAGGTCACCGATCTGGCTGGGGTGGGGAAGATTGCCCAGAAACATCGGTTGCTCTTTATTGTGGATAATACCTTTTTAACCCCCTATTTTCAAAAGCCCCTGCAATTAGGAGCAGACATCGTTATCCATAGTGGTACCAAATATTTAGGCGGTCACAATGACACCATTGCTGGTTTTGCTGTAACCAATGATGAAACGATCGCTGAAAAACTGCGGTTTATCTTTAAAACCACTGGTGCCGGTTTATCACCATTTGACAGTTGGTTACTGATTCGAGGGATAAAAACCCTGGCGATCCGGATGGACAAGCAACAGGAAAATGCAATGGTCATTGCTCAGTGGCTTAGTCAGCAGGAAAAAATTAAAGCTGTCCACTACGTGGGACTGCCCACGCACCCGGGTTACGAATTATCTCGGCGACAGGCTACCGGCTTTGGCGGGATGATCTCCTTTGAGGTCGACAGTGAGGAAACAGCCCGACAGATTTTGGAAGGGGTATCCTTAATTCAGTATGCCGAAAGTCTGGGCGGGGTAGAAACGCTGATTACCTATCCGATGCTCCAGACCCATGGGGATATTCCTGAAGCTGAGCGGGAAGCCAGGGGGATCAATAACCGGTTACTAAGATTATCGGTTGGTATTGAAGGCGTTCAAGATTTAATTAATGAATTAGCCAGGGTGATAAAGGGGGAATCAGTTTGAAATACAATTTTAATGAGATCGTTGAGCGGGATAACACGAATTCAATCAAATATGACTTTGCCCATCGACGGGGAAAGCCAGAGGGATTGCTGCCACTCTGGGTTGCTGATATGGATTTTAAAACCCCGGCACCGGTGGTGGATGCCCTGGTGGAAAAAAGCAAGCATGGTATTTTTGGTTATTCTGAAGGTGGACAGGATTATTTTTTTACGCTCAAGGATTGGTTTAAAACCCGGTTTGCCTGGAATATCCAACCGGAATGGCTGGTCACGACGCCAGGGGTAGTTTATGCCATTGCCACAGCAATACGTGGCCTGACGCAAGAAGGAGATAGTGTTATTATTCAACAGCCCGTCTACTATCCCTTTGCTGATACCATCACCATTAACGATCGCAAGCTGGTGGTGAATCAGCTTGTTTACGAAAATGGTCGGTATTTTATTGATTTTGATGATTTCGAAAATAAAATTATTGATAACAAGGTCAAAATCTTCATTCTCTGCAATCCTCATAACCCGGTTGGCCGGGTTTGGACACGAGACGAGTTGGTTCACTTAGGCGATATTTGCCTCAAATATGGGGTATTGGTCATATCTGATGAGATTCATCAGGATTTTATCTATCCGGGACATAAACATCTGGTATTTTCAGATTTGAAACCAGAATTTTTGAGCATCACCATTACCTGCACTGCGCCCAGCAAAACTTTTAACCTGGCTGGGCTTCAGGTTTCTAATATTTTTATCGAAAACCGCGAGATCAGAACAAACTTTAGAAAAGAAATGCGAAAAGGTGGCTATAATGAGATCAATATTATGGGCATTGTCGCCTGCATGGCGGCCTATTCAAAAGGCCGAAAATGGCTGGAAGAATTAAAAATCTATCTCGGTGAAAATCTGAATTTCATCAGAGGCTTCTTAAACGAACATCTCCCCCAGGTTAAGCTCATCGAGCCGGAAGGAACCTATCTGATTTGGTTGGATTTTAGCGAATTGGGATTATATGAGGAAGCGTTAGAAGACTTGATCATTAACAGAGCCGGACTATGGCTGGATGCCGGAACCATGTTTGGTGCTGGTGGGGAAGGTTTTCAACGAATTAATATTGCCGCCCCAAGATTGATACTGGAGCAAGCATTGACGCAGTTAGAACGGGCGATCCTTAATCAGGATTAAACAGGGTCATCAGTTGACAGGGGTTAAATGTAAATGGACCCTAAAATTATTTTTTTCGAAGAATCCACCCAATTATCAAAATAAATGTTTTCTATAACTTAATAGGGGGTATATAAAGTAATAAATATATTTAAGGAGATAGGGTGACTGATATGAATACTGAGTATACAGTTAGTGTTGATAATGAAGTAATAGAGTTTATGAAGAAAATGGATAAAAAGGAATTAAAGCTCGATATTGTGCTGACTGGCGGCGGATGCTGCCCATTCTTTGATGTTTCAGAGATTGAATTAGCAAAACCGGATCAGCCGGACTTGTATGATATGTATGAGGAAGCTGATATAAAACTAAATATCAGCAAAAAAACAAAGGTAATCGAACCGATTCTTCATTTCAAGTTAAAAGAAACATTTGGCGGAGAAATGATTTATGTTGAAGGTCTTGATGTGAAACAACAATATTTTGAAGATTAAAAAGAAGACAAAATTGGAGCCTCAGGTTTTTTAAAACCAGAGGCTCCAATTGATTTAATAAGCGGAGGTTTCCCATTTCTTATTTAATTCAGATAGTCGATTCAAAGCCTCATTAAGCGTATCTTCTTTTTTGGCAAAATGAAGGCGAATAAAATGGTTGACGTTTTCTCTAAAAAAAGTTGATCCGGGAACCGCACCAACCCCGACATGCTCAGCCAGCCAAGTACAGAAGGTCAGATCGTCATCGGATTTGTATCTTGAAATATCAATCATCACGTAATAGGCACCTTGGGGGGTACTATAGGTGAGCCCAATGTCATCTAAGCCAGATAAAAACAGAGTTCTTTTTTTGGTGTATTTCTTTTGCAGGTCAGTGTAGTAGCCATCACCAAATTGCAGACCAACGGTGGCGGCTTCCTGGAGCGGTGCCGCCGCACCAACGGTTAAGAAATCATGAACCTTTTTAGCCACATCGATGATATGCTCCGGTGCGATGATATAGCCTAACCGCCAGCCGGTGATGGAATAGGTCTTTGATAAAGAACTACAGGAAATGGTGCGTTCAAACATACCAGGCAAAGAGGCCAGATAAATGTGTTCATGGGGCTGATAAACAATATGTTCATAAACTTCATCGGTGATCACATAGGTATCGTATTTTTTAGCCAAATCAGCAATAATCGTCAGCTCTTCGCGGTTAAAAACTTTACCGGTGGGGTTGGAAGGGTTACACAGAATCAGTGCTTTGGGATCTTGTTTAAAGGCTGCCTCCAATTCATCTGTATTAAAGTTAAACTCTGGGGGATGAAGGGGCACATAAATCGGAATAGCACCGGATAAAATGGTATCTGCTCCATAGTTCTCATAGAAAGGTGAGAAAACGATGGCCTTATCACCGGGATTAGCGACGGTCATCATCGCAGCCATCATCGCCTCAGTGCTCCCACAGGTCACCACAATTTCGGTTTCCGGATTAATTGATCGGCCCATTAAGCGGGATTGTTTTTGCGCCAGTGCCTCCCGGAAATTTTGCGCTCCGCAGGTAATCGAATATTGATGAGGACCCTGATGGGCGGCTTTTTCCAGGGCTTCAAGGATTGGTTTCGGTGGATCAAAGTCTGGAAATCCCTGGGATAGGTTAACCGCATTATACGAATTGGAAATACGGGTCATCCGTCGGATCACCGAATCGGTAAAGTCAGCGGTTCGGTTACTTAATGGTTTCATAATACACCTTCTTTAAATTTCATAGATTAAGGTTCGCTCATCGATTAAGCGTTTCGCTTTATGAGTAGCCCTCTCCAGATCGCCATCGTTTAAGATCGTGACATCACCGGGTTTTACCCCTAAACGGGTTTTTAGCGATGCGGCAACCCGCTCTTTTAAGATTTCGTCCGGTTCGTCGTTATCATTAGATTTTTCGATTTCAAGCCGATATTTAACCGAGTGATTCTGCTCGTATAAACGAATCAGGTATTCGCCAGTTATTCCTGCTGTTCCTCTAATAACAAACTCGATATCACTGGGGAAGATATTTACCCCAGAGACAATAAACATATCATCCACGCGACCATGAATCTTAATCCGGGCGTGGGTTCTGCCACAGCTACATGGTTCTCGGTTAACAGAGCCTATATCACCCGTTCTGAAACGGATCAGCGGTCTGGCTTTTTTACGCAGGGTGGTGTAAACAAGCTCACCCCGTTCACCGTCGACTACCGGCTCGCCGGTTTTTACATCCAGAACCTCAACTAAGATATGATCTTCAGCAATGTGGAGGCCATCTTTGGCTTCGCACATGCCGGCACAGGCTCCAAAGATGTCTGATAATCCAAAAAAGTCATACAGCTGTGCACCCCAGACTTTTTCAATAGTCTCCCGGGTGGTTGCGATCGATCCGCCTGGTTCGCCGGCTACAATAATGGTGCGAATGGCCAGATCCTTAGCCGGATCAATCCCCATTTTCAGCGCTGTTTCGCCAAGATACAAGGCATAAGAGGGAGTTGTCCAGATGATTGTCGGTTGGAATTCTTTTAAAATAAAAAGCAGCCGTTCTGATGGGACGGTTCCGGCCCAGATACAAAGAGCCCCCAAATTCTGGGCCCCAATGACATCCGGTCCGCCGACAAATAATGAAAAGTTCAGGGCATGAACATAACGATCATGTTTACGCATCCCGGCACCATAAAACAAGCGGCTCTCAACATCCTGCCATTCGTCAAAATCCTGTTTGGTAAAGGGGCTGAGTGTTGGTACCCCGGTTGAACCACTGGAAGCTGACACAAAAACCACATCATCTTCACTGACCGCAATCATGTCACCTAAAAGACCGCCTTTAGTCTGCCGTTCGCGTTGGGTAGCCTTATTGGTAAACGGGAATTTTTGAATATCTTCGAGATGCTTAAAATCATCAGGGCTCAGTCTGGCCGCATCAAAGGCTTCTTTGTAATAAGCAGAATTATTGTAGGCAAAGGTCAGCATTTCCTTTAATTCGCGACGCTGTAATTCTTCTAATTGTACTCGTTGCAGGGTCTCGATTTTTTCGTCCCAATATTTTTTCTCGCTCATAATTCCTCCTCGGTGGTGTTCCAATTTTTTCGAATTGTGGTCCATTTAGCATCACGTTGTGCGGCCAGTATTTTTATATCTGCGTCTTCTAAATGTTTAAAGCGACCCTGGGAAAGTAGATAATCTTTAATCGATGAAAATTTTCTGGGGGTTCTATTTAACTTAAACTGTCCATTTTCATATTCAGCTAGGTACCACAAACCACAATCTATCATTTTTCGTGAGATTTCAATGGTCTCATTGACGGGGATGCCCCAACCGATGGGGCAGGGGGCGACAACATGGATGTAGGTTGTGCCCTTTATTTTTGAAGCCTTTTCGATCTTGTTCATAAAATCTTTCAGATCGCCAATGCTGGCGGTGGCGGCATAGGGAATATTATGGGCAGCCACAATCTCAAAAAGATTTTTCTTGGGTCGGATATTTCCGTGAATATTTTCACCGCTTGGGGTCGTGGTGGTCTTGGCACCAAAAGGCGTTAAACCGCTCTTTTGGATGCCGGTATTCATGTAGGCTTCGTTATCGTAGCAGATATAGAGAATATCATCGTTGCGATCAATGGCCCCGGATAAAGCCTGAATACCGATATCAGCGGTACCGCCATCGCCGGCCAACCCTACCGCTTTGAAATTCTTGATCCCAACCGCCCGGGCGCCGGCCTCCACGCCAGTCAGCATCGAAGCGGTTCCGGCAAAGGTGGAAATAATCGAATTATTGCTAAAACATAAATGCGGATAATTAAACCCAACGGCCGACATACACCCGGCTGGGAGTACCGAGATCGCCCCCTCACCCAGAACTTTAAGGGCGATTCGCACGGCCAGACTGCCGCCGCAACCGGCGCAGGCCTTATGGCCATAAAAAAATTCACTGTCCGTGATCGTTTTTGCAGTTATTTGTTTACTCATCAATGCTCACCCCCAGTCCGATAAAATTAACATGTTGGCCACCGGTTTGAAGATGGCGAAACATTGCTCTGATGTTTTCCCGGCTGATATCACGCCCGCCGAGGCCGGCAATAAAATTATATGTTTCCAGGCGCAAACCGTTCTTTGCAATAACCGAGTTTACATTAGTATAGACGGTGCCTTCATACCCAAAGGAAATATCTTTTTCCAGCACCCCAATGGCTTTTACTGATCCCAGTGCCGCAGCCAGGTCTTCATCGGGAAAGGGCCTTAAAAAACGAATCTTCAGCAGGCCGACCATTTCACCGTTTTGTCGCAGTTCATCAACGACTTCCCGGCAAAGACCGGTGATGCTACCAAGTGTAATTAAGATATAATCCGCATCTTCGAGACGGTATCCTTGGGTCAGGCCGCCATAACCGCGGCCAAAAATTTCGGCGAATTTTTTGTCAGTTTCTTCGATAATTCGTTTGCTGTCCAGCATTGCCTTGTGTTGAAGGTATTTAAATTCCATATTATTGTCCGGACCAACGCTAAAAGCCAGGTTTTTTGGGTTATCCAAGCTCATCTTGTTTTTAGTTTGGAAGGGCGGTAAAAATCGATCAGCATCTGTCTGATTTGGTATTTCCACGGTTTCGTAGGTATGGGTAAGGACAAACCCATCCAGATTGACCATCACCGGGGTTGAAACCAGCGGGCTTTCAGCAATATGGTAGCCTTGCAGTGCCATGTCCAGGCTTTCCTGGGCATCTTCGACATACACCTGGATCCAGCCGCAGTCAAGTTGCGAAAGCGAATCCCGCTGGTCGCCATAAATATTCCACGGCAAGGCGGTGGAGCGGTTGGCGTTCATCATAACAATGGGAAATCGACCGCCGCTGGCATAGTGCAGACATTCGGCCATATATAACAGACCCTGGGAAGAGGTTGCCGTAAAGGTGCGGGCACCCATGGCACTGGCACCAATGGCACATGATAACGCCGAGTGTTCCGATTCAACATGGATCAGTTCGCTTTTTAAACTGCTGTTTTCAACCATTTCCGAAAGTCTTTCAACGACCGTTGTCTGGGGAGTGATGGGGTAAATCGAAATAACCTGCGGCCGGGCCAGCCTAACCCCTTCGGCAAAGGCTTCATTGCCCGATAAAAATGCTTTAGTCATGTTATTCCACCTCCATTTTAATAGCTTGTTTGGGACATATTTTTTCACAGATTCCACAGCCTTTGCAAAAGTCATAGTCAATATCCAAACCACTTTTCGTTTTAAAAATGACGCCGTCGGGACAGTAGAGATAACATTGCAGGCAGTTTATGCATTCATCCATTATAATCGGCCGTTCGTTTCGCCAGCCGCAATTTTTGGTGACTAGATAGCCGGCTTCACTGGCAGTGCCTAAGGGGTAATCCGACAATTTTTGAGGTTTCTGATAGGGTCTCAAATAGGGTTTGCTCATCTCAGCGAACCTCCTTAAAATGCTCAAAGGATTCTTTTAGAATCAATTTATTTTTGGCCGCAAGGGCAGTTGATAAATACAAATCACTGGCTTGCTGCAATGATGATAGCGAAACATCGTCTGATATACTCGCTAAGGCACCGAGCATCGCTGTATTACTGATCGGTTTCTTGATGATTTTGAGGGCAATCTGATTTGCATCAATTGACTGGATCTGCGAGAAATCACTGAATTTTTCTGGGGTTGCGGTATTAATGAGGGCGAGGCCATCGTCTTTAAGATCCTTTAAATAGTCGGAGGAAAATAAACTGTCATCCAGAAAAATTATATAATCACAGCTTTTTATTTCGCTCCGATCAATAATTACTTTAGTATCAATTTTATTAAAGGCTTGTATTGGCGCCCCTCGGCGTTCAGGACCAAAGGAAGGAAAAGCCAACGAAAATTTATTATCGATTAATGAAGCGGCTCCCAGAATTTTTGCAGCGGTGAAAGCACCTTGTCCGCCTCGTCCATGCCATCGTATTTCAATCATAATTATTCCTCGATTCTTATGTTATTATTTACTGGATTTATCCAGTTTTTTTGCAGATGAATCGCCGATTATCTGAAAGATTTGTACCAGCAGCACTAGAACGATCACACAGATGAACATCACTTCTGGTTCATAGCGCTGATAGCCGTAGCGAATGGCCAGATCGCCAATTCCGCCGCCGCCAACAGTTCCAGCCATGGCCGAAAAACCGATTAATGACACCGCGGTCACCGTGATGTTTTTAATCAGCGACGGCAAGGCTTCTGGCAGCAGAATCTTTAGTACAATCGACAATTTGCTAGCTCCAGAAGCAATGGCGGCCTCCAGAACACCATTATCAACATCTGAAAAAGACGCTTCCGAAAGTCGGCCGAAAAAGGCGATCGCTGCTACTGCCAGAGGAATCACCACGGCACTGGGACCGATGGATGTATGCACGATCGCTTTTGAAACGGGAATTATCAAAACAAGTAAGATCAGAAAGGGAATTGAACGCGTGATGTTAATGATAACACCGACAATTTGATTGATGATCCGATTTTTGAGAAAAAGAGTATTCGATGTTAAAAACAATAGCAGGCCAATACTGCCGCCAATGATGATTGCGGCTAAAAGTGACGAAATGACCATTTGCATGGTTTGACCAAAGGTCAGAAGCAGTGCTGCTTTTAAATCAAAGTCCATGATTGATAACCTCCAAATCGGCAGTATTTGCGGCAAGATATTCGATTGCCAGTTTTATGATATCCACTTCACCAATGAGTTCAACATAGAGTATCCCGAGGGGTAAACTGTTGATGTATTCGATCTTTCCCAATAAAATATTAAAACCAATTTGAAAAGTGTTGGCAGCGTAAGAGAGAATCGGGTTGTTGGCATTGTCACCCTTAAAAGTGAGACGGATGATTGGACCTTGCATCTTGCTGATAATTTCCTCAGGCAAAGTGAAATGATTGGTATGACTTAATAACTGTCTGGTGAATTCTTCCCGTGGCTTTGTAAACACCGCATACACATCGCCAATCTCGACGACAGAGCCCTTGTTCATCACCGCACAGCGCGTACAAATGCTTTTAATAACATCGAGTTCATGGGTGATGATGACAATGGTGATACCAAATTTTTTATTTAAGTCTTTTAGTAAGCTCAAAATAGATGAGGTTGTTTCCAGATCAAGGGCCGATGTCGGCTCATCACAGAGGAGTATCTTGGCATCATTGGCCAGCGCCCGGGCAATCGCAACCCGCTGTTTTTCGCCACCCGATAGGTTAGCTGGATAGGAATTTGACTTATCTGATAGATTGACCAGATCCAGTAATTCATTGACTCGGGTTTCGGTTTCCGATTTAGATTTACCAGCCGCCTTTAAAACAAAGGCAATATTTTGATAGACGGTTAAATTTCGAGCCAGATTAAAGTGCTGAAAAATCATCCCGATATTTCGGCGCAGTATTCGCAACTGAGTTCTCCGATAATGGGTAACATTTTCACCGTCTACAAATATTTCTCCAGATGAAACAGTTTGTAATAAATTGATGGTGCGGAGCAGGGTACTTTTTCCGGCGCCGCTAGAACCGGCGATGCCGAAGATCTCACCCTTTTCAATTTTAAAATTAGCATCATTAACAGCTTCAAAGATTTGCTTGTCCTGTTTAAAGCTGACAAAGACGTTTTTGAATTCGATCATATTATCTACCTTTTTCTGAATAAATTTAGGAGAAAAGCTCAGTGTGTTGAATCAACTGAGCTTTGTAATAGTTTTAATAATCCGATGGTCTTTGGAATGATACATATTGTTTGGTCGGATCTTCAATGACCTTTTTAAACGCATCAGACTCAATCGCGGCAATGACATCTTTAGCAAAGTCAGCGTCCTTATCTTCAGTTCGGACAGCGACACCATTAATATAACCTTCTGACAGCTTTTCATTATAAAGGGCATCAGAAAGATTAAGTCCAGAACTTAAGGCGTAATTGCCATTAATCACGGCAATGCCAACGCTATCAAGGCTTCTTGGTAATTGGGGTGCCTCAATTTCAACAAATTGTAGGTTTTTAGGATTGCTGGAAAGGGTATTTTGAGTGGCTGTTTTAGGATCGACAGCCGGGTCGATGGTAATAATATTGGTCTGAGCCAGGACTCTAATGGCTCGTGACAAGTTAGTAGCATCATTTGGAATCGCAACGGTAGCACCATCTTCGATGTCATTGATCGTTTTATATTTCTCAGAGAAAATTCCCATTGCGGCAGTTGGGACTTCTTTAATGAAGGCTAAATCTAAGCTATTTTCTTTGGCAAAGTTAGTTAGATAGGTTGAATGCTGAAACAGGTTGAGATCAATTTCACCAGCGGCTAAGGCTTTGTTGGGCTGAACATAGTCTGAAAATTCGACAATTTCAATCGTGTAGCCTTTTTCTTCTAAGGATGGTTGAATTGCTTCTATAAACATATCACCATATGGTCCGGCGCACACACCCACTTTCAAAACCTTTTCAGGTTCAGTTGTGGTAGCAGTTGATGAAGAGCAACCCGTCAGGGCAATAAGCAAGATGCTGATAATTGTAATAAATCCGATCATTCGTTTAGTTTTCATTTAATATCCTCTCTTTTCTAATCATAAAATTTAAGATCTTTTGTTTGTCTGCTACATAAAATTATGGCATAATAGAATATATGAATTTAGTCATGCGGTCACCACCTTTCAATTCATAGTAATGTTATATGTTTAATGTGATTTATTATAACAGCATATCACTGCTTTTGCAATAGAAAAAACACATAAAACATATAAAAATAATATGAATAAAAACTTATGCATTTTCTTATTATTGCTATTGACAATTGGCTTACTTTTATTTAAAATATAAATCATATATGAAAAGTATGGAATAAATAACCTTTTATTGGAGGAGGAACTATTATGAAAAAATTACTCATTATAAAGACCGGATCATCGGACCCGCATGTGATCAACAAATGTGGCGATTGCGACGTGCGTATTGCCCAATGTGTTGGGATACCATATGAAGATGTCGATGTAATTTCGGTCTATGAAAATGCAGTACCGATTCTGCCGGATGATATTGCCGGCATTATTATTACTGGTTCCCCTTCAATGGTAACTGATTTGGAGCCCTGGGGAGTAGCGACCGCTCAATGGTTAAAACAGGTTGTTAGTAAAAATATTCCGGTTTTAGGTATTTGTTTTGGGCATCAATTGCTTGCCCATACCTTTGGCGGATCGGTTGACTATCATGAGTTGGGAGAAGAAAAAGGAGAAGTTGAAATTTGTCTTACGGAAGAAGGTAAGAAAGACCCCTTACTCGGAATATTACCTGAACACTTTACCTCCTACGCGTCCCACTTTCAGACAGTTACCAAGCTACCCCAAAATGCCGTAGTATTAGCTCAAAATGATTTTGAAGCATCGCATGCGTTGCGGTATAAGGAGAATGTCTGGGGGGTTCAGTTCCATCCAGAATGTGTTGGGGATGTATTTTGCGATACCGTAGAACATAAGACATATGGAATGGCCTTACTAAGGCGCTTTTACGAATTAGCGATAATGAATGCTGAAAAAACAATTACAAATGAATACAAAACTACAGTTTTATGATAAAAACAGATTCAACAATATATAAAAGAAGGATTTAACAAAAATCATTTGATTTTTATTAAATCCTTCTTTTATTATAATTACAGAGTTTCGTTCATGCTGCCGGTTCGGTAGCCTTTTAAATCAAGACCAATATAGGTAAAACCAATGGTTTTGAACTGATCATGGATTTTATTGCGGGTATCTTTATTCAGTAAGGCTTCAAATCCGGCTTCATCGGTTTCGATCCGAGCCAAATTTCCGTGATAACGTACACGAACCTGATGGAAGCCGAGATCAAGAAGATATTGTTCGGCCTGGTCGATCATGTGCAGTCGATCTGGGGTAATATTCTCGCCATAAGGGAATCTGGAAGACAGACAGGCAAAAGACTGTTTGTTCCAGGTTGGCAGATTCATTTCCTTTGACAGCTGACGGATCTCATCCTTGGAAAGATTGGCAAACCGCAACGGACTTCTCACACCCAACTCAGTTACGGCTAAAAGCCCTGGGCGGTAATCACCATCATCATCGGTGTTGGAACCCTCAACAACATAGTTTAATTTTTGAAGCGTAGCAATTTCTTTGATCTTGGTAAAAAGCTCAGATTTACACAAGTAGCAGCGGTTCTTGGGATTTTGGGAAAAACCCTCAATGTCCAGTTCTTCCGAATCAATAATAAAGTGATCGGCTCCCAATTCTTCGGCATAAGCTATGGCTTCCAGTAATTCGCGCTTAGGAAAGCTTTCCGACCGGGCTGTAACAGCGACCGCTTTTTTACCTAAAACATCATAGGCGACCTTGAGTAAAAATGTCGAATCGACGCCACCCGAAAAAGCCACTGCGACACTTTTCAGTTCGGCTAAGTAAATTTTCAAAGCTTGGTATTTATTAGTCAGGTTATCCATAATATGCTCCTTAAAATATTAATCATATATAGTTAATATGATTAATATTTTATGTCATTTACGACTCTTTGTCAAGCATGATTATAGTGAATAAATGGCTTGAATCAGGGAATTTCTTAATTATATGGGTTTTAATTTTTAATCCCGATGTTGCTAAAAAAATTAAAAGGGGTATACTGTTATCAATAGGACAATAAAATCTAGAATAATGATTAAAGGAGCGTAATGGATGATATTTTATTTTACAGGAACAGGTAATTCGTTGTATGTAGCAAAGAAGATTGGCGATGAGTTGGGAGAACATCTCATTGACATAACAGCTGCCATGAAAGAGAAATCATTTGTTTACAGGTTTTCAGGCGATGAAAAAATTGGTTTTGTTTTTCCCGTTTACTTTTATGGAGTGCCTTCAATTGTAGTCGATTTTATAGCTGAATTGAAAATTGAACAAAATCTGGAAGAAGAGGTAAAGCCTTATGTATTTGGCGTGGTGACTTGTGGTGGTGGTATCGGTGGAACACCGAAAATGCTGGAAGACTTGTTGGAAAAGCAGGGGTTACCACTAAGTGCCGTATTTGAACTCAAGATGGCCAGCAATTACATTATGATGTACCAGCCAACTGGTCCAGACCTGCAGAAAAGAATACTGATCTCGACAGATAAAAAATTAGCCGATATTATCGCAGCCATTTCAAAAAATAAGCAGGATGAGGGTAGTAAGCGAAAAAAAACATTTTTAACCAGAGTTGCTTATCCTCTTTATGTGCATGGCCGAAAAACAAGGCTTTTTTATGCCGATGAAAAGTGTAATGGATGTGGAAAATGCGAAAAAATATGTCCGGTTTCTACCATTCAAATGGCGAATAACAAACCGGTTTGGACTGCGAAACAATGTACTCACTGCTCAGCCTGTATTAACCGCTGTCCTCAGAAAGCGATTCAATATGGCAAGAAAACCCTAAAGTGGCGACGATTTGAAAATCCTATCCTTAAATAATTAAGAATCCATAAAAATATTCTTCTTCGTTCTTGACAGTTTAAGCCATACCAAATAAAATAAGAGATATAGAGTAAAATGATATTTAATTAAGATAGGTTCTATATTAAAATGTTTGTTTTTGGCAAAAAGCAGAAAGTTTAAAACGAGGAAGAAAAATGGAAGCCAATATAAAAGATCGAATTAAAAAATTGTTAGCCCTCGGCAAAAGTCCCAATCCCAATGAAGCGAATTATGCTATTTTAAAAGCAAAAAAGCTGATGGTTGAATATAAATTGACGGAACGGGATTTAATAAGATACGATGAAAAACCCATTAAAGTTGATAGCAATATCTATTATACCACCCGCCGGGAGCACTGGATGACTGGTCTTGCTGATGTCATATCAGAAAATAATTGTTGCGTTTTCTATATGATTACACCGCCTGGAACCCAACGGCACTACATCATTTTTCATGGATATGAAGAAGACGCCCTGATCTGCAGCAGTATTTTTGCCTATGCGGTAGATTGTGTTCGCTCCCAGTTGAAGGCGATCAAGAAGGTAATGAAACTAGACGAAAAGCCAAACACCATCATTAATGAAGCCTGTGAAACCTATGGAAAGGGTTTTTATGAGGGTTTGGATGACGCCTACACCGTGCAAGAGTATGAACATCAGGAATGGGGACTGGTGATGACGGTACCGCCAGAAGTCAAAGCTATTCTTGAACCCATGGAACATGCCCAGCATAAAGTGAAAAATCACGAAGACCATTATTCTTTTTATGCTCAAGGCTATCGGGAAGGCAAAGTATTCACAGCTCAAAATAAATTAGAAGAAGTTAAAGAAGAAGTTGTGTGATGATGCATGCAGTTAATGAACCAGTTACATACTGAAAAATATGTCGCTGGTTTTTTTATTATGATTTTTGTTTTAAGAATGGCAAAACAGTGACTGAAAAGACAGAAAATCCAGTGTTGATAAAATAAGTTAGTATTTTCAGATGGTTGCGATTATACAGGATGTTTGCAATTTTTGTTTATCAGAGCGTTAATTGGATAAAAATATAAGACAACCAATAGACTTGCTGATAAGGAGAATGATTGATGAAATTTAAGTATAAGATCGTAGCCCTGTTTGTCACCGCCATTGTTTTTATCAACCTGGGAATTGGTATCTATGCAGTTAACAGTATGCAACAAAAAGTTTTGGGTGCTGCGCAAGAAAAGCTACTAAGTGATGCTGCCCTTGGAAACGCCTTAATAGAACAGGAATTTCCTGGAGATTGGTCGGTAATCGATGGGGATCTATACAAAGGCTCGATCAAAATGAATGATAATTTCGCGATTGTTGATAAAATTGGTGAGTTGACCGGGGATACAGTGACAATTTTTCAAGGTAGTACTCGGATATCGACCAATGTAAAAGATGAAGGCGGCAACCGCGCCATCAATACCCAAGCTACGGATATTGTTAAAGAAACGGTGTTAAATAACGGCGAAACCTATATCGGAAAAGCTAATGTGGTGGGCGTTTGGAACCAAACGGTTTATCAACCGATTCGAAATATAAAAGGAGATGTTATTGGTATCTGGTATGTCGGGATACCGAATACGATTTATGATCGATTGACAGCGGACTTCAGAAATATGCTGATTTTATTTTCCGTTGTTGCAATCGTGCTTGTAAGCATTGTGATATATATTATCACTGACCGGATGACCAAACCACTGGTGATACTGGAAAATGTGACAAATAAGGTGGCTCAGGGTGATCTGACCCAAAAAGTCGAAATGGTGAAAAGCAAAGACGAAATTGGCGCTTTGGCTTCGGCTTTTGAGCGGATGATCGGAAATATACGAACAGCTTTATCAAAAATAGCCAATTCTTCAGAAGAAGTAACGATCGGTGCCCAAAACATATCGACGGCCAGCACCTCACTGTCAATCGGAGGAACTGAACAGGCCAGCTCCATCGAAGAGTTGACTGCTTCCATCAATGAGATCTACGAACAGACAAGAGTCAACGGCGAAAGTGTGGATGATGCGATTGATTTAGTTGGCAGTGCTCAGGTCAAAGTAAATAGTGGAGACGAAGAAATGCAAAAAATGCTTTTATGCATGGACGATATCAACGAGTCATCTCAAAATATTGGAAAAATTATTAAAGTTATTGATGAAATCGCCTTCCAAACCAATGTGTTAGCCTTGAATGCCAGTGTTGAAGCCGCCCGAGCCGGGGAACATGGAAAGGGTTTTGCCGTTGTCGCCGGAGAGGTCAGAAGCCTTTCGCTTCGAACAACCGATGCGGTCAAACAAACCACCAGTTTGATTGAAGCATCGGGAAAGAATGTTAAAATTGGTATTGAGGTAGCGAATCGGATGTCAGAAGCTTTAGAAGAAATCAAGTCGAGTATGAAAGCAGTAGAAAATCGGATCGAAGCAGTTGGCAAGGCTTCGGAGATGCAAACCCAGAGTATCCATGAAATTAATTCAGGAATCAACATCATTGCCGGTGTGGTCCACACCAATTCGGCAACTTCGGAACAGACCGCTGCCGCCAGTCAAGAGCTCTTTAACCAGGCAGAAATACTGAAAAAACAGACCAGTCAGTTTAAACTCCAATAAAAATCGACGATTAAAAGGACATAAAAGACTCGGTAATTTAATCATCCGTAAGTGCCTCAGTGTGTCCTGAAGGATTCAGGAAAGTGAAAGGAGGAAAGAAGAAAATCTGAATTCATGCTTTATAAGAGATGAGAGCAGACCTCTCGAAATCGACATTCAGGTGTGGGTTTCAAACCGCCTTTGGGTGCTGTAACCAAAAGTTATGGTGCTGAGCGCAAATGGAAAAGGCTGAATAATCAGTCAGGTATGTGCCATGAAGCTGAACGAAAGTGAAGAGACCGAAGAAGCATCGTTAATACTAAAATGCAGTCAAAACCAACTGTTTTGAGACACGGTTGGGATAAGTCTGACGGAAACCTGATTACTGGTCAGATGGCTGCCGGTGTATAGGCTCCAGGAGCATGGCATAGGCTCTTATAAGGAACAGGAGAATCCTGAACGATAATGCCAAGCGAAAAATCCAAGCAGTAAAGTGACAAGGATGAAAGTAGCGATGAATCGTTCAGGTGCGGAAGAATTCATAGTAGTGATGAAATTCCTGTAATGGGAAGGGAGCGAAGGGATTCTGTTATCTGTAACTTCAAAAATAGAACAACCAGAAATGGGAGGATTTTATGCAGGAAGGGAAGTCGTTTCAAATTTCAAAACATCAAATACTACATGCCTACAAATGCGTCAAAGCAAATAAGGGGGCAGGTGGGATTGATGGAATCAATTTCGAAGAATATGAAAAAGATCTGAAGAACAATCTATATAAATTGTGGAACAGAATGTCCTCTGGCAGCTATTTCCCAAAGCCAGTAAAAGGTGTGGAAATACCAAAGAAAAATGGGAAAATGCGACTATTGGGAATTCCAACGATTGAAGACCGCATTGCACAAATGGTTGTACGGTTGACGTTTGAACCCATCGTAGAACCCCTATTTTATGATAACTCATTTGGTTATCGACCGAACCGATCTGCAATTGATGCAGTTGGCATAACCCGTGAGCGATGCTGGAAAATGCCGTGGCTGATTGAGTTTGATATTGTAGGACTTTTTGATAATATTGATCACACAATGATGATGAAAGCAGTCAAGTGGCATACCGATGAAAAGTGGGTCATTCTTTATATTGAAAGATTTCTTAAGGCACCAATAGTGATGAACGATGGAGTGTTAAAGATTTTCTCCGCTGTCACTGAACTGATCTCGTTAACTGTCTTCATTCTGCTCATAAAGCTGTCATTGGAAGAGATAATAATTCGGGGCGTCAGCCCCGAATGTAGTCGATTAGTTCAAGTATTCCCGAATCACCGCTAATGCCTGAGCGACTGAAATAGCATCAGCTTTTTTCATGTGTTGGGAAAGCCGTTCGGTGTTCCAGAAGGTGTCGCTGTAATCGGCCAATTCACAGCCGATGTCCCAGTTGGGAATGCAGAGAAAATTCCCATAGGTATGTTTTCCAAACAGGATATGAAAATGGTGCCCCCTTGCGGAAAGCTCCAGTTCGTAAGGTGGCTGCTTTCTTTTGAGTTCCATGGTACAGC
>JAQUWM010000083.1 GCA_028692885.1 Acetobacterium sp. | reverse complement strand
TGGGAATATTGAGATCGCAGAAAGCCATCCAGTATTCAAATAAACCCTGATAAGAAAGGAGGCGAAAGCCATGCCATACTTCTTAAGCGGTGTGATCACGGGTCTTGTATCCTGTATCATCATTGAAATTTGCCATCAGCAGCAACAGAAGTCAACGTATTAAATCATAAACAATACCCCTGACAATAGATCAGAGAAAGGAGCTAACCATGATCGGATTTTGTGCTACAATCGGAACCACGGCAGCCATTGAATTGTTCAGCAGTGGAGTAATGTTTGGTCTAACCGCCTATGCCACCGCTAAAGAAACCATGAAAAGAAACTGAAACCGGATATTTCAGATCAGCATCAATAACTGGTCAACACAATTGATCCAACCGCAATATACAGTGGTTGGATCTTTTTAACGCCAAAAATCAAAGAAAACGAAAGGAAAGCTGACTCATGAAAAAAGATAAAACCGAAACACCAGCCAAGCGTATTCAGATCTTGTCCTTAAGACTTGTTCGGGAGGGCAGTATTTTATATCAAACTCGAAAAATCTCATCACCTAAAGACGCTGTGGGGATTGGCCAGCAATTTCTGGAAGATGCGGATCGGGAGCAGGTCATTGTCTGCTGCCTGGACACCAAGAACCAGCCGCTGTCGATTAGCGTTGTCAGCATGGGAATCTTGAACAGTTCGTTGATTCACCCTAGAGAGATCTTTAAAACGGCTATATTGACTAATGCTGCGAGTTTAATTTTATACCACAATCATCCGAGTGGGGAAACCGAGCCTTCAACAGAAGACATCAACATCACCAAACGGATCAAAGAGGCGGGTGTCCTGATGAGCATCGAATTGATCGACCATATTATCATTGGCTCAGAAGGTCGATATTTAAGCCTGAAAGAAGAAGGTCTGTTGTAGTCAAATCATTAAAAATAATTAAAAATAATTAAAATAACGGAGGTAACCATGCAGGTTATTTTGTATCTTCCTATTCTAGTTCTCAGTATTGTTTCGGCGTTTGTCGTTTTCAGTAAGGTTAAAATGATATTCTTCGGTTCCAACATGCTCGATTTGGGGCTGGGGATCATCGGAGCCTGGTTTTTCATCTTCTTTGTCTGCGTATCAATATGGACAGCAATTTTCGTCTATTTAGGTATCCCCATCCTGATCATTGGCGTTCTTCTTCTGATTGCTTATTTTGTGATTAGTAAAAGAAGTGGGACTGCGGGCGATGAGAAATCAGCCGATCAACCAACAGCGGATACGGATGATCAGGAGACAGTAACTGAGGCAGGCGATCAAGAATAATTAAAGGTCATTGCAGGTAGTAAAGATTGAAACCCCGATCGGATATTTCGTCGGGGTTGTTTTTTTTCATAAAATATCATCAAGCCATGAATAATGAATAAAAGATCAAAAGAGATAAATAATTAATCTTAAAGTTAGCTTAACATGAGTTTTGAGCGGAAAAAAATATTTTGATCATGCGACAGAGCGACGAGCCTCGATCGACTTCCTTTAAAATTTTTTTGTTAAAAATGAAGACCTCTGAAGCGGCACCATGCTAAAAAAACAAATTGACCCTCCGGTCGTTACCATTTACAATAGTGGACAACCCAAAGAAATGGGGAAGAAAGTGCGATTGTAGAGCCATTTCATACCGAAAAACGTCGAGGACGGTGTCGATCGACCCGTTGATGGTCGTTGAGTAAAAAAATGGCTAAATTATTGAAAGATTAAAAATGATTCATCGTTAATTACGGCGATGAATAATATTCTGAGATAAGCGGTCAGTCGTAGAATTAAAATAGAAAAATAATAAAAGATGGAGGAAAAATGATTACAAGTAAAGACGGTCTTATGATTAATGGCTGTTTAGGCGCTACGATTACTGGAATAAAATTCTTAGTAGCAAGCGAGGATGAGGTATATGGCGAAACAGATCGGTTGGTCGAACTGACCTACCGATTGAAAGATGTGCCAGATAAGGTTGGTACCGCAGAAATTATCGACCTTATGCCATTTACATGGGAGATGAACAGTCGCTTTGTCAGAACGCTCGAATTTATAGAACGAATGCCGATTAAAAATTGCGACTTTGATCCCCTCGTACTGCTGGGCTACCCAGTAGAGGTTTGTGTCCGAACGGAGATAATTGAGGAAAAGTTGGTAAGTAAAATAATGGACGTTAGAAGTAGAAGAGATTAGCAAGGAGAAAGAATGCTTAACAATAATCATCGAAGAAAATTAAACGAAAAGTATGGGCTGACCAATTAGGAAGTGGCAAAACTTGAAAAGATGGAGTTGTTGGTCTCGTTAAAGCGTGACGGAGTTAATAAGTCATTGGCTAGGGATGATATCCCAGGTGGGGGTACGCTGATAAACTACCCAAATGGACAAGGGGTTATCACAATAAGGCTGGATGAAGCCTACGCACCTGATACAACAGAAGATATAAACATCACCAAACGGATACAAGAAGCCGGTGCCCTGATTGGGATTAATTAATCGACCATATGATCATTGGTGGGAAAGGCCGTTTCCTGAGCTTCAAAGAAGACGGATTGTTGTAAGAAAAGAAGTCTTAATCGAATACTGCGGAGACTTAAGGTTTTTTAAGAACGATTCATCAGGTGGTGAGGCTGGAAAGACAGGCTCTTGTCGCTGTTGATGTCAAAGGTTGTTCCTGAAGAAATCGATTTATCGAATAAGGGTTGACATCATGGTGCCAGTATGGCAAAATATGTGTGTAAGCAAGTACCTTATTAATAGGAGCTTGCTGACTAAAAGAATACAAGTTTTAGGTGTGGCAAAAATGATCGCGAAGGCGCAAGCCGATTAAGCGATAAATGACCCGGTGTCATAATGGGCCACAAAAGTAACTTCATCAGATTATTAGTATCTGCTCCTGACGTTAGCCAAAATTTGTGTCAAACGTAGGATTTTTCGGTGAAAGAAAATCCTGTCATTTTGATGCAATTAATTGGTCATGTCAGGATTTTTTTTGTTTAAGAAATGGAGAAGATAATAATGATGAAAAAAGAATCAGTATTGTTAACACGGCCAACGGAAGTTGATGTAACCCAGGTATTGGAACTGGTCGGGAAAATAGAAAGTGTCGGTATCGTCCCCCACAATCGACGAGAGTACAAATTGGTGCTGAAGCTACTGATCACGGCTTATGCTGAAACAGGTAAGCTTCCATTAGACTATGAAGTTGAGCTCGATTGGTCGGAGGATTCGGATTTGGTCGCTTTGCTGAAGCGTCTGAAGTTGATGCCAGAACCCGGGTGTGGTTTAGCCCATGATGCTTTTGATGGTCTGCTGGTCGATCTGACAATCCAGAACATTTGTAAGCAAGGCTTCATTTTCGAAATTATCGAAATCAAGAAGCACCAGACTGAAGGCAAGCAGGAAGATAATAAAGCTGTTTCTTCGATGACAAGCGTAGCTGAGGGACAAGTTGAAGGAGGTTTGACATGGCTTTAGTTAAGAAAGTTGTTACACGGAGAAATTGTAATCCATTATCATCAATCGAAACTACCTTGCGAGAATTTAGAAGTAAAATAATTGAGCTGCGGGCGGTTGACTCGAACCTAGAAGTTGTTTCGGGTTGTTTTAAAGATGTTTCGGAAATCAGAAAATGTCTGGAGCAGTACGAAGGCAAAAGTAATGTTTATTTCAGGATGAATAAGCTCAATCGTAATTTTGGCGGACTATGTAGCAATAGATTATCGAGCAATGGTGGCATGACAAGAAATAATGAGGATATAGATAGTTATCAGTATCTGAAGATTAATTTGGAGGCGATTCGACCGGACGGGGTATCGGCGACTGATGCTGAAAAAAAAGAAGCAGAAAACTTGAGGGAAGATGTCAAATCCTATCTACTTAAACTGGGTTTTCCCGAACCATATGTTGCTGATACTGGTAATGGTTATGATCTTCTGATCCCTGTCGGACTTCGAAACACACCGAAAAACGTGGATTTAATGAAGAATTGTCTGGAATCATTGGATCATCAGTTTTCAACAGATACTGCCAAAGTTGATCGGACAACGTATGAACCGGCCGGATTCACCAGGCTCTATGGTACGATGGCTTGCATTGGAGAAAACACAGAAGAACGTCCACACCGACAATCGAAATTATTAAGTATTCCAGAAACCAGAGAAAATGCATCCATTGAACAGCTTCAGTTATTAGCAGATTGTCAGTTTGATGTGACCCGAGAAATTTCACAACTCGAAGTGAAATCCTTGAATAAACCTGAACTTGATGATAAGTCAGGTATCGATGAAGAGCCCACGGTCGATGATAAGTCAGGTATCGATGAAGAGCCCACGATCGATGATAAGTCAGGTATCGATGAAGAGCCCACGATCGATGATAAGTCAGGTATCGATGAAGAGCCCACGGTCGATGATAAGTCAGGTATCGATGAAGAGCCCACGGTCGATGATAAGTCAGGTATCGATGAAGAGCCCACGGTCGATGATAAGTCAGGTATCGATGAAGAACCCACGGTCGATGATAAGTCAGGTATCGATGAAGAAACCACGGTTGATGATAAGTCAGGTATCGATGAAGAGCCCACGGTTGATGATAAATCAGGTATCGATGAAGAGCCCACGGTCGATGATAAGTCAGGTATCGATGAAGAGCCCACGGTCGATGATAAGTCAGGTATCGATGAAGAGCCCACGGTCGATGATAAGTCAGGTATCGATGAAAAAAAATCTGGCCGAGAAAAACAATCAAGTGTCATAATCGAAGCTCTGTCCGAGTGTGAATTCTTTCACGACTGGGAGGATGAGGCCTATGCAGTGGTTCCATCGGGTAATCACAGAGAAATTCTGAAAATTAGTGGGAAAAAGTTCGGACAATTTTTGAAACAGCAGTACTACTTGAAAAAGAAGTCAGCTCCAGGGAAAGATGCAATTAATGAAGCTCTGGAAATTGCTGAAATGAAAGCTATTTTCGAAGGCGAAGAACGGATTCTTGAGAAACGGGTCGCCATGACTAAGGATGATGAGATCTTCTATGATCTGGCGGATTCAGAGGGTAGAATCGTTAAAATAAACCAATACGAGTGTGTTGTCATTAATGATCCGTCCGTGAGCTTCATTCGCAAAGCCAGCATGAAACCTCAAGTAGTGCCAGATCTGGAAGTTCAACCTGTTCAACTCGTTGTTTTGATCAAAAAGTACCTCCGGATAACACGAGAAGGGGATGTCTATCTGTTTGTAATCTATCTCATCACCTGCTTCATCAAAAATATGCCACATCCCATTCTGTTGGTGCACGGAGAAAAGGGTGCAGCAAAATCGACAATAATGAAACTCATCAAGCGAATCGTTGATCCGTGCGTACAAGATCTCCTTGCTATTCCGAATGCCATTGACGATCTTTCTCTGGTTTTGAACAACCACTACCTGCCGTCCTTCGATAACGTTGGATCGCTTTCAGCTGAACAGGCAAACCTGTTGTGTATGGCAGTCACAGGTGGAAGAAGACCAAAAAGAAAAAACTATACTGATGATGATGAAGTATTCTATGACCTAATGAATTGCGTTCAAATTAGCGGAATTAATATTCCTTCATCACAACCCGATTTCCTGGATCGAGCGATCACCATTGAACAGGAACGCATCAAAGCCGATGAACGAATGACTGAAAAGAAATTCTGGGAAGCTTTTGAGCAAGATAAACCTAAGATTCTTGGTGCAATTTTCAATACATTAAAAGCTACCATTCCGATTTTTCAGACGGTTGATCTGGACGAAGTTGGACGTCTGGCTGATTTCACTGAATGGGGCTATGCTGTTGGACAAGCTCTGGGTGATAAAGGCGAATTATTTTTGGAAGCCTATTTGAAAAATCAGTCAATCATCAATGAGGAAGCGTTACTCACGAACCCTGTTTCAGCGACACTGGTAGCTATGATGCGGGACAAAGAAAGCTGGTCAGGGACAATGACAAATCTGTTGAGTGAGCTTGAGGAAACAGCAAATCTTGAATCCATCAACATCAGACGAAATATTTGGCCTGCGGATGCAAGTGCTTTAAGCAAGCGACTAAAAGAAGTCAAGAGCAATCTGGAGGAATATGGGATCTACTATGAGCAGAGAAGATCTAATCAATCCAGAATTATAACAGTCACCAATAATCAACCCGCATCAAGCGAAGAAGAAACCGATTAATTTGAAAAAAATCACATCCGGATCAATGAATAGACGAGTTTCAATGTGACAATAATGATCCGGATGAAGCCAACCATGAATAGCCCTCCGGTTTCCCTGAAAGATAAACTGGATAGAATAATAACTGAAAAAATTGCCGTCATTCGTGACAGACGTGACAAAAAAGGAAATTGAAATGTCGCCAGTGTCGGGAGCGACGGCAAATGGAGAACAAAATATGATGATGATCTTTTTTTGAAAACCACTTAAAAGCGTCTTGATGGTGTAGTATTCTCTTTTGAAGATGAAAAGTTAAGATCCATTATTGAGAAATAATTTTCCTAATGAGTGAAAAAAAGATCATGGTATTTAAATAATCTGATGAAGAATAATGTGTTTTTATTTTTTCTGAAAAAAATCAATATTATTGTTTTCTTTAAGAAAATCAAAATAACAGATTGAAAAAAATACAGATTGAAAAAATCAGCTATTCAAATCAGTTTCAAAAATAATTGTCAGAAAAACTATTTAAAAATGCCGACTTTCCCGACATTGCCGACTGTACGAATTAGAAAAGCATCACGTGACAGCATCGATAGCAGTGACGGCAAAAGTGCAAGACTAATGATGGGGGATTAAACCTTGCTGAATGATCTGATCAAACCGATGTGATGAAAAACCCTCTCATTCATCGATCCATTTTTAGTGGTATCAGTGGAAGTGAAAGCCACTGTGAGCGAAGATTTGTTGAAAATAGAGTTTAACTCAATGAAAAAAATCTAGATTAATCCATTTAATCCCCAAAAATAGATAGTGGGGGGGATGATGAATTAGTTCAGAGGGAAAAAATAAAATTAAAAAAGAAATATTGTGCCACTGAAGATTAACATCGTTATTCTATTTTTGAGAAATAGAATAAGCGGGATGATTAAGTACACCATGGAAAAACAAAATGGTTCACCACATCAATTATTGAAAAAAACGGGGATAATCATCTTCTAAAAAGAGAATAATCCACTGATGTGATGATCCTGGTTTGGTTTGTGGACAAATTGTGGATAAAATCGAATCTAAAAATAATCGGCAAAAAAATTGTTCAAAAAATGCCGACACTCCCGACATTCCCGATCGTGCCAATTAGAAGGCATCACGTGACTGCATCGACAGCAGTGACGGCAAAAAAATGGAAGAAAAATGATGGCGATTGATCCTTGTTCAACGATCTGGTTCACTTGCCAATGTGATGACATAACCGGTCACTTAGCCGATTAATCTCCCCACAAAAATCACTGAAAAACTTTTTCCTATATAAATAGGAAGAGACTTGTCAAAAACACCAAAAATACAACCCATTCAACGAAATAAATTGCCCTTCCAGATATATATTATTATTGTAATGGAGAACAAAGATTAACAAAACTTAGAAATAACTGAAATACAGGAGGAACTACTCATGCCAACCAGAAAACCAATACTGCTAACCAAAGCCATTGACGAATTCATTCACTACCTAAAATCCAAAGAACGATCAAAAGAAACCGAACGTGGTTACAACATTGTGCTCCAGAATTTTAAAACCTACATCGAAAAAGAAATGAATGGTCAGGTCTATGTCGATGAGATCACCGTTAATCATATGGAGGACTATCTCAGCTATCGGAAGGAACAGGGCGATCAACCCATCACCAGAAATAAGAGCCTCTACATCTTCCGATCATTTTTTAATTATCTGGTGCGAAAAGATCATGTGGAACGCAATATCAGTTTGAATCTGGAACCCATTCAATATCAGCAGAAAGAACGGGTCTATCTATTGCCCGAAGAAATGGTGACTTTAATTGATGCCGTTGATCATGTCATTGTCAAATCAGCAGTGATCACCATGGCTAACACCGGCTTAAGAGTCAGTGAGCTCTGTCATCTAACCCTCGCTGATGTGGATCTTAAGAATAAGGTGATCAAGGTTCGTCAGGGTAAAGGCAACAAAGATCGCAGTATTCCCATCAATGACAAACTCTATCAGGAATTAACCCTGTATTTAAAGGATCATCGCCCACTGGTGTCATCCGATCGATTCTTTGCTACTTCAAAAACGGGCACATTATCCCGGCAAACCATTAATCATGAACTGGAAGTGACCACCACCAAACTGGGTTGGAGCAAACACGTCACGGCTCATATTCTCAGACATAGCTTTGCCAGTAGTCTGGTCAGAAATAATGCTCCACTCCCAGCGGTTCAGAAACTCATGGGTCACAGTGATCTACGAGTCACAAGTCGTTACATCCATCAGAACATGGATCAGTTGCAGCAGGCGGTCAATCTCATTTAGAGATTGGCAACCTGTGATTCTCCCGAGCGAAAGGAAAAAAAAAGAAATGAATACCATGACAAATGAAATAACCAATGGATCCGCCAATGATTCCGCTAAGGTGACAAAGCTAACCACTATTCATTCAGCTACAATTAATCCTACTATCACCAATACCGCTAACCCAACAATTGAAGCCTCTGCCAAAGAAATCAAAGATACCAAAGAACCAATTGAACCTATCTATGATCGACGGGTTAATGCGACTCTGGCTGGTCTGATGGAAGGCAAGTCCCGGGAATCTTTAGCCGAAGGATTTAATCTGACCAATTGGCGCTCCCTGGATACCTACATGAGACGAAAGGGCTTCACCTGGGACAGCATTAATCAGACCTATGTGCCAGCCACTACACGAGTCGACAATATTCTGGAAGAACTCAGCAGCAGTACCCCAATTAAAGCCGAAATGATCATCAAACGCTTTGAAGAAATGGGTGATGACAGTGATCCCAGAGCCATTGCCACTGAATTTGGTTTCCGTGATCATCATGAGTTGGGCGAGTACATGGAAAGTAAGCAACTCTTCTGGAATTCTGAAACGAATAACTACGATGTGATGTTTGGGGATGCCGCCAATGATTCCTTGGCAGAAATGGGCGATCTGGACAACAAAACTCTTCCAACAGTTGGAAAGCATCAAACGAAATCAGCCATGATCACCGATGATGGATTAGCCGAAATTGAAGCCTACCTACCACTACTTGAGATGCTGCTTCAGAACAAAGACCGATTGATCACGCTACTGATGCCTCAATCCGATGGGACAGTGCCCAAGTATGCCGTTCCCGGAACAACCAAAACCCAAAGCATCTATATGTCTGAACTACTGGGACGATTGATGAAGGAATATTGTGAAAGCAAAAATCTCAAACAACGGGATGTGGTCGAAGGTGCTCTAATTGAATACTTTAAACGCTACGGCTACCAGCGGGAAGTGGATAAGCTGCTTCAGAAGAAATAGCTAAACCAATCATCTGGAAATGGATCAGCAGAAATGGCTGGGAGGGAGTCGATGGGGAGTGATCCTGGAAAGTATCTCAAGTCATTCCCCCAACCTATTTCCCTATTTCCCGTCGGTGCCGTCACTCCTGACTATCCAAAGAAAAACGGTCGGCAGTGTCGGGAGTGACAGCAATTAGAAAAGAAAAAAGAAGGGTGGATAGCTGGAATCGATCAAAAAAAACAAAATGATCTGACCACCACAACCAATCCCAATCGATCAATTGAAATGAAAGGGGGTGATGCCAATCAAAGTGATTAATCGTGATCAATTCAGCCACCACGGAACACGCATCAATTTTAATAGCATTTTAAAGGTGAATCGGTTATAATATGAAATATATAAGTAGGTGAACGAATGAAAGAGATTGAGACAAAAAAAGATAAGACAAAAGTACAGAACCCCCACGACATGTTTTTCAGGTCAATCTTCGCAAATCTGGAAGTGTCACAGAATTTTCTGATGGAAACCTTGCCAGAATCGATCTTAAAGACCATTGATCTGAACAATCTGGAACTGCAAAATGGTACCTACATCAGCAAGAAACTAAAAGAAACCCGTTCGGATTTGTTATTTCGAACCACCATCAATCACAAGGAAGGGTACCTCTATCTTCTTTTTGAACACAAGAGTTACCTTGACAAAAATGTGGGTTTGCAATTGTTGAACTATCAGGTCAGCATCTGGAATCAGAAAATTAAAAACGAAAATGCCAAACATATCCCCGTGATTATTCCAATGGTTATTTATCATGGGAAACAAGACTGGAAGCTTGGGAACGCCCTGGACACCATGATTCAGGACTACGATGAATTGTCGGATGATGTTAAAAAAGGGATCCCAAATTTCCATTACCACGTCTATGATCTGAATCGATTTTCCGATGAGGAAATTATCAATGGATCACTATACTATGTAGCGACATCCATCATGAAACATGTCAATAGGCAGGATCCCCAGGCACTATTCGAAGCGCTCAAAAGGGTTGCTAAAGCATTGAATGGGATGAATGAAAAAGAAACGGCCATGGAGTATTTTGAAACCTGTCTGCGTTATGTTTACGAAATAGTACCAGAATTTTCATATGACAACGCAAATATGCTTCAAAAATACGTTGAACAAATATTTCCTGAAGACCAGCTAATAAAAGTCAATAGTTAATTTCTATTTTTTTTAGAAATGAGGATTGCTAAAAAGGGCATAGCAAACAAGCCATTAAAAAATCCGAACAATGGCCAAAATCAGGTTATCGAAATTTT
>JAQUWM010000082.1 GCA_028692885.1 Acetobacterium sp. | reverse complement strand
GGGACATTGGGCGATCAATTCGTCCGGAAGATCAAAATAAAAGTCAGTTTTATTCATCGATATCATCCTCATTATCATAAAAATTTATTTTTAATTGTTGAGGATTGAGTGCCTCATTCATTAATACTTCTAATCCCAGATGGGCGTAACCACGACTGGTGATCACCCGACCTCGGGGTGTTTTTGAAAGGAATCCCAGTTGAATCAGATAGGGTTCATAAACCTCTTCAATGGTGTTTTTCTCTTCGCCAATGGCGGCAGCAAGGGTGTCGATCCCTACTGGTCCACCATCAAATTTTTCGACAATGGTTCTGAGCATGATGCGGTCGATCTCATCCAGACCGACCGCATCCACTTCAAAAAGATCCAGAGCCTCCCGGGTCGTCTTGAGGTCGATAACGCCCCGGCCTTCGATTTCACAATAGTCCCGGACCCGCTTTAACAACCGGTTGGCAATTCGCGGCGTCCCTCGGGAGCGAATGGCCAGTTCGACCGCCCCTTCGTCATCCATTTCGATGCCGATAATGCCGGATGAACGGCGGATAATCGTAGCCAGTTCGACCGGATTATACAGCTCCAAGCGCTGGATTACCCCAAAGCGATCCCGCAGCGGTGAAGTCAGCAATCCCACCCGGGTGGTGGCGCCAATCAGGGTAAAGGGTGGCAACTCCAGACGGATCGAGCGCGCCCCCGGACCTTTGCCGATGATGATATCCAGGGCATAATCTTCCATGGCCGGATATAAAACCTCTTCGACCGAACGTTGTAAGCGATGGATTTCATCAATAAAAAGGATATCTCCTTCTTTTAAACTGGTCAGAATAGCCGCCAGATCGCCAGCCTTTTCAATCGCCGGGCCGGAGGTGGTTTTGATCCCAACCCCCATTTCCCGGGCAATGATGTTGGCCAGCGTTGTTTTGCCCAATCCCGGCGGCCCGTATAAGAGCACATGATCCAGACTTTCGCTACGTTTCTGAGCAGCTTTAATAAAGATGCCCATCTGTTTTTTAACCTTTTCCTGACCAATGTATTCATCCAGGCCTTGGGGTCTTAAATTTTTTTCTATTTCAACATCCAATTCCGTAAAATCGGAGGTGATGATTCGTTCCTTCATGTGTTACCGTCCCTTCAACGGATTGGCCGAGCGGAGCGCACCGGTGATCAGCTCTTCAATGCTGCTCTCAGGCGCATAAGCCCGGGATACCATTTCGGATGCTTCCGAGATACTATAGCCCAAGCCCACCAACCCATTGATGGCCTGAGTGGCATTGTCGTCTTTTCCCCGCAACTCAATTACCTTTAAATCGCTCACCGACACATCCTTATAGCGATCCTTCAACTCCAGAATAATCCGGCTGGCCGTTTTAATCCCGATTCCCGGAGCCTTGGCAATGCTTTTGGGATCATCATTGACAATATGACCGATCAATTCGTTGCGGCTAAACTGAGACAAGAGCCCCATCGCAGCTTTTGGTCCAATCCCGGAAATCCCGATCATGGTCCGAAAAATCTCCCGTTCATCGGTGGTGGCAAAACCATAAAGCGAAACATCGTCTTCTTTAATAACCTGATGAAGATGCAACTTGACCTCCGAATGCAGATTAGGCAGCTCATTTAGTGTATTGGTGGACACCTTTACCTTGTATCCCATGCGGTTTAGATCAATGACCACATAATCCATGGCTTGCTCTTCCAAGCTCCCGATCATATATTCGTACATAAGCGCTCCTTCAAAATTTAAACATACTTTACCTATTGTACCAAAACCAAAAAATAATACAACCACAAAAAAAGCACCCTTAGGTGCTATCCCAATGTGTCGTACTCCATTTTTGACGCCCTAGCGAAAGCTAGGTGGGTGTCTTGTCTCTAGTTTCTGTTTTCCACTGATATAATGAGGCCTAACATCTGCCAGCGAACAATCAGACTCCCTGAGTATTGATGTAGGTTCAAAAATAAAGTAAAAACGAACACTTTGGGATAATCTAATTATACACGCTTTCGTAGCGAAGTCAAAGGATAAATTTTTGCTGGCAAGCGATAGACTATTTGGCATTCATCTTTTTGCCGTTAATTACATTAAAATATCCAGAGCAGAGCGAATATTGTCCACTGGAAGAATCTCCATTCCAGCTACTTTCAGGCCTTTCTGATTGCCTTTAGGAATAATACAGCGCTTAAAGCCCAGTTTTTTTCCTTCGATGAGTCGTTTTTCGATGTGCTGAATGTTTCGCACCTCACCGGTTAATCCCACCTCGCCGAGAATCATCAGATCGCCAGGGATCTGAAAATCCCGGAGACTGGAATAAAGCACCGCAATCACGCCCAGATCTAAAGCCGGTTCATCGACTTTGATACCGCCTACCACATTGATATAGGCATCCACCGACTGCATCTGAATCCCCAGCCGTTTTTCCATAATCGCCATTAATAGCACCATCCGGTTATAATCCATGCCGGTGGCCATCCGCCGGGGATTTCCAAAACCAGTAGGTGAAACCAGACCCTGAAGCTCAATCAGCAGCGGTCGGGTGCCCTCGATACAGGGCACCACCACCGACCCGCAGGTATTCTTGGGGCGGCTGTCGAGCATCATTTCGGATGGATTGGCCACCGACTCCAGGCCATTTTCGGTCATTTCAAAAATACCGATTTCGTTGGTCGAGCCAAAACGATTTTTGACCCCTCGTAGCACCCGATAAGCGTGATATTTTTCGCCCTCGAAATAGAGCACCGTATCCACGATATGTTCCAATACCCGGGGGCCAGCAATGGCACCATCTTTGGTGACATGTCCGACCAGTACCATCGAGATATTGTCTTTTTTAGCCAATTGCATCAGCGCTCCGGTATTTTCCCGAATCTGACTGACACTACCCGGAGCTGAGGTGATATCCGGGCTGTACATGGTTTGAATCGAATCGATGATCACAATATCTGGCCGTTCTTCCAGAATAATCGTCAGCAGATAGGGAATATTGATCTCTGATAAAAAGGAAATATTCTCAGATTTAACATGCATCCGTTCCCCCCGCATTTTTAATTGCTGTTCCGACTCTTCCCCAGAAATATAGAGAATTTTATAGCCTTGATTGCCTAGAGCCTCGGTAGTCTGCAGCAACAGCGTCGACTTCCCGATGCCTGGATCGCCGCCCAGCAGAATCATCCCTCCAGGAACAATCCCGCCGCCCAGAACCCGATCAAACTCTTCATTGAGGGTGGGATACCTGGTATCGCCAGTATAGGTAATCTCCGCCAGCGATTTAGGCCGGGAATAAACGCCCCGTTCCCGGGTATTTTCCTTACTCCCCATTCTGGCAAGATCCAGCTCCTCCACCATCGTATTCCACTGATCGCACTCAGGACATTTGCCCATCCATTTGGGCGACTCATAACCGCAGTTCTGACAAACAAAAATACTCTTTTTCTTAGCCACGTTTCCCCCTTAATTTTCTACTCGATCCATTTGTAAATCAGATAGCCAATCAAACCACCAATCAGGTTTAAGATGATATCATCGATATCCGCCCGGCGGCTGGCTAAAAATAAATACTGGATCAGCTCGATGGTACCGGTAGTCGCTAATATTACCACAAAGGCATGAAAAAATTTTACCTTATTTTTTCTTGCTAAGGGATATAATAAACCCAGTGGCATAAACAAAATAATATTTCCCGCCAAATTCTTAAAGGAATCGGTAAAGGTGTATAAAACAATTTCGGTTGGATCTGTTGGCTTAGTCGCCAGAAATTCCCAGTCAATAAAACCATTAACGACAATATCATAGAAAAAATTATCGATGGTCGTCAGCGGCACTAAATTAAAGGTGGTTTCATAGGTAATATTCGTCGTATCCGGCAATAGGGTCAGGATAAATAAGAATCCCAGATAAGCCAGTAAAAGCAGCTTAAATAGAAAGGTAACCCGATTGTTTTTATTCATGCATTCGTCCTTCCTTAGTTGATTGACTTTAATAAAGCTTTGCCATTATAACGAATAAACCTTTAAGAAACCACAGAGTTTTGTTTTTTGGGCTGTCTGTTTCTTAGATATCCAGTTTTAAATCGCCATCTTTGATCCAACCCCTGGCATGGAGAATTCGATAAAATAGATAGGTCAACAGGCCCGGAAAAACAAATTGCAACAAGACAATCCCGGTGACAATATTAAACATCGGATCACCAGCTTCAGTCATCGCCATGACTGTCCCAATTTGCCCGACAAAACCACAGGTGCCCATTCCCGATGCAATCGGAGTATTCTTCATTTGAAAAATAGTCGTTGCAAAAGGCCCCAGGATCGCGGAAGCGAGGGTGGGGGGAATCCAGATCTTCCAGTTCTTGATAATATTCGGCATCTGGATCATCGAGGTTCCAATCCCCTGGGCGGCCAGACCGCCGACGCCATTATCCCGATAACTCTGTATCGCGAAACCGACCATCTGACAGCAGCAACCAACCGTGGCCGCTCCCCCAGCCAGGCCTGAAAGTCCCAGCATAATACATAAGGCGGCACTGGAAATCGGCAGGGTTAAGACGATCCCCACAACAACAGCGATTACTGAACCCATGATAATCGGTTGCTGCACTGTTGCCCACATAATCACTTCTCCCAAACCAACCATCAAGGCACCAATCGGTGGGCCAACAACCATCGCTGTGAGGGATCCCATGATCATGGTCACAAAGGGCGTTACCAGAATATCCACCTTGGTTTCACCACTAACAGCCTTACCAAATTCCGCTCCTACCGCAGCCGCTAAAAAAGCGCCAGCCGGTCCACCTAATGTATTTCCCAGCGCCCCCGCCACCGTGATCGAAAAAAGCACTAACGGTGGCGCCTTTAAACTATAGGCAACTGCAACCGCAATCGCCGGGCCAGTCATGGCCATAGCAATCGGCCAAAGGGTTTCACTTAAAAAAGGAATATGAAATAAAATACCGATTTGATTGAGAATACTTCCCATCAGCAGGGTTCCAAATAACCCAAATGCCATGTATTTCAGGGCTTCCATTAAATAGCGCTGAACCGAGAACTCAATATCTTTCTTCTGCAAAAAATCCTTAAACCCGGAATATTTTTTTTCTTTCTCCATAACAACCCACTCCTTCTTTCTTCAAAATTCAAATTGTCTAAAACGGTCTCTATATCAAGCAATCTGGTTGTTCAACCGAATCACAGACACAAGAAAAAATACCGAAAGATAGCCTCCGATATTTTTATTCTCTGTCTTAAATTAAGATACATTATTGTATCCACACTAATTCAAGACTCAGTATTAATTTTTTACTATGGTAATTATATCCAACTTTTTAGCTTTTGTAAAGGGTTTCGCTCGTTAGTTATTTATCTAACGATGATTCTGCTTCCAAACCCTTCACTTTATCACAACAACGATCTTAATATCACTGGTATTCTAAGCCAGCACCACATCCACAAAAGCCTGTTCACCGTGGATAATCTTGGCGGTGCCATTGGTTTTATCCTCAACCCAGGCTAAAAATCCGTTTGTATCGGCCACCGGAATCTGGAAAGAAAGGGTCACATTTTCGCCGAAATCTTCCTTCACTGGAATCACGTCCCGTTCCAATAAACCGTTACTCAGCCCCCCATAGCTTGCGTAACTCACCACCACCTGCAATTGGTCGGAAAACTGTTTCTTTATTACACTGCAATGAGTGAGAACATCACTGGCGCCACTGCCATAGGCCCGGATCAGACCACCGGTACCCAGCTTGATACCGCCAAAATAGCGAATCACCACCACCAGCACATCCTTGAGCTCCCGATGATCGATGACCTCAAGAATCGGTTTACCGGCGGTGCCGGAGGGTTCACCGTCATCGCTGGCTTTCTGGCGCCGGGGATTAGTATTAAGCACATAGGCCCAGCAGACATGGGTGGCCTTATAATGCTTTTTACGGATTTCGGCCAGAATCGCTTCCGCTTCTGCCTCGGCTTCAATATGAAATACCCTATTGATAAAGCGGGACTTCTTGATTTCGAGCTCGGTTTCATCCGGGATCAGAACCGTTTTATAATCTTCCACACTTATACCTCTGTCACCTGATACTTCGCAAAAAGATGGATCGGAAAATCATCGGTCATCTCAATGGTCACCAGATTACCTTCGGCCTGGTAATCAATTTCCTGAACCACCTTCATTTCATGCAATTGGGCCAGGGCTTTATTGTCATCGTAGGGGATCAGCAGCTTGACTTCCCGCTTTTCGCCAATCAGCACGCGACTGATGGTTTCAAATAAAATATCGACTCCTATCCCTTCTTTAGCCGAAAGATACAGGGTCAACGCTTCGACAGCCTGCTGATTTTTAAGCATAAAAGCTTCCCGGTCTTCCGGAATCAGCTTGTCGATTTTATTATAAATCATCATCACTTTTTTGTTGCCTGCTCCGATATCTGCCAGCACCTGATTAACCACCGCAATTTGGGCTTCGTAATTATGGTTGGATACATCCACCACATGAAGTAGCAGATCCGCTGTTTCCACTTCCATCAGGGTGGTCTTAAAGGCCTTAATTAAATCATGGGGCAGCTTATCGATAAAACCGACGGTGTCCGAGACCAGATAATCCCCATGTTCCGGATCGACCTTTCTCAGCGTCGAATCTAGGGTGATAAAAAGACCATCTTTAGTTACCACCTCACTTTGAGTCAGCCGATTAAACAGGGTGCTTTTGCCGGAGTTGGTATAGCCAATTAAGCCGACCGTTTTAACTTTATTTTTTTCCCGCTGGACGGCATTGAGCTGATTGCTTTTATTGATCCGTTCAATTCGGGCTTCCAGTTCTTCTAACTGTTTGCGGATATGACGCCGATCGGTTTCCAGTTTCTTTTCACCGGGGCCCCGGGTACCGATGCCGCCACCGGTCCGGGACATCACAATCCCCAGCCCTTTCAAATGACTCATCCGGTATTTCTGCTGGGCCAGTTCAACCTGCAGCTTGCCTTCTTTGGTTTTGGCATGGCGGGCAAAAATATCCAGAATAATGGTGGTTCGATCCACCGTTTTGGTTCCGGTGGCCGCTTCGATGTTGGCAATCTGCCGGGAATTGAGTTCGTCATTGGCGACAATCAGATTGATGTCGTTATTCTGAATCACCTTGATCAGTTCCTGCAGCTTGCCCTTGCCCACATAAAAGGTGGTGTCAATCTGGCTTCTGGCCTGACAAACCTGTTCCAGCACGGTTCCCCCGGCGGTTTTTACCAGTTGCCGCAATTCTTCCATGGAGTCAACCAGCTCTACGCCCTTATTTCCGGGCAGATCCAGACCAATCAGCAAGGCCCGTTCTTCTTCATCTTCGGAATCAAACTTATTGTTGGGATCGTCTTTAATAAATCGGTCCGCCAATAGAATGTAGTGCTCCAGCGGAAACTTGTTCAGTTCCTTGAGGGTTTTAAATAGTGCCTGTCCATATTCCATCGTCGCTTCTTCAACCACTGGCACACCGATGCTAAAGCTGGTCGGTATTTTTTCATCGACGCCAATGGCAATAATACACTGAAGGTTCTGTTTTTTGGCCGCCGAAAAATCCTCGTCGGATAACCGCGGATTGCCGCCGGGATGGGTATGGATCACCCGGTATTTATTCAGAGCCTTAACGTGATAAAGCATTTCCGCATTGCCGATATTGACGGTAGCGGCATCGCCGATATTCACCCACTGAACCCGGTTTTTTTCATTGGTGCAGATCAGTACTTCCCGCTTCGTTGCCAGGGTCAATCGTTTCATGATCTCTAGAATAGTTTCGTCCAAAAGAACCTGGTTTTCCATTTCATAACCAACCAGGTCATCCAGTTCTTTTATATAGCTTTGGCGAATGCCACTTTTATTATTATCTGCCATTGTTTTTTCCTTTATTTTAATAAAATGATTTATATAATAATTTCTAAAATGATTACTGCAATGATTTGTAGAATGATTAATCGAATACCTTATTATAACACAAAAACCAGGCAAAATGATTGCCTGGTTCAGACTGTCAAGAAAAGATAACCCCGTACCGACAATTGTTACATCATGTTGTACGCATCGGAGCGGACACGGCACAGCCTGTCCGATTCCGCGGCGAACAACAGATTAACAATTGGTCGGTACGGGAGTTTAAGTTTCCCCCTAGAGTGTGACCACTTCGGATTCAGCCACGGCGATGGCCATCATTTGGACCATCATTTCCGCAATTTTTTCTTCGGAACGCAGCATCTCCGAAACCTTTGGTCTGGTTTCCGGATGCTTGGGTACGAAAATGGTACAACAATCTTCGTAGGGCAAGATCGAGGTTTCAAAGGTGCCGATGGTTTCAGCAATCTTGACAATTTCGGTTTTATCAAAGCCGATCAGCGGTCTGAACACCGGCATTTCGGCGACGGCATTGGTAGCCGCCAGGCCTTCCATGGTCTGGCTGGCAACCTGACCCAGGCTTTCCCCGGTAATCATGGCCTTGGCTCCTTCGTTGTTGGCAATCATCTCGGCAATCCGCATCATGTAGCGACGCATAATAATGGTCGTCTGCCGATCCGGACACATTTCGACAATCTTAGTCTGGATCTCGGTAAAGGGCACCACAAACAGTTTGATTTTACCGCAATACTGACTCATGATCTTGGCCAGATCGATGACCTTTTCCTTGGTTCGGTCACTGGTGAAGGGGAAGCTGTGGAAATAGACGCCAATGACTTCGACGCCCCGCTTGGCCATCAGATAACCAGCCACCGGACTGTCAATACCGCCGGATAACAGCAAGGCCCCTTTGCCGCTGCAGCCCACCGGCAACCCACCATTACAGGCAATAAATTCGTGGTACATATAAGTTTGTTCGCGAACTTCCACCCACAGATTCAGATCCGGTTTGTGGATATCAACGGTGACACCTTCGACGTTATCGAGCACCACTTCGCCCAGCCGGCAGCATAGATCCGGCGATTTGATCGGGAAGGTTTTATCGCCCCGCTTGGCGGTGATCTTAAAGGTTTTGATATCCTCGGCGGACCGCACCTGCTCAATGGCATTTTCTTCAATCACCGCAATATCACTGTCAATAACAATGGCTGGACTGATGGAGACAATACCGAATACTTTTTGCACCCGCTCCATGGCCCGGTTCAGATCTTCATCATTGACATCGACAATCAAACGCCCCTGTATTTTTTTAACCTTTGCCGATGGTACACTGCGCAGGGTATTCCGGATATTTTTTGCCAGTAATTCGATAAAAAAATTACGGTTCAACCCTTTCAGGGCAATTTCCCCGTATCGAACCAATATAACATGTTCCATTAATTTTTTTGCTCCTGTCATCTATTTTTATTTGGTTTAACCAAAAGTCGCAAGCTGTTGACAGCCTGGGCAATGGCTTCCACTGCGGTATTGACATCGTCTTTGGTGATGTCTTTTGAAAAGCTGATGCGAATGGTTCCTTCTTTATATTCCTCGGCCAGCCCAATCGCTTTAAGGACATACTGTTTCTCTTTTTTATGGGATGAACAGGCTGAGCCGGTGGATACAAAAATCCCCCTGGCTTCGAGGCTGTGTAGCAGCACCTCACCCCGCACCCGATTAAAGGAAACATTCAGCACATAGGGACTGCCGTTGGGATCGCCATTTATTTTGATATCATCGATTTTTGCTTCTAATTCGTTGATAAAGGTATTACGCAAGCTGCGAATCGCTTCAAACTCGTCGCTAAACGAGTCTTTCCGTAAACGGATGGCTTCGCCAAAACCAACAATCCCCGGGACGTTTTCCGTCCCCGAACGCATGTTGTTTTCCTGGCCGCCACCCCGCAGCAGCGGTTTGATATCGGTACCCTTTTTAATATATACGGCGCCCACGCCTTTTGGTCCGAAAATCTTATGGCCGGACAAAGTCAGCGCATCAAGCAAGCAAGCCCGCACATCCACGGGAATTTTCATAAAGCCCTGAACAAAATCAGCATGAAAAACACATTTGGGGTTAACCGCCTTGACGATTTTGCCAATCGCCTTCAGATCCTGAATCGTTCCCAGCTCATTGTTCACGGCCATAATGCTGACCAGAATGGTATCCTCGTTCATGGCCGCTTCCAACTCATCTAAATGAATATGCCCTTGGGTATCCACCCCTAAAACAATTACCTCGATCTGGTGGTTTTCATAGAAGGTAAACACATCCAGCACCGATGGGTGTTCAATGGCTGAGGTGATAATCCGCATCCGGTTACGTTTTTTATTCTCCACTACCCCCTGGATAATCAGATTATTACCTTCGGTTCCACCGGAGGTAAAATAGATTTCCTGGTTCTGGCAGTTCAAATTTTTGGCGATTAATTCCCGGACTTCCTTGATCGCCTGTTCAGCGCGAATCCCCAGGCGGTGGAGGGATGAAGGATTCCCATAGTTGTTTACCAGGGCATCCATCATTTTTTCAGCAACCTGGGGATGAACCCTGGTGGTTGCTGCGTTATCTAAGTAAATTTCTTTCATTATTTTGTTCCTTCTCTCAGCGGGCCGCTTTAACACTTCGGATCAGCATTCCTGATCCAGAAAAACGCGACTCCCGACGGCCGAACGCTGTCCCTGATATTTCCCCTGATAGGGGTTTAAGGCCATATCATCCATTTGCGCAAAGACCAGTTGACAGATCCGCCGACCCTTTTCCAGTTTGATCGGCAGGCGGTTGGCATTGTAAAGTTCCAGGGTAATCTCCCCTTCAAAGCCCGGGTCCACCCAGCCGGCATTCTGAATAAATAACCCCATCCGACCAATCGAGCTACGGCCTTCGACAAAGGCGGTCAGATTGCAGGGCAGCTTGATATATTCCATGGTGGTTGCCAA
>JAQUWM010000013.1:49070-49491 GCA_028692885.1 Acetobacterium sp. | reverse complement strand
CGACCGGATCAAGCTGTTGTCACCATACCAGGTTAATATGGAAATGATTCAAGCGACCGGCAATGATGAGGTGATCTTCCTCCATTGTTTGCCAGCCTTCCATGATCAGGAAACAGCCGTCGCCCGAGAAGTCAAGGAGAAATTTGGTTTGGATGAAATGGAAGTCACTGATGAGGTCTTCCGTAGCAAGCATTCGAAGGTTTTTGATGAGGCTGAGAATCGGATGCATACCATCAAAGCCGTGATGTGTTCATCTCTGGTTGGCTAAAATGCCCGATTGCCTCGCTATAGTTTTTTTTCAAATCCTTGCGTATTGTAGATACGCGACGGCTTTGAAAAAGAACCAGTGTCTAGTACACAAGGTTTCGTTCAACCAGTACAGAATAGTCTAAACGGTCGGATTTTAAAATGTGATTCATTA
>JAQUWM010000013.1:0-49060 GCA_028692885.1 Acetobacterium sp. | reverse complement strand
CCAGGAGATCAACAATAAATGGAAATTAAAGATATCAAAAAATTACAGAATGGTTCCGATGTCCGCGGGGTTGCCCTGGTGGGGATTCCTGGTGAGGATGTCAACTTCACCCCGGACATGGCCACGAAAATTGCTTTTGCTTTTGCCACATGGTTAGGAAAAAAACTAGGAAAAACCCCGCTGACCGTTGCCATCGGCCGGGACAGCCGGCTGTCTGGGGCCGATCTGGTCGAGGCCGTGGTTTGCGGTCTGGTCAGTAAGGGCAATCAGGTCTATCGATGTGGTTTGGCCACCACCCCGGCGATGTTTATGACCACTATCGATCCGGTTATTAAGGCTGATGGGGCGGTGATGGTTACCGCCAGTCATCTCCCCTTTAACCGCAATGGACTGAAGTTTTTTACTAACGACGGGGGTCTCAATAAAGAGGATATCACTGCGATTCTGGAACTGGCCGAGACTATTGAAACCGGCTTTACCGCTGGGGGACAGGCACTCGACTATGATTTTCTGCCCAGCTATTCTCAGAACATTTTAAATATTATTCGGTCTAAAACTGGCACTGATCAGCCGCTGGCCGGCGCAAAAATTGTGGTTGATGCCGGTAACGGAGCCGGCGGATTTTTTGTTGACCAGGTGTTAAAACCGTTAGGGGCGGAAACCAACGGGAGTCAGTATCTCGAGCCTGACGGCAATTTTCCCAACCACGTGCCTAACCCTGAAGATGCGGTCGCCATTGCTGATATTACCAAAGCGGTGCTGGGTAACCAGGCCGATCTGGGGATTATCTTTGATACCGATGTGGATAGGGCGGCGATTATTGACGAACGGGGTCATGCCATCAATCGCAATGGTTTTATTGCTTTTATTGCCAGCATGCTGTTAGTCGATTATCCGGGATCGACGATTGTAACTGATTCGATTACCTCCACCGGACTAACTGAGTATATAGAGAGCCGCGGCGGGAAACACCATCGTTTTAAACGGGGTTATAAAAATGTCATTAATGAGGCCATCCGTTTAAATAACGAGGGTATCGAGACCCATCTGGCGATGGAAACCAGTGGCCATGGGGCCATCAAAGAAAACTATTTTCTCGATGACGGTGCCTATCTGGTCACCATGGCGCTGATCAAGTTTGCTGAGTTACATAAGGCTGGCAGGCCGATCAGTTCCTTTCTTGAAGGTTTGAAAGAACCGGTTGAAGCCAAGGAAATCCGCCTTAAAATTGCTGCTGAAGATTTTAAAAGCTACGGCGAAATGGTGCTAGCTGATTTTGCCGCCTTTGCCGCCAGTCAGCCCGGCTGGACGGTGGTTCAACCTAATTACGAGGGCGTTCGGGTCAGCTGTGATGCCACCGCCGGAAACGGCTGGTGTTTGCTACGGATGTCGCTCCATGATCCGATTATGCCGCTGAATATTGAATCCGATACGGTCGGTGGTGGTGCGGTTATCGAGACGCTGTTAAGGCAATTTCTGGCTCAGTATCAAGCGCTAGAATAAAGCAATTTTGATGTTTGACATCATTTTGGATAAAACTGAAAAAGCCAGACCTTTGTGAATGGATCACATCGTCTGGCTTTTGTTATTTAGATAAGTTGAATTAAAGAATATTATAAAATATTGCTATTCGCAATCGTTTGAGGGATCTTTTACCGCGATGGTTTTAACGCCAAAGCGGAAGTAAAGCAGATGGCAAATCCAGGCAATTGCCAGGATCACCCGTCCAATTGTCGTCGCCCCCATCATGATAAACGCCAACAGCATCGTCAGTGTCACCATCACGATGACTCGTAACTTGGCTTTTGTTGTCATGCCCCGGCCGTTCATCAGGGATTCCAGATTATTTCGGTATGACTTAGTGTGAATGAACCAGGCATGAAGACGGTCAGAACTTCTGGCAAAGCAAAAGGTGGCCAGCAGTAAAAAGGGCGTCACCGGCAGTATTGGCAATGCTGCTCCAATTGCCCCAAGTGCCAGGCTGATACACCCCAGTATCAGATATAAAGCTTTTTTAGTGTTCATCAATTTTTAGCCCGGCGACAAATCCATCAATCAAATCCATATGCTGGGACATGGCAAAGGCGGCGTTGAGGGGCTCTTTTGCTTTCAGGGCGTTTAAGATCTTGCGGTGTTGTTTGTCAATCACCGGCCCCCGTTGGGTGTCGTCGAGAATGGCAATCCGGATATCCTTGATCAGCGCTTCGATCAGGGTGGCCGACGACAGCAGGACGTTATGAATCATCTTGTTCTCCGAGGCCATCGCAATTTCATAATGGAAGCGCTTATCCAGTTCGGCCCGGACCGACTCATCAGTTTCGGTTTCAATAGTATCGCAGATTTTTTCGAGACTGGCGAACCGTTCCGGCGTCATTTTTTTAGCGGCCAACTTGGCGGCTTCGGTTTCCAGCGCCCGCCGCAGTTCCTGTACCTCTCTTAATTCGCCCTTGCTGAGCCAGAACATAATCGTCAGCGGCTGGGTCAGGGTATTTTCAAAATTCTCAGCAATAAAATTCCCTTCGCCCTGCTGACAGACCACCAGCCCGATCATCTCCAGCGCCCGGATCGCCTCCCGGATCGTCGCCCGGGAAACCCCCAGCTGTTCCGCCCATTGCCGCTCCGAGGGCAGTCGGTCGCCGCTTTTTAAATTTCCTTGGATAATATTTTCTTTAATCTGCTCGAGGATCTGCAAATATATTTTCGTGTGTGCAATTTCTTTAAACATCTAAAACTTCACTTCATTTCATTCGATTTTTTACAGCTTTTTAATAAACATGATGATAATCTATTTTACCACAGTCGCTTTTAAAATTCAAAAAGATCGACAGCCAGCAAATAAATAATCTCTGGATAGTCTGTCAAAACAGATAAAGTAGTACCGACAATTTTTACATCATGTTGTGACCTATGGGTCAGACCCTACGTATCGGAGCGGATACGGCATCGCCGGTCTTGATTCTTCGCGAAAGTAATGAGCCAATCACAAGCTTGCTTGTAGTTAGCGACTGCTTGGGACTAAGGCGAAAGGAGCGCAGCGGATTTCGCATAGCGCAGTGAACAATTGGTCGGTACGTTATTTTACCACTTGACAAATATTTATGAAACACATATAATGGCAACAGGTTAGTGGTCTGACCACCAGGCCAATAGTAAAATTTTATCAAAATTTTGTCAAGTGGCTTATGAATGGGTTTAAGAGGGTTTAACAGTTATCGTTGACGGATAGACTCCGTTGATGGCGAAATTTGACAGCGCTTTATGTCTTTGCTGTCTGTTAATGAAATGGGCAGCAACAAAATTTCGCTTAGGTATTAACCAAATGATTTGCATAATAAGGCATTTGCGAAATGATAAATATCAAACAACGCTCGTGGTAGCTCGCAATTGTCAATTTAATTTATTTTATGGAGGGTGAGTATGAAAATACTGGTATGTATCAAACAGGTTCCGGGAACGTCCAACGTCGAAGTGGATCCGGAAACAGGGGTCCTGATTCGAGATGGGGTTGAATCGAAACTCAATCCTTATGATTTATATGGTCTGGAAACGGCATTCCGTTTAAAAGAAGAACTGGGCGGCACTATTACCACCTTGTCAATGGGACCGATGCAGAGTAAAGAAGTGCTTTTTGAATCTTTCTATATGGGCGCTGATGAGGGCTGTTTATTATCAGACCGAAAATTTGGCGGGGCCGATGTGGTCGCCACCAGTTATACGCTGGCCCAGGGGGCTAAAAGACTGGGTGATTTTGATCTGATCATCTGCGGCAAGCAGACCACCGATGGTGATACCGCTCAGGTTGGTCCGGAAATGGCCGAATTTTTGGGCATTCCCCACGTTACCAACGTCATCAAAATTCTGGTGGCTGATGAAAAGGGCCTGACCCTGCAAATGAACATGGAAGAATCGCTGGAAATCCAACGGGTGCCATACCCTTGCCTGATTACGGTTGATAAGGACATTTACACCCCGCGCTTACCTTCTTATAAACGAAAACTGGAAATTTCCGGAAATCCTGAAATTAAAGTTTTGACCCTGAAAGATATGTACGACACCGATGAAAAAAAATATGGCCTCAGCGGCTCGCCGACCCAGGTCGAACGAATCTTCCCGCCGGAAAGCAACGTCGAAAAAACCAGCTATGAAGGCGATGGGACGGTGCTGGCAACGGCGCTTCATGGCATTTTAACTGAAAAAAAATATCTGAGTAAAAATAGTTAGGCTAGAAAGGAATAAAATCATGGCAGGAATTAAAATAATCAAGGAAAATATTGATCAAAAAACCTTTGAGGCACTGGCAGAAATTTGCCCCTTCGATGCCTTTTCTTATGAAAACGCAAGACTGGAAGTAACCGCCGCCTGTAAAATGTGCAAGATGTGTTTAAAAAACGGACCAGCCGGGGTTCTGATGCTGGAAGAAGATGAAAAAATCGCCATCGACAAAAGCCTGTACCGAGGCATTACCGTCTATGTCGATCATATTGAAGGCAAGATTCATCCAGTTACTTTTGAGCTGATCGGCAAGGCCCGGGAACTGGCCGCGGTGATCGGTCATCCGGTTTACGCCCTGTTTATGGGGACCAATATCACCGCCGAAGCCAGCGAACTGCTAAGCTATGGGGTCGATAAGGTCTTTGTCTACGATCAGCCGGAACTCAAACATTTTGTGATTGAACCCTATGCTAATGTCCTGGAAGACTTTATCGAAAAAGTGAAACCCTCCTCGATTTTAGTTGGTGCCACCAACGTTGGTCGTTCCCTGGCGCCCCGGGTGGCCGCCCGTTACCGCACCGGTCTGACCGCCGACTGCACTATTCTGGAAATGAAGGAAAACACCGATCTGGTTCAGATCCGACCAGCCTTTGGCGGGAATATTATGGCCCAGATTGTAACTGAAAACACCCGACCCCAGTTCTGTACCGTCCGTTATAAAGTATTTTCTGCTCCGGAACTGGTTAAAGAACCATGGGGTAGTGTGGAAGTGATGGAAATCGGTAAAGCCAAACTGGTTTCAGCGATTGAAGTGCTGGAAGTCATTAAAAAAGAAAAGGGTGTTGATCTTTCGGAAGCCGAAACCATTGTAGCGGTTGGTCGGGGCGTAAAATGCGAAAAAGATCTGGAGATGATCCACGAGTTTGCTGAAAAAATTGGCGCTACCGTGGCCTGTACCCGACCCGGTATTGAAGCCGGCTGGTTTGATGCCCGCCTGCAGATTGGCCTCAGCGGCCGAACCGTTAAACCCAAACTGATCATTGCCCTGGGTATTTCCGGTGCCGTCCAGTTTGCTGCCGGGATGCAGAATTCCGAATATATCATCGCGGTCAATAATGATCCCAAAGCACCAATCTTTAATATTGCCCATTGCGGCATGGTCGGCGATTTATACGAAATCATCCCCGAACTGTTAAAAATGATTGCCAATCCGGAAAGTGCTGCCGTCGGGAAAACCCTGGCGATGCCTGAAGCCATTGAAACACCAGAAAGGATGGTTGGCTAAGATGAAATATAAAAAAGTGGAAGCAACGGATATTGATTTTTTAAAAGACCTGATTCCTGCTGAGCGGATCTTTGTCGGTGACCAGATTGGTGAAGACTTCAGCCATGATGAGCTGGGCAGCATCCATTCCTATCCGGAAGTACTGATTAAAGTAACCACCACCGAAGAAGTATCAAAAATCATGAAATATTCCTATGATCATAATATTCCCGTCGTTGTCCGGGGTTCCGGCACCGGGCTGGTCGGGGCCTGTGTCCCACTGTTTGGCGGGATTATGTTAGAAACGACACTGATGAACAATATCCTCGAACTGGACACCGAAAACCTGACGGTTACCGTGGAACCCGGCGTCCTGTTGATGGAACTGTCCAAATTTGTGGAGGAAAATGATCTCTTTTATCCGCCCGATCCCGGTGAAAAATCGGCGACCATTGCCGGTAATATCAGCACCAATGCCGGTGGCATGCGGGCCGTGAAATACGGTGTCACCCGGGACTATGTCCGGGGTCTGACAGTGGTCCTGTCCAACGGTGAAATCATTGAGCTGGGCGGTAAAATCGTTAAGAACAGCTCCGGTTACAGCTTAAAAGATCTGGTCGTCGGCTCTGAAGGGACCCTCTGTGTGATCACCCAAGCGATCCTCAAGCTGTTGCCCTTGCCCAAGATGACCCTGAGCTTGCTGATTCCCTTTGATAATATCAGCGACGCGGCCGGAATTGTTCCCAAGATCATCAAATCCAAGGCGATCCCGACGGCGATTGAATTTATGGAACGCCAGACAATTCTTTTTGCTGAAGATTTTCTCGGTAAAAAATTCCCCGATTCCAGCAGCAATGCCTATATCTTACTGACCTTTGACGGCAATTCCAAGGAACAGGTCGAAGCCGAATACGAAGTGGTCGCCAACCTCTGTCTGGCCGAAGGGGCCAAAGATGTTTATATTGTTGACACCGCCGAGCGGAAAGATTCGGTCTGGTCAGCCCGGGGCGCCTTCCTGGAGGCGATTAAGGCCTCTACCACCGAAATGGATGAGTGCGACGTCGTAGTACCGCGAAACCGGATTGCTGAATTTATTGAATTTACCCATGAGCTGGCCGCCGAAATGGATGTCCGGATCCCCAGCTTTGGTCATGCCGGCGATGGCAACCTTCATATCTATGTCTGTCGGGACAAACTTGACCAACAGGAATGGGAAGCCAAACTGGAAGAAGCGATGGACCGGATGTATGCCAAGGCCCTGACGTTTAGCGGACTGGTTTCCGGCGAACACGGCATCGGCTATGCCAAACGAAAATATTTGCTTAATGATTTTGGTACCGAACATCTGGCCCTGATGGCCGGAATCAAACAAACCTTTGATCCGAAAAACCTGTTAAATCCTAAAAAAGTCTGTCAGATGTAGGGGAAAATATGGATAACTTGTTACTTTTCTTTATCGCCCTGATCCCGGTGGTATGGCTGATTGTTTCGCTGGGGGTCTTAAAGATCCCCGGCTACAAAGCCTGTCCGATCGCCCTGGCGATTACTGTTTTATTAAGTATTCTAGTCTGGCAAATGCCGGTGCTGGACAGCCTGACCGCAGCCCTGGAGGGCGGCGCCATGGCCATTTGGCCGATCATGCTGGTGATTGTGGCGGCGGTCTTTAGCTATAATCTGGCCACCCATACCGGGGGCATGGAAGTCATCAAAAAAATGATGACCAGTATCACCACCGATCAACGGATTTTGGTGCTGATCCTGGCTTGGGGCTTCGGCGGATTTTTAGAAGCGATTGCCGGCTTTGGAACAGCGGTGGCGATTCCCGCCAGTATTTTAGCAGCTCTTGGTTTTAACCCGGTGTTTGCCGCCATTATCTGTTTGATTGCCAATACCACCCCCACCGCCTTTGGGGCGATTGGCTTACCCGTCAGTACCTTGGCCTCAGTAACCGGTCTTAATGTAAACGATTTATCATTTGCCGTGGCGCTACAGCTGTTTATTATGATTGTGGTGGTGCCGTTCATCCTGGTTATGCTGACCGGGAAGGGCGTTAAAAGTCTCAAAGGGGTCGTCATGATTACCCTGATGGCCGGTCTATCCTTTGGCTTACCGCAGATTTTTGTGGCCAAGTATTTAGGCGCCGAACTGCCGGCAATTGTCGGATCAGTGGTGTGTATGGCCGTCGTGATCGCCACGGCCAAGATCTTCTATAAAGATACCGCCGCCAAGGATGCCGAAAAGATTCCGTTAAAAACCGTCGTTATGGCCTGGTTACCGTTTATTTTGGTGTTTGTTATTATCATCCTGTGCTCATCGCTATTCCCAGCTATTAATGGGGCGCTGGCGCAAGTGAAAACCACGATCCAGATTTACACCGGACCGCATGGCAAACCTTATACCTTCTTATGGATTTCTACCCCCGGAACGCTGATCATCTTTGCCACCTATCTGGCCGGCTTGATTCAGGGCGTTAAATTTAGCCAGATTTCCAAGGTGTTGGGAAACACCGTGAAACAGATGAGTAAGTCTGCCATCACCATTGTGGCGATTGTAGCGCTGGCCAAGGTGATGGGGTACAGCGGCATGATTGGCATCATCGCTCAGATTCTAGTCCTGATTACCGGCGATTTTTATCCCCTGATTGCACCGCTGATCGGGGCCCTGGGAACCTTTGTCACCGGCAGCGATACCTCCGCCAATGTTTTGTTCGGTGGCCTTCAGGTCGAAGCCGCCAACGCCATTGGGATGAACCCTTACTGGCTAGCCGCCGCCAACACCGCTGGGGCCACGGCTGGTAAGATGATCTCACCTCAGAGTATTGCCGTGGCCACTGCCGCCACCGGCATCATCGGCAGCGAGGGCAAGATCCTCCAGGCGACTCTGAAGGTCTGCGCCATCTATGTCATTGTCATCGGACTGGTGGTCTATTTTGGAGCACCGCTGATGGAAGGATTGCTGAGCACCTTTGGATAAACAGCAAGAAATTTAATAACAGTTGCTAATAGCAGTTAGCAAAAAAGATAATCCAGTACCGACAATTGTTGCATGATGTTGTAACCTAGAGGTCAGACCTTACGCATCAGGGCGGACACGGTGTAGCCTGTCCGATTCTTTGCGAAAGCAACGAGTCTAATCACAAGCTTGCTTGTAGTTGGCGACTGCTCGTGACTTAAGCGAAAGGAGCGCAACGGATTTCGCATAGCGCAGCGAACAACAGATTAACAATTGGTCGGTATGGCAGTTTGTAGATAAACTTATGATTCGAGACACTAGAAGAATAAACTTCTCTAGTGTCTTTCGTCTAATCAGAAAGGAACAGACCATGGAAATCAGTATACCTTATGGAAAAGAAAAACAGCAGTTGGAGATCGATGAGGCTGTTCTGAATGGCATCCTCGTCTCCCAGATTGAAGATTATCATCCCGCAGCCACCCAAAGCGAGCTGGTGGCGGCGGCGCTTGAGCAACCCGAGGGGTCAGTAAAGCTTCGTCAGCTGGCGATTGGCAAACAAAAGATTGTCATTATTGCCAGTGATCATACCCGACCTGTGCCCAGTAAAATTATTATGCCGCTGATACTCAGCGAAATCCGCAAAGATAATCCCGCCGCCGAGATCACCATTTTAATTGCCACCGGGTTTCACCGCTTGACGACCCGGGAGGAGCTGGTCGGCAAATTTGGCGAGGCCATCGTTGAGAAAGAGCGGATTGTCGTTCATGATTCCGGGGATGATAGCAGTCTGGTGAAAATCGGCACGCTGCCCTCCGGCGGTGAGCTGATCATCAACCGGCTGGCCGCCGAAGCCGATCTGCTGGTTTCAGAAGGCTTTATTGAGCCCCATTTCTTTGCCGGTTTTTCCGGCGGCCGCAAAAGCGTACTGCCGGGAATCGCCAGCCGGGTCAGTGTGCTGGCCAATCATTGTGGCGAGTTTATTGCCCACCCCCAAGCCCGCACCGGTGTGATTGAGGGCAACCCCCTCCACATTGACATGCTCGCCGCCGCCCGCACCGCCAAGCTGGCCTTTATTGTCAATGTGGTCATCAATTCCGAAAAAGAAGTAATTTATGCGGTGGCGGGGGATTGCGATGCCGCCCATAGCAAGGGCCGGACGTTTCTGGAAAAGCTCTGCAAGGTTCAGGCTACCCCCAGCGATATCGTCATCACCAGTAATGGTGGTTATCCGCTGGATCAGAACATTTACCAGGCGGTAAAAGGCATGACCGCCGCCGAAGCCGCCGTCAAACCCGGCGGGGTGATCATCATGTTGGCTAAATCCAATGATGGTCATGGGGGTGAAGCGTTTTTCAAGACCTTCCAGGATCAAAAAAATCTGCAGCAGATGCTGGCAGGGTTTGTTAATACCCCCAGAAACGAAACCCGCCCGGATCAGTGGGAAGCCCAGATTCTGGCACGGATTTTATTAAAGGCCAAGGTGATTTATATCTCAGCAGCTCCGGAAGCGATAATTAGGGCGTTTCAGATGACACCTGCTAAAGATATCAATGCGGCACTGGCAATCGCCCGGGATTATCTTAACAATGATCAAGCGACGATTACCGTGATCCCCGATGGGGTAGCGGTGATGGTGGAATAAAAAAGTGAGGTATGGCATTTGCTGCCATACCTCGCTTTTTAGGTGCGATCAGCGTTGATGCGCAATAAAATTTCGCCGGAACTATTGACCTTGCTGGCGGTTATGGTATGCTAAACAACAATAGAATGATCGCATTCACGGTAACTGCACTGATTGGAACGGATTATGAGATATAAGGAGAGCAAAATGGACAAGCGACAAAGACCCCAGGTGGTCGTCAGTAAATGTATCGGTTTTGATGCCTGTCGTTATAATGGGCAAACTCTGCCGGATAAGTTTGTTGACAAACTGAAAGATTATGTGGACTATTACCCGGTATGCGCCGAAGTCGAAATTGGTCTGGGCGTTCCCCGGAATCCGATTCGACTGGTGATGGATGAAGCGGGTGCGACGGTTTTGTATCAACCGGCCAGCGATAGCGAATACACGCAGGCGATGATTGATTTTGGCGAGGTTTATTTTGATCGTCTTGAGGCGGTCGATGGTTTTATCTTAAAAGGGCGATCACCGTCTTGCGGTATCAAGGACGTCAAGGTTTATCTGGGAAAAACCAAGGTAGCCGGTTCCGTCAAAGGTCAGGGAATCTTTGCGGCTCAGGCGTTTAAGCGCTATCCCCATGCGGCCATTGAGGAAGAGGGGCGCTTGACGAATTTTCGGATACGGGAACATTTTCTGACCAAACTGTATACCATGTGCAGCTTTCGGCAGGTCGCAAAAGCCGCAACGATGGCGGCTTTGGTTAAATTTCAAGCGGATAATAAATATTTACTGATGGCGTACAGTCAGAAAGAACAAAAAGTATTGGGGCAGATTGTCGCAAACCACGAAAAGTTAGTGTTTGATCAGGTAATCAAGCATTATAAAGAGCATTTGGGTAAAGCGTTTATCAGGATTCCCCGTTATCGGAATTACGTCAATGTGATGATGCATATTTTTGGTTACTTTTCTGACAGTCTTTCAAGCGGCGAGAAGACCTTTATTCTGGACAGTTTTGAAAAATACCGCAACGGGAAAATACCATTAAGCGTCCCCCTTAATGTCCTTAAAACGTATGTGATTCGCTACAATGAGGGTTACCTTCTGGAGCAGACCATTTGGGCGCCGTTTCCGGAAGAATTGATGGATCTTAGTGATTCGGGAAAAATGGAGGATCTGGTTGATCCCTGATGCGCAAGGATGGAGGATTTTCTAATGCGTGAATTTAGCGAAAAGTTGGTTTGGTAAAGATTTTTTGCGATCAAAAACCCCGGTAATTCAGCCGGGGTTTTTATCATATAATATTGAAACATTTCGGTCGTTATACCCAAAAATCGTAGCAACGATACAAGGCCTTATAAATCGCCCTTGCATGAATCCACTGGCCCATCTAAAAGCAAAAACGACTTTAATTGAATCGCAAAGACAACGCAGCTTGGATGGTTGAGAATTTCTGCTAATTCCCCATGCTCCTTGGCTAAATTCGTCTTGATCCGTAGGGTTTTAGCATCTGCCAGAGGTTGGAATAATCCTTCAAAAGTAACCGAGACGATATTTTCCCCGGCGGCGGTACCACGGTTCTGGCGGGTATCAACCAAGAGACTGACCCGGGGATTGGCCAGAAGATTCTGATATTTGCGGGATTTTTCCGTGGAGACCAGATAAAGAAGGCTGAAATCATCGCTCAGGAGATAGGTCATCAACGAGCAATAGGGTTTTCCGTCTGCTTCGGTACATAAAACACAAAGGCTGTTTTCGCGCAGAATCGTTTCGAGTTTAGCTAACATGTTACCGCCTTTCATTAGGCCGAAGGAAGTGGGTCGGCAATTCTTCTTCCTGACCGATTAAACAAAAATTTGATTAGTTGATTTAAAATGTTTTGGGCACTCAACTTTGTTTTTATTATACCAGATCTTGGCTGCATTTTTTGGTTAACTTTTGTTATTTTAAGCTGAAAAGGTTTTTTAAGGTCTAAGTAGAATCTTTTGAAATAGGAACCTTGGATTGTCTGATACAGAAAGCCTCTCCGGGACATCAGATCAGCCGTTAGCTGGGATCTGACCGCAAACGACTTTTCTTAATAAGAAGCGGGTAGGATAAGAAGCGGGTAGGCTTTACAAGTGGCTCATATCCGACCGGCATGACTAACGAAACGTCCGCATTTCATGATGCCCATGTCATAATACGGTGCTTTTGTTGCCAACCCAGATAAAAGAAAGGATTCCGACCACAATCAAGCCGATCCCGCCGATGATCCCAGTCGGTGAGGGGCCGATAAAGGGGCTGGGGCTTCCCAGGGTAAACCAGATGGCAATAGCGGCAAATCCGTTCAGGGAACCATGGGCGATCGAGGCTGGTAAAAAGCTTTTGGCGCGAATGGCCAACAATGAGAAAAAGGAACCAATCGCTAAACAAAAGCAAACCATCGCCAGAATCCCACCCCAGGGTGCGCTGGGATAGCCGGTGCCGTAATTATGACCCATAGCAATGATGGGGGCATGCCATAAACCCCAGATGATTCCGGAAATGACAATTGCAACCCGGGGACTGTACATTTCCATCAGCTTTGGCAGCAGATAACCGCGCCAGCCAATTTCCTCACCGGAGGTGGTAATAATGTTTAGTAGTGGACTTAAAAAAATGCCCAGTGCCACTTGGGTGATCATGATCGTTAACAAGGCGCCTTCAGGTAGATCAAGTCCCTGGGCGGCATAGAGCTCGGCCATTTGACTCATGGTGGGGTCAAACTGACTGGGAAACAGCAGAAAATAGATTAGCGCGCCCAAAGCAATCAGCAGCGCCGGGCCAAACCAGGCCGCCAGATAATAGCGGAGATTACCTTTAAAGTTGGGCTTTAAACCAAAATTTTTAAACCCTTCTTTGGTAATTAGCCGGGTCGCCACCACTGCAAGAGCCGGCATTAGCATCACCGCCGAAAGTACCAGGATGGCATAATTACTGGTCAGTCCACCATTGGCCATTAAGGCGAATTCGAGGCTCCAGGTTAGGAAAAAAGTTATCCCTAAAAATAGTCCAATTCGTTTCATTGTGTGTCTCCTTTATTATTCAAATGTTCTTCTAATTGTTTAATCAGCTTTAGAAAGCGTCGATCTGTTTTGAAAAATTCAAACTGGGGGTTGGCGATCAGTCCATCTAACATACTTTGCTTAATTACCCTGTCACTGCGAGGGGCGCCCACACCAAGGTCAAAATCGGCAAACCAGGGCTCGATGGCATCAAAATAATCGTCGCCATGGAGGCTGTAGGGGAAAAAATCAGAAACGCAGACCTCAGTATAATCGGCCAGGTAAGCAAGTGCAGTGTCGGCGTCCTGATGGATGGCATAGACTTGGGCAGCTGCGTAGTAAAGCTGTACCATGGTGTTGGGATGGAGGGTATCGAGTTGATAAAGTTTGGCTACCCCCAGGGTTCGGGTTAAAATTGTTTCGACCCGGTTAAGATCACTGGCGTTTAAGATCAGGTAGGATGGCGCCGTCGAAACGAGCATCAGCAGATGTTGATAGATGCTGATCTGCAACACTTGTTTGGCTTTATCCGGGTTACCTGCCATCTGATAGGCCTGGGCCAGCATTTCGGTATCAGTGGGGAAGGGGCGGATGGTTTCACCAAACAGTTCCATCACCTGCGTGGGCTGGTTAAGCATCAGATAGCAGGTGCCTTCAATCGCCAGGGCATCCCGAGCCAGGCTGATGTCATCACTTTCGGTTTTAATCCGCTGGCATAGGGTAACGGCATTTTTGAGCAGTGCCTGGCCGGTCTCTGGATCAGTCGCCAGCATATGATGGTTGGCCAGGAGTACCGCCATCTGCAACAGCAGCGGAAAACAGGAGTAATACTTTTTAATGATGGCCTGACATTCGCCCAGTACCTCAGCCACTGGTTTGGCGGCAAAATCATCAGCCAGCCGATGATATAGTTTTTTGATGTCGGTTGCAGTCAGCTGGGGAGAATAACCCATCAGATCATCGATGCTGATATTAAAATAGGCACCAAGTTGCGGCAGCAAGGTTATATCCGGGTAGCTCTGGCCGGTTTCCCATTTAGAAACCGAAGCCTTGGACACCCCAATATAAGCGGCCAGATCTTCTTGGGTCAGGCCCTTTTCGCGGCGTTTAGCGACAATGATTTTCCCAATATTAATTTCTTTCATTTCATCACCTCACCATAATTATAAAAGCTTTTGCAAAAAAGTACAATTGATTTGCAGTTGATTTTGGTTGAATAAATCAACTAAGAGGTGATTGGGGGCACAGTCGCCATGATCCATATTTTGACTTTTCATCCCGAATAAAATACGATATTAAGTACGGAATAAAGTTCTTGATGATGAAATATTATGCTATAACAGTCGAATTAACGAATTTTGTAAATCGAACTGGTAATTAAGCAGTGTGCGGGCGAGGATCTGACCCCTTGGTCATCACGGATCGTCGCTACGTTAAATAGTTAAGTCAACTTATATAACATTGGAAAGAATCCCCAAATGCGTCGGTTTTGATTAGTGAAAAACCCAGACGTGTGGATTTCATGTCATTCCGTGACATTTGGCACAATACTAACAGACGCGATTGACAAGATCGGTTAGAATCGGTTAGAATAAAGGTGAGAAAGATTAGAGGTTGAAACGGCTCTGGCACTGAGCCAAACAGCCACTGGCCGGTACCTGAAAAAGCTGGTGAGCAATGGCCTCCTGGAAACGGTGGGAAGAGGAAAAAATACGCGTTATGGTTTGCGAAAAAAGTGAGAGGGAGAAAAATTGGATTTATCAGATCGGACCCCGATTAAATTCAGCATGACCTTTCCCTTGAACTACAATACCACATTGGAATCGGATACTCGATATGTTGGAGCGGCCTGTCTAATTAACATATTTGGAGAAGTTACCAACAATGCCCCGCCACTTTGCAGGCGGGGTTTTTGTGTTAATCCGGACAAGTCTTTGACAGATGTCAAGTAAGATGAATATGGAGAATAAGCATGGCGAAAAAATCGAATTAGGAATAGTTTTTTTGATGGCAAAGGCGTATAATAAATAGATAACGTTAAAAATGGTCAGGGCTTGCTAACCATGCCAGCCACACTTAATTTTTGAGATTAAAAAATTAAAATAACAGTCCGATGCGATGTGAAGTATCCTTAGAAAAACTTATATACCTGACACCAACTTATATTAAACACAGAATAAAGTTCTTAAGGGGAAAATATTATGGAGTGTAAATTGAACTGGTAATTACGCGATGAAGTAAATCAAGCACTTGGAATCACCACTCAAAATGGACAGGACAACTCTGGTGTCATTATTAGCGCACTGGATAAAAAGACCAAATATATTATGCATCGAAAATTCGAGTGCCAATGCGGCTGACGCGACTGGTTGGAAATATATCGCAGTTTTAGGTAATCAGTCATTTACCTTTCCGGCCTTTAGTTTAGCAACAGGTGCCTCGGTAAAAGTTCGTGATTCAGCCAATAATTCAGGCATCAATTTTCATTGGCTCGATGGCGGTGGTACCTGGAATAACAGCAAGAGTGATCCGGCGGAGTTATATGATAACACTGGCAAACTTGTTGATGTATATAATGATTAAATGGAAGTCTGTATGCATCTGAGACCAACTTAAACTTACGAAATCATAAATAAACACCTTTTTGTAGCAATCTATGAAGCTACAAAAAGGTGCTTTTGAGGATAGCGACAACTAAATTAAGAAACCAAACGTCCCCGTATCATGTAAGTTTTGTTGTTATTTGCTGCTTTCCAGATAGTTGTATACAACAGCAGCCAAGGCAGCACCAACAAGTGGAGCGATGATAAATATCCAAATAGAAGTAATCGGGGCGGTATTACCGGCTAAGGCGGCAACGATAGCAGGTCCAATACTACGAGCCGGGTTGACAGAAGTACCAGTCAAGCCGATACCCAGGATATGAACCAGAACCAGAGTTAGGCCGATAATCAAACCACCAAAGGAACCATGCCCAGCCTTTTTGCTGGTTACTCCGAGGATCGTCATAGCAAAGATAAAGGTTAAAACGATTTCTACCAATAGGCCAGCACTCACACTGCCGTTGACTCCAGACAAACCATTAGAGCCAAAGCCGCCGGTCATGTCGAGAACGCCACCCAGATTAAAGATTGCAGCTAGGATGCCTGCACCGGCCAGAGCACCTAAGCATTGGGAGATTACATATCCGATAAACTCAGAAACAGTTATACCACCGGTCATGAGAACGCTAAGTGAAACAGCAGGGTTGATATGGCAACCCGAAATATTCCCAACACAGTAAGCCATGCCGACAATAACCAGACCGAAGGCCAATGCCGTCAGAATGTATCCGGATCCATTGGCTGCATCAGTGCCGACCAACATCGCTGTGCCGCAGCCCATGATAACAAGAACAGCGGTGCCGATAAATTCAGATAGATACTTTTTCGTATTCATTAAAAATCCTCCTTGTTAGTATTTATCATAAATATTATAACATTTTATAGCATCAAAGCAATAGAATTTTATGAAAACGTTATAGCTATAGAAGTTTTTTGAGATGCAATTATATGGTAAAAAGGTGAAGATTGATCAGGAAGGGAAAGATTAATTATTTGGTTTCGTTACACATATAGATGCACGAGTTATTGAAAATATGTACTAGACACCACATTATAAAATGTATTCTTCTCAAACTGACCAGTCCTAATTAGAACATATTCATAGACTTAATGCTTCAGCAAGTAGCCAGACCCATTCAACTTCAAGTAAGAAAGCCATAACGATAGTCGAGGACTCAGTAATCCCTGTCATTTAACTTTTTGGGTATAACTAGTGGTTGGGAGTGATACAAATCAGCACTGGGATTTTTGGGCATAGAAAAACCAACCCGGCTGTCTAAGACGCCGGTGCCAGCCCCACTTAACTTCGCCTTGGCGAAGAGTTACGCAGGAGTAGGCGAAGAAAATTTTTATGGATTTAAAAGATCGGAGCACAAGTGACAGATAAAAATAAAAAATCAATGAGAATGGACTATCAAGCAATTTTTAAAAAAGCCTATCATTTGATGGATGAAGCGATCATCGTGGGTAATTGTGGTGAACGATGTGGCTATCATTGTTGCCGCCGTAACGACGTTGATGGTAAGCGATTGGGCATGTATTTATTACCCCTTGAATATGAATATATGCAATGTGAGGTCGTTGCAGATTACGATCTGCACCGTCATCTGCACTACAATATGCCCCCTAAAATTAAGAAATATTTTTATATCTATTGCCATTTGGCCGAAGGTTGCCTGAGAGATCATCGTCCCATTCAATGCCGAACCTACCCCTTTGAACCCCATCTCGAAAATGGTGCCTTCTCACTTGTGATTGAAAAAGAGCAGATTCATGGCTGTGTACTGATTGGACGCATCTCAGAGTGGCGCCAGGCTTTTATCGATGGTGTTTATAATGGTTGGCTTGAACTGATGAAGATCCCAATCATTAAGTATCACATTGAATATTTTTCAAAAGAGCGAATCGCAGCCAATAACATTATGATACGCTATACTGCAAATGGATATGATCATCCGATTTCCCCAGCGACTATTGCCAAAGTAAAACCAAATTTTACTATTTATCAGTGACCAATCGCCAGTAGGCAGATCAGTTAAAGACCATATTGAAGATAATGCGTTTTCAGTATCTTCACCAGATGGTTCGGACCAATAACATTGCTTAATTGATGTTAATTGAGAAACCATGCTCATCAGCACTGGGCTTTCCGGGTGAAAACAAATCACCCGATCGAAACCGATCGAAAGGAGACAAAATGGACAAAACGAATAACATAATCCGCAGTTCTGCCGCTGAATATCTGACATTCATTACCGCCACCGGCGAAAGTGACGTCAATGCAGTCTATGCTGATGAAGATGTTTGGTTATCGCAAAAAATGATGGGGGTGCTGTATAATGTTGAAACGCACACAATTAATTATCACATAAAAAAGATTTTTTCTGATAATGAACTTGATATAAATTCAGTTATTCGAAATTTTCGAATAACTGGATCAGACGGCAAAAACTACAATACCAAGCATTATAACTTATCGGCGATTATTGCGGTTGGTTATAAAGTGAATTCTGAAAAAGCCGTTCAATTTCGGAAATGGGCGACTGAAATAGTTAAGGAATTTACCATCAAAGCTTATGTTATGGACGATGAACGGTTAAAAAATAATGGGACGATGCTAACGAAGGATTACTTCGAAGAGCAATTGGAGCGGATTCGTGAAATTCGTTTGAGTGAAAGACGTTTTTATCAAAAAATTACAGATATTTATGCGACCAGCCTTGATTATGACAGAAGTGCTGCCACGACCAAACGTTTTTTCGCCACCGTTCAAAATAAACTTCATTGGGCGATTCATCAGGAAACGGCGGCTGAGACGATTTATAACCGGGCGGACAGCGAAAAAGAAAATATGGGCTTGATGTCCTGGAAAGATGCACCAGCTGGTAAGATTCAAAAATTTGATGTAGTGGTGGCTAAAAATTATCTAACCGAAAAAGAAATGTCACAGCTGGCCCGCTTGGTTAATAGTTATTTAGATCTGGCAGAAGATTTTGCCCTCCGAGAGATTCCGATGACAATGAGTGATTGGGAAGAACGGCTGAACGCATTTTTAAAACTTACCGATCGTGACGTGCTCAGTGATGCCGGAAAAATCTCGGCTGCCATTGCTAAAAATAAAGCTCTCGCAGAATTTGAAAAATATCGGGTGAAGCAGGACCTAACTTACCAGTCGGATTTTGATCGCTTGATTGAAGGCGCAGAAAGCGACTAGCCAAACGAACTAATACGCCTGTCAAAACAGGTCAAACGCGATAAAAGTTTTAATATCGTTGATGAAAAAGAGGGATGCATGATGAGTTTGTCTGAAAGTTTTACCGAGGCCTTTCTGGAAGCGGTGGTGGGTTCGCCCAACCGGGTTAACAAGCTGGCCGAGGATAATTGTTAGCCACTATGTACCTAGACACCACCTTATGAGCAGTGTCACCCAATTAAAAGCAAAAATCAGAAATCGATAGATTGAAAAATGATAATTGAAAAGAGGAAACAAAAAATGTCAAAAATTAAAGAGTTGAGCAAACACATACCAGGTAAAGAAGCCGTTGTACTGTCGTTGATATTACTATCTTTATTTATCTTTTCCGGTTGTAGTGGGCTTGATGCCCTAAATAAACCGGATTTTGAAGGATATACACTGATTGAAGTCGATGGTGGGGATTTATCGGGACAACGAGAGCCCAATGTTGTGGTTGACATTGGTTTTGGTGATCGCGAGTATTATGCTTTTACCAATGAATATGGGCAATTGATTAAGGTTACGGCGGCAAAAATTATTTTACAGGATGATGATAACGAACCAGTCCTAGAAACGGGAAGATATTATCCCGATGAGGCAAAGGTACCCGGCGTTGAAAGCCCAACTCTGGATGAGGGCCATATCATCGCCGATTCACTTGGTGGTGTTTCCAATGCTTATAATATCACACCACAAGATAGTACCCTTAATCGACATGGTGATCAAGCATACATGGAAAAGGTCATTCGCGATGCCGGTGGCTGTACCGATTTTACGGCGGTGATCACTTATCCGTCGATGTCGACCCAGATCCCCAGCCATTATAGTTTTACCTATACATTGAAAGGAAATGTGATTAATGATGAATTTGATAATGTCAATCCCGATGAAGTGAATCAAGCACTTGGGATCACATCAGAAAATAGCCAGGACAGTACCGATGTCACCATTAGCGCACTGGATAAAAAGGCTGAATATATTGTCATCGAAAATTTGAGTGCCAATGCGGTTGACCTGACCGGTTGGAAAATTGTCTCGGTTTTAGGTAATCAGACGTTTACCTTTCCAGACTTTAATTTAGCAACAGGTGCCTCGGTTAAGGTTGGCGATTCAGGCACTAATTCAGGTATCGATTTTCATTGGCTCGATGGCGGTGGTACCTGGAACAACAGCAAGAGTGATCCGGCGGAGTTATATGATAGCACTGGTAAACTTGTTGATATATATAATGATTAAATAAGAAGTCTGTACCTGACAGCACTTTAAGCTTATCTGTGTAGCTGACACTGGTGAGTTCCAATTTGAAAGGAGACCGAGAATGAATAAAAGTAATCCGATTGAGAATGCTGAGCTTACAAGCCTGCCAAACATTGGAAAAGAAATGAAAAAGCAGCTAAATGCGATTGGGATCAATACGCCCGAGGATCTGGTTGCAACAGGAAGTCGGGAAGCCTGGCTAAGGATCAGAGCCATTGATTCATCGGCCTGTTATAATCGACTTTGCGGGTTAGAGGGAGCAATTCAGGGAATTCGCTGGCATTATTTAGATGACAATATCAAAAAAGAATTGAAATCTTTTTACGAAGCCAATCGTTAACGGAATAAGTTGCTGTAACCCCGGGCTTAACAGAAAGTATTGCGAGCATTGCGAAAATTAGATAGAAAGAAGGTATGGCTATGCGAGAAACGCATCTGATTCAAAACCGGCAGACGTGTAAGCTCGGATTGATCGTTGTCATTCGGCAGCTTTTTCCTCAAGAATCACTTAAAACCGCTTATTCAATTATGGAGGGCGTATTTTGCCGCTTTGCCGATTCCGCAATTTCAATCAGAGAAGTCTATCAGATTGAAAAGAAACTAAAAGAATGGGTTTTGAGAAATCCTGATATTGACTTTTTGAAGCATGCGGGTGGCTACTACTTTTATCAGGTAGATGGTTATGTGGTTAAAATGGTTTACCCCTGCGAAACAAACGTTAAAGATATAGATCCTTTCTGTGTGATTCCATATGCAGACGGTTTTATTGTCGACTTTGGAGACCTTGACCGCGATTTCAACATCCCGTTGATTCCGCCGGATAAACTCTCGGCAATGTATGATAAGACCCAAAAGTGGCTGAAAAATATTAATATCGAGTTGCTTAATGATGTTAACGACTTTATCGCCAGCAGCGCCAGCCTGAAGCTGCTGGGGATGGCCGAAGCCCTGCATGAAAAAGAGATATCAGACATTGCTGTGATGATTCTGCAGCAGCAGCGAGCCTTGCGGGTACTGTTGATTTCAGGGCCATCTTCTTCGGGGAAAACGACATTTGCGCAACGGTTATCGACCCAGTTGAGTGTGAACGGATTAAAGCCGGTTACGCTTGCGATGGATGATTATTTTGTGAACCGCGAAGTGACCCCGCTTACTGAGGACGGCAAACCAGATTTGGACTGCCTGGAAGCTTTGGATCTTCCCTATTTGCAGCAGCATCTCGTCGAGTTGATCAATGGAAAAACGATTGAAACGCCGATCTATGATTTTAAAACCGGCCATCGTTCCACCCAAACAAGGCGAATGCAAGTTGGACACGATGAAATACTTGTCGTTGAAGGGATCCATGCCTTGAATCCGGTATTGTTTTTGGGTATCAACCGGAACATGCTGTTTAAAGTCTACCTCAGCTCGCTGTTTCAATTAAATTTCAACTTGGAAAACAGAGTGCCAAGTTCTGAGGTGCGGCTGATCAGACGAATCGTCAGAGGTGACCAATTCCGCGGTACACATCCGGAGGATACGCTCGATCAGTGGGAAAATGTCCGGCGTGGTGAGTATAAAAACGTGTTTAAATTCCAAGAAGAATCTGACGTGATGTTTAATTCGAGCCTTCTTTACGAATTAAATGCCATGAGACCTTTAGCTGAAGCATCCTTAAATAAAATCGATGATAACAGCCCCTATGCGAAGACAAGGGATCGTCTGCTTAATATTTTATCCTTCTGTGAGCCAATGAATACGGATAAAGTTCCTTTTAATTCAATATTACGTGAATTCATCGGCGGCAGCATCTATTTTGACTAATGATGTTATAAAACAGCCTTGCTGTTGCTGAGCCGGGCTTGGCTTATTAATTGTGTAGCTGACCCCAACTTTAAACTTATTTCAGCGTATCAAACAGGAACTTCTTATCTAGTGAGAATGATCGTTCATTGACAATGATGTGAAAGCTGATATACTAATCGCATAAAGATTAATCGAAAAAATAGTAAGGATGTAATGAGTAAAGGAGAAAGTTATGAAAAAAAGAATGAATCATTCGGCATCGGTCGTGATTTTGTCCGTCGTTCTCCTCGTGATGATGTTGTTGGGTGGTTGTGCCCAACAACCGGTCGGGGTGGATTATACAAAATCTGAGAACTGGGCTTATTTGCCGGTTGGTGAAACCGTTACTAGAGACTGCGATGTGTTTTTTGTGGCACCGACGGTTTATTTGGGTACCAGTGATTCCCATTCGATGGACATCGGGGATGAAGAAATAAAGGCTCAGTTTCTGGGAGCGACCAATATGGAAAAAGGTCTCTACGACGGGGATGCCAATTTTTTTGCCCCTTATTATCGTCAGGCGGCACTGAATGCCTACACCATCGATGCATCTGAAGCGGATCAGTATTTTGATCTGGCCTACGAGGATGTTTCAAAGGCGTTTGATCTGTACATGAATGATTACAATAATGGGCGGCCGTTTATTTTAGCAGGGTTTAGCCAGGGTTCGGAAATGCTGCTGCGGCTGCTAGCGGACAAGTTCGATGATCAGGCTTTAAGCGACCAGTTGGTAGCCGCCTATCTCATTGGCTGGCGCGTGACCCCGGAAGATTTGACTAACTATCCCTTTCTCAAAATGGCACAGCATTCTGGGGATACCGGCGTGATTATTTCCTTTAATTCGGAAGCCGAGGGGATTCAAACCTCGTTGATTGTTCCAGATAAAACACTGGGGATCAATCCCTTAAACTGGAAAACCGATAGTACCCCAGCTTCCGCCAGCGAAAATAATGGTGCGGTGTTTACCGATTACGCTGGTAGTATTGTCAAAGAAGTGCCAAACCTGACCGGGGCTTATCTGGATTCGACTCGGGGAACCCTGCGGGTAACCGATGTCACCGCGGCTGATTTTCCACCAGTGCTCGATATTTTCCAGGATGGGGTTTATCATCTCTATGATTACCAATTTTTTTATCGTAACCTGCAAGAGAACGTCAAAGAACGGATCGGCAATTTCATGAACGACCCTGTGTTGGTAGGAAATTAGTCACTTAAGGTGAGAAACGAAATGTTGCGGCATCTTCTCCGTATCTTCCAGAATATCAGCTCAGCTGTTTCTGGAAATAATCCTGAATGACTGAAATTGCATATAAACATTTTTAATTTGTTTATGGACTTATTGCTAAAATTCAACTAAGTCAAAGATTAGCATAATTTCTTATATTGCTACTGTTGATTTAGAGTGTGATTTTGCACAGATAACCGGACAACGAAACAACATTGTTAAGGAGCATTTCAGTATAGTGTCGGGCGCTCCTTAAATGCGGCGGTTCATTTTTGGTATGGTATTTTATAAACCACGTAAAGGGAGGAAAATGATGAATGTAATTGTTTTTTTAGCACCAGGATTTGAGGAAGTGGAGGCCTTAACTGTTGTCGATTATTTGCGAAGAATCAAGTCGATTCGGGTTGATATGGTGGCCATCGGCGACAGCCTGATGGTTTCAGGCAGCCATCAGATCGCAGTAAAAGCGGATCTGCACATCGATGATCTGCCCAACCTTGATGCCTACGAGGCGGTCATTATTCCCGGTGGTATGCCCGGAGCAGCGAATTTGAGAGACGATGACCGGGTGATTGACATTGTCAGAGAGATGGCTGCCGCCGGGAAATTGGTGGCAGCCATCTGTGCCGGGCCGATCGTTTTAGCAAAAGCTAAGCTCATCGTTGGCAAAAAAGTAACCTCATACCCTGGCTTTGAAGAAGATCTTGCTGGTTCAATCTATCAAGTGGATGCGGTCGTCAGGGATGGGAATGTGATCACCTCCCGGGGCCCTGGAAAAGCGGTCGATTTTACCTTGGAAATCGTGACGGTTTTAGCCGGTACGACAGAAGCCGAGACTTTGCGAAAAAATATCCTCTATGATAAATAGGCAAACAATCCGATTTCATTGCAGAAGATTTGACGAACTACCCTTTCTCAAAATGGGGTTTATCATCTCTACGATCACCGATTTTTTTACCGTAACCGGCAAGAGAATGTCAAAGAACGGATCGGCAATTTTATGAGCGACCCTATGTTGGTGGAAGTTAGTCACTTGATGTGACAAACGAAATGTTGTCACATCCTCCCCGTATCGAGGCACAAGTTATGAAAGCCGCCTTTATTTAATAAAGACGGCTTTCATTGATCAAATCCTGGTGCGCAACCTTAATTGAACAAGGTCATAATTACTTACATTCTGAAGTTGTGGGATCGATTACATTACTGATCAATGAGATCTTATTGGCTGGAAAACCACCCATCTTGGCGTGTTCCTCAATGGTTTCTTTGTCAGGGGCAATGTATACACAATAGATCTTATCTTCGGTAACAAAGCTTTGAACCCACTGAATTTTTGGACCAAGCTCTGTTAAAACAGCGCATGATTTTTGTGAGATACCACATAAGTCCTGTGTTGATGAATCTCCGATACCTGGGATTTCTCGTTCGACTACATATTTTGGCATAATGTTCTCCTTTTCGATTTGCAAACGATGTTTGCTTTTTAATAAAATCATTTACCTGTTTACCGTTAGTTTATATTAATGCTGGTAACCCTTGCCAACATTAAATACATACCATTAGTGAGGCAAGTATTTGATATAGAGTATATCGAGTAATTTGGTATATTGCAATATTTTTATAAAAAATATACCGGCAATGAAAACGTTATCCAGTTACGGTTGTTTTGTTGATCGAGAGGGGCGCTTTTATCTGGTTAGTTTTTGGCAAATAGCGGCCCTCGTTTGTGGTATCAATTGACCACGACAGCACACGCCGCATAAATTTTGATATAAAATTTTGATGTAAAGGACTAGCAAAGTAACGTGATAAAGTGTATAATATCTTCAGATTAGATTAGGAAAAGAGGACAAAAAGGAATGAAAAAAAGAAGTATATTCGGTTTGATGCTGGTTGCCGTACTGGCGGTTGGTCTGTTTTCGGGGTGTAGCAACACTGCCACAACAGAAACCAATGCCAACAATGACGATAAGACTTTTATTGTCGGTTTGGATGATTCCTTCCCGCCAATGGGTTTCAGAGATGAGAAGAACGAAATTGTTGGTTTCGATGTCGACCTGGCCAAAGAAGTGGGAAAACGGATGGGGATGGAAGTTGTCCTGCAGCCGATCAATTGGGACACCAAGGAACTGGAACTGGATTCCGGCAATATCGACGTTATCTGGAATGGTTTAACGATCACTGATGAACGAAAAGCAGCGATGGACTTCACCGCACCTTACCTGGAAAATGACCAGGTTATCGTGGTTAAAAAAGATTCGGCAATCAAAACCAAAGCTGATTTAGCGGGAAAAAATATTGGTGTTCAAAAAGGTTCATCAGCCTTTGATGCTTTCACTGCTGATCCGATCAGTAAAGAAGCAGCAGCCTTAAATGAATATCCCGAAAATGTCTCAGCGCTCAGTGATCTGGGCATTGGCCGAATTGATGCCGTGATTGTTGACTCGATCGTCGCCCGTTACTATATTACTTCTGAAAAAGCCGAGTTTGTTGTGTTAAGTGAAAGCTTATCGCCAGAACTGTATGGCGTTGGGATTAAAAAAGGAAATACCGCCTTGCAGACCCAGGTTCAGGATGCCCTGGATGCGATGATTGCCGATGGAACGGCCGCTACTATTTCAACGAAATGGTTTGGCGAAGATATCATTTACCAACCATAATTTAAAAGAAAACAATCAGTTCTTAGAAATCGGATAGTTTCTATCCGATTTTTTTATGACGTTTACCATTAATATTATTTCGTTCCTCAGGAGAATAAAATGTCAGATTTTTATAGCTATTTAGCAAATATCACCGTACCGATGTTGCAGGGGATGGTCATCACCCTCAGTGTTTTTGCCGTCACCATTGTCTGTTCGATCCCGTTGGGCTTTATCTTTACCTTAATGGTTCGTAGCCGGTTAAAGCCCGTCAGATCTTTTGCCAAGGGTTATATCTATGTAGTGCGGGGAACACCGCTGCTGCTGCAGATTATGTTTGTCTATTTTGGTCTGCCGCTGTTGCCGGTGGTCGGCGACTATCTTATTTTTGGCCGTTTTACGGCCGCCTGTATTGCCTTTTGCATGAACTACGCCGCTTATTTCGCCGAAATATTTCGGGGTGGGTTGCTGGCCATTGACAAGGGTCAGTATGAAGCGGCAAAAGTTCTGGGACTGACAAAAATTGAAACAATGATCCGGGTAGTAATCCCGCAGATGATTCGTGTCTGTTTACCAGCCGTCAGCAATGAAACCATAACCCTGGTCAAAGACACGGCGCTGGTCACGGTGATCGGGGTGGCTGAGATTCTGCATTATGCCAAAACGGCCGTTAACCGAGATGGCGATACCTTTGCTTTTCTGGTGGCGGCAGCCTTATACTTGCTGATCAACTTTGTGATTACGATGGTATTTAAAAAGCTTGAAACGAAATACGAATTCTAGAGGACGAAGATGGAAATTATAAAAGTCAAACAACTCAACAAAAGTTTTGGAGACAATCATGTTTTAAAGGACATCTCGTTTGCTGTGAATAAGGGCGACGTGATGGCTATTATCGGGTCATCTGGATCGGGAAAATCGACGCTGCTGCGCTGCCTCATCGATTTGGAAAAGGCCGATAGTGGTGATATTATTATGGAAGGGAAACCGTTACTCAAAGATGGTGTTTATCCCAGTCCGCCAGAAATCCGGGCAATCATCATGAAAATGGGGATGGTTTTTCAGCACTTTAATCTGTTTCCTCATCTGACCGTTCGTCAGAATCTGGAATTGGCTCCCAAGGTGGTCAAGAAAGAAGAAACGGGCGTGATGAACAAGCGTTGCGAGACCTATCTGCACAAGGTTGGTTTGCTGGAACGAATTGATGCGATGCCTTCGACCCTGTCTGGGGGTGAAAAACAACGGGTGGCGATCGCCCGGGCGCTGATGATGAATCCTGATATTTTACTCTTTGATGAACCCACCTCAGCGCTCGATCCTGAACTTACCGGTGAGGTGCTTAGTGTCATGCAAAGTCTGGCCAATGAACATATGACGATGGTGGTGGTGACCCACGAAATGAGCTTTGCCCGTGAGGTTGCCAATAAGGTGGTCTTTATGGATTCTGGAACGATCCTCGAAGAAGGATCCCCGGAAGATATTTTTATCCATCCCCGGCAAAAAAGAACCCAGGAATTTTTAAGCAGCATTCTGAGAGATCAGAAAAAGAAAATCAAAAAACAATACCGACTGAAAAAATATTGCTGAGCAAAAGTTATCAATAAAAAGATAAAAAAGCCTTCCCGAATAGTCAGCGGGAAGGCTTTTAAAATGCAAAATAGGATTGACAATTCTAAAATTGTATGATAGCATATAAAATTGCATTGGTATCTTTTAAAATAAGGTTAGAATGCATCCTTGTCGTCAATTTTAGGACGATCAACAAATGGGTTAAGGTCCGCTCATGTTAAACTGATCAAAGGGGAAACATGGCGAGGTCGGTAACTATGAAATTGATTACGGTCTAATAATAACACAAGGCGAGACGAAACACAACAGGCAAATTAGGGATATCCACAGGCCGAACACGAGTCGGTAAGAGGATAGTCCGTTGCTGAGTATCTTTGCGAGGGGTGATATTGGATGGTAATGTTGCATCCTGAAAAAAATGGTTTAAGAACACGCCAAAGCTTTTCTAAAATCAAAGAAGTTATTGAAATGCCGAACCTGATTGAGGTTCAGAAAGATTCATACAACTGGTTTATTGAAAAAGGACTGCAAGAGGTTTTTGACGATATTGATAAAATTGAAGACTACACTGGAAATCTGGTTTTAGAATTTGTGGATTATTCCATTGAGGGAAAACCGAAGTATTCAGTGGAGGAGTGTAAAGAGAGGGATCAAACCTACTTTATACCGCTAAAAGTAACAGTACGTTTAATAAATAAGGAAAAGAACGAAGTTAAAGAGCAAAAGGTTTATATGGCCGATTTGCATAAAATGACCGATACCGGAACCTTCATTGTCAATGGAGCGGAACGGGTTATTGTCAGCCAGCTGGTTAGATCACCAGGGGCATATTTTTCCTTGAGTCGCGATAAATTGGGAAAGAAATTATTTTCAGCCCAGGTTATTCCTAACCGTGGTGCCTGGTTGGAATATGAAACAGATTCCAACGACATCATGTACGTTAAAATTGACCGGACCCGTAAGCTACCGATCACTGCGTTGATTCGGGCGCTGGGTTTGGGAACCAATCAGGAGATTCTTGATTTTTACGGCGACGATTATCGACTCATCGAAACGATCAAAAAAGATGAAAATAACAATATGAAATCAACCCGCGATGGTTTGATCGAAATTTATAAACGCTTAAGACCCGGCGAGCCGCCAACCGTCGAAAGCGCCCAATCGCTGCTTAATTCGATGTTTTTTGACGATCGTCGGTATGACCTGGCCAAGGTCGGCCGTCATAAATATAACAAGAAATTATCACTGGCAATCCGGATCGCTGGCCAACGGGCGGCTCATACCGTCGTCAATCCGGAAACGGGCGAAGTCTATGTCGAAGCTGACGAAATGATCGCCATCGATGTCGCTACCGATATTCAGAATGCCGGAATCAATACGGTTGATGTCAAGGTCGAAGATAAAATCATTCGCGTTATCGGCAACGGTTTTGTCGATATTCATGCTCAGGATCTACCCTTTGACATCAGTGATCTGGACATCAACGAAAATGTCTGCTATGAAGTGCTAAAAGAGATTTTAGAATCAGATATGACTGATGAAGAAAAGAAAAAATCGATTAAAAAGCGGATGGATGAGCTGGTTCCCAAGCATGTCCTGATTTCCGACCTCCATGCCTCGATTTCTTATATTATTGGTCTGGATTATGATATCGGCGCGATTGATGATATTGACCATTTAGGCAATCGTCGTCTCCGTTCGGTGGGCGAGTTGTTACAGAATCAGTTCCGAATCGGGTTATCCCGGATGGAACGGGTGGTTCGTGAACGAATGTCAGTTCAGGACGACGAAGTTTTAACCCCGCAGGGCTTAATCAATACCCGTCCGGTTAATGCCGCCTTAAAAGAATTCTTCGGTAGCTCCCAGCTGTCTCAATTTATGGATCAGACCAACCCGTTGGCTGAGTTAACCCATAAACGACGTCTCTCAGCACTGGGACCAGGCGGGTTAAGCCGTGAGCGAGCCGGGTTTGAGGTTCGTGATGTTCACCATAGTCATTATGGTCGGATGTGTCCAATTGAAACCCCGGAAGGTCCGAACATCGGTTTGATCGGTTCTCTCAGTACCTATGCCCGGGTTAATGAATATGGCTTTATTGAAGCGCCCTACCGGAAGGTTAATGACGGCGTCGTAACCGATGAAATTCATTATTTGGCAGCGGATGAAGAAGGCCGCTACACGATTGCCCAGGCCAATGAGCCGTTAGATGAAAACAATCGTTTTGTCCGTAAACAGGTAACTGGTCGAGCCGGCAGTAAACGAGATTTCGTGCTGATTCCCCCGGATCGGGTCAATTACATGGATATTTCGCCGAAACAGATCGTTTCAGTAGCGACCTCACTGATTCCCTTCCTCGAAAATGATGATGCCAACCGCGCCCTGATGGGTGCCAACATGCAACGTCAGGCAGTGCCATTGCTGATTCCCAAAGCGCCGGTTATCGGTACTGGGATGGAGCACAAGGCGGCCAAGGATTCAGGCGTCTGTGTGATTGCCAGAAATGCCGGAACGGTTGAACGGGTCGAAGCTGCGGCTATTCATATCCGTAACGACGAAGGTGATTTGGATAAATATACCCTACTTAAATTTAAACGCTCCAACCAGGGCACCTGTATGAACCATAGACCGTTGGTCAACAAAGGACAAGTTGTTGAGGCCGGCGAAATCATCGCTGATGGTCCGTCCACTGAAATGGGTGAACTGGCACTGGGTCGAAACATTCTGATGGGCTTTATGACCTGGGAAGGTTATAACTACGAGGATGCGATCCTGATCAACGAAAAACTGTTAAAAGAAGATGTCTTTACGTCGATTCATGTTGAAGAATTTGAAGCCGAAGCAAGAGAAACCAAGCTGGGACCGGAAGAAATCACCCGAGACATCCCCAATGTCAGTGAAGATGCGCTGAAGAACCTCGATGAACGGGGAATTATCTTTGTCGGTGCTGAGGTTAAATCCGATGATATCCTGGTTGGGAAGGTGACACCAAAGGGTGAAACGGATTTGTCAGCGGAAGAAAAACTACTGCGTGCGATCTTTGGTGAAAAAGCCCGCGAAATTCGCGATACCTCACTAAAAGTTCCGCATGGGGAATCCGGGATTGTTCTGGATGTTAAGGTCTTCTCGCGGGAAAACAAAGATGAAGATTTAAAACCGGGGGTTAACACCCTGGTGCGCGTTCTGATTGCCGTAAAACGAAGGATTTCCGTCGGCGATAAAATGGCTGGCCGTCATGGTAACAAAGGGGTTATTTCGCGAATTCTGCCCGAAGAAGATATGCCGTTTATGCCTGATGGAACAGCCCTGGAGATTGTTCTTAATCCGCTGGGGGTACCTTCGCGAATGAACATTGGTCAGGTTTTGGAAGTCCATCTGGGGCTGGCGATGCGAACCATCGGCTGGCATATTGCCACGCCAGTTTTTGATCCCGCCAACGAGCAGGACATTATGGATCTGTTAGTCCAGGCCAATCTGCCTGATGATGGTAAGATCCAACTCTATGACGGACGCAGCGGTGAGCCGTTTGATAATAAGGTCACCGTCGGTTATATGTATATTCTTAAACTTCACCATTTGGTTGATGACAAAATGCATGCCCGTTCAACCGGACCATACTCCTTAGTGACGCAACAGCCGTTGGGCGGTAAAGCTCAATTTGGTGGCCAGCGTTTCGGAGAAATGGAAGTTTGGGCGCTGGAAGCCTATGGTGCGGCGCATACCCTGCAGGAAATCTTGACAATTAAGTCTGATGATGTGGTCGGTCGGGTTAAAGCCTATGAAGCAATTGTCAAAGGCGAGAACATTCCTAAACCAGGAATTCCCGAGTCGTTCAAGGTATTGATGAAAGAATTCCAGAGTTTAGGCCTGGATGTGAACATTCTGAATGATCAGGAAATGATAAAACTGCTTGATGATGAGATGGATGAACGGGATCCGCTGGAAGAACTGGCGATTGAAATTGGTAGCACCGAAATTTCCGAAGCCGGAGATGACGTGAAATTGGAAGACAGCTTCCAGATTAAGAGCATTGATGATGACGAAGACGACATTTTTTAAGAACAATAAATTTATAAAAGAAGGGAGCGAAGCCATTTGTTAAACGAGGAATTCACCTTCAAATCCTTACAAATCGGATTGGCCTCACCTGAAAAAATCAGAGAGTGGTCACGTGGAGAAGTAAAAAAACCGGAAACCATTAATTATAGAACCCTGAAACCAGAAAAAGAGGGGTTGTTTTGTGAGAAGATTTTTGGACCCCAGAAAGATTGGGAATGTAATTGTGGTAAATACAAGCGTATTCGCCATAAGGGCGTTGTCTGTGAAAACTGCGGGGTTGAAGTAACCAAAGCGAAGGTTAGACGTGAGCGGATGGGGCATATTGAACTGGCCTCGCCGGTTTCACATATCTGGTATTTTAAAGGTATCCCCAGTCGGATGGGACTGATTTTGGAAATGTCGCCCAGAAATCTGGAAAAAATCATTTATTTTGCGGCCTATGTGGTCACTGATCCGGGCGAAAGTAATTTTGCCTTCAAGCAGATTCTCACTGAAGCAGAATACAAGGAAGCAAAAGGCCAGTTTGGTAATAAGTTTACCGCTAGCATCGGCGCCGAAGCGATTCAGGAACTACTGAAACTGGTTGACTTGGATCAGGAATCAGCGGTACTCAAGGAAGAACTCAAAGGCAGTTCTGGTCAGAAAAAGATCCGGATTGCGCGACGCCTCGAAGCCGTTGAAGCGTTTCGAAATTCCACCAACCGACCAGAATGGATGATTCTCGAAACGATCCCGGTCATTCCGCCGGAACTACGGCCGATGGTGCAGCTCGATGGCGGCCGTTTTGCCACCTCGGATTTAAATGACCTGTATCGACGGGTGATCAACCGCAACAATCGTCTGCTTAAATTGCTGGAACTGGATGCGCCGGATATTATCGTTCAAAATGAAAAACGGATGCTTCAGGAAGCGGTGGATGCGCTAATTGACAATGGTCGACGTGGTCGAGCCGTTACCGGACCGGGTAACCGTCCCTTTAAATCGCTTAGTGATATGCTTAAAGGAAAACAGGGGCGTTTCCGTCAGAACCTTTTGGGAAAACGAGTTGACTACTCGGGTCGTTCGGTTATCGTCGTCGGACCGGAACTGAAAATGTATCAATGTGGTCTTCCGAAAGAGATGGCAATTGAACTCTTTAAACCTTTTGTGATGCGCGAACTGGTCGGACGTAACCTGTCGCAGAATATTAAAAGCGCAAAAAAAATGGTTGAAAAACTGGATCCGATGGTATGGGATGTTTTAGAAGAAGTCATTCAGGAACATCCGGTTCTGTTAAACCGGGCGCCGACTCTTCATCGCCTGGGAATTCAGGCCTTTGAACCGATTCTGGTTGAAGGAAAAGCGATTAAACTCCATCCCCTCGTTTGTACTGCCTACAATGCCGATTTTGATGGTGATCAGATGGCTGTCCATGTGCCCTTGTCAGTGGAAGCTCAGGCGGAAGCCCGGTTCCTGATGCTGGCATCGAACAATATTCTTAAACCACAGGATGGTACGGCGGTTGTCGCGCCAACCCAGGATATGATTTTAGGAACCTACTACATGACCATCTACAAAAAAGATGGCAAAGGAACTGGCAGCATTTTCAGAGATCTGGATGAAATGGAAATGGCATATTTTAATAAGGATGTTGACCTTCATTCCCTGGTTAAGGTGCGGATCGCCAAAGAAATTGATGGTGAAACGATGACCCGTCTAGTTGAAGGAACCGTTGGACGTTTTATTTTTAATACCATCATTCCCCAAGAATTGGGTTTTGTTAAACGGGACACCATCGAAGAAAAATTTGCCTTAGAAGTTGACCGACAGGTTAATAAAAAAGTATTGTCCGAAATTGTTGAGCGCTGCTATAAAACATTTGGACCGACTAAAACATCTGAAGTATTAGATGAAATTAAGCGCTTAGGTTTTAAATTCTCAACCAGAGGGGCGATCACCGTTGGGGTCAGTGATATGGAAGTTCCGAAAAATAAAGAGGAAATCCTATCTCGTGCTGATGATAAGATCAGCGAAAATATGAGCCTCTACCGACAAGGTTTTATCAGTGAAGAAGAACGTTACAACAACGTTGTTGAAATCTGGAACAAGGCCACCGACGAGGTTACCGACGCGTTGCTGGATCACCTTGAAGATCTCAACCCGATCAACATGATGGCGGATTCTGGAGCCCGTGGTAGTAAGAACCAGATTCGGCAATTGGCCGGGATGCGTGGTCTGATGGCCAACCCGAGTGGTCGTATCATCGAACTGCCAATCCGCTCAAACTTCCGTGAAGGGCTAAATGTATTGGAGTTCTTCTCCTCAACCCATGGGGCCCGAAAAGGACTGGCAGATACCGCCTTGCGAACCGCCGATTCCGGTTACCTGACCCGACGGCTGGTTGATGTCAGCCAGGATGTGATTGTTCGTGAGGATGATTGCGGCACCACCCGGGGTTATGAAGTTTCGACGATTAACGATCACGGCGAAATTATCGAAACCCTGCACGAACGATTGGTCGGTCGCTATGCCTTTGAAGATGTGATTCATCCTGAAACCGGCGAAGTGTTGGCTCGAGCCAAAGAGATCATCTCCACCGAAATGGCGGACAATATTGATAAAGCTGGGATTGAAAAAGTATTAATCCGGGCAGCCTTTAATTGTCAGTCCAAATATGGGGTCTGTAAGACCTGTTACGGGGTTGATTTAACGACCTGGAAACCGGTTGAAATTGGTGAAGCGGTCGGTATTATTGCCGCCCAGTCAATCGGTGAACCAGGTACCCAGTTGACCATGCGTACCTTCCATACTGGTGGGGTGGCCTCAGCTGATGATATTACCCAGGGTCTACCGCGTATCGAAGAGCTTTTTGAAGCTCGAAAACCAAAAGGTCAGGCGATTATTTCAGAAATTGACGGTCGTGTTGAAATCCAGGATACCCAGAAAAAAACGGAGGCCGTGGTGACCGGAGAAGATGGCGATATGAAGGTCTATCTGATTCCCTATGGTTCACGACTGCGGGTTCATACTGGCGATCAGGTTATTGCCGGGGATGAAATTACCGAAGGTTCGATTAACCCCAGTGATATTTTAAGAATTCAGGGAATTGACCATGTTCAACAATATTTGCTTCAGGAAGTACAAAAAGTTTACCGGATGCAAGGGGTTCACATTGGTGACAAGCATCTGGAAGTTATTGTTCGTCAAATGCTCAGAAAAGTTAAGATTGAAAACCCCGGCGATACCCCATTACTGGCCGGCAGCTTAGTCGATATTTTTAATTTTGAAGAAGCAAACAAACTTATTGAAGAAGCAAATATCCTCGCTAAAAAAGAAGGCGAAGAGCTTAAAGAAATCGCTACCGCCAGTCGGGAGCTGCTGGGAATCACCAAAGCTTCTTTGGCAACAGACTCATTTTTATCCGCGGCCTCCTTCCAGGAGACCACCCGGGTGCTTACCGATGCGGCAATTAAAGGCAAGGTTGACCCACTGGTGGGACTTAAAGAAAATGTTATTATCGGACAATTGGTACCGGCTGGTACCGGCGTGAAGATGTATGGTGATATTGATCTGGTTTATGAACGGGAAGAGGAAGATGTTTTTGAAGATATGATCGAAGAAGATCTCGTGATTGAACCGTTGGATATTGTCCTTGATGATGATATTTTAAATGCCTATGTTGACGAAGCACAGGAAGAAACCGAAGATGCGATCATTTCAGATCTGGATATCTTTGATCTGGATTTCTTAACCAAAGAATAATTCTTGACATTTAGGACTCAAACAGGTATAGTTATTAGGTGTGTTTAGAGAAAAAAACAAACAGCAAGAAGGAGGAACCGATGGATCAATTTGTTGAGGTTTCAAAAGTGATTGGAATGAAACAAACTCTTAAAGCTGTGAAAGAAGGCAAGGCTATTAAAGTCATTTTGGCTGACGATACCGATGAAATGATCAAAAAAAGCATCATGGAGTGCTGTGATCATCATCAGATTGCGCTGGAACGGGTTGAAACCAAGGTGGGACTCGGAAAAGCCGGCGGGATTGATCGGGCTGCAGCAGTCATTGCCATTATCAGATAATCCGAATCAGGGTTGCCGTTAAGGCCGCCCTGATTCACCCAAAAGTCATTAATAATCGTTTCGGTTATTGATATATTATTATTAAAAGGAGGTGCAGGACTAAATGCCTACAATTAATCAGCTTGTAAAAAAAGGAAGAAAACGCATGGAAGAAAAAACAAAGACGCCAGCGTTGAAAGCAAACCCTCAAAAAAGAGGCGTATGTACAGCAGTTAGAACATCCACACCAAAGAAACCAAACTCAGCGCTTCGAAAAATCGCCAGAGTTCGTCTCGTTAACGGAATGGAAGTAACAGCCTATATTCCCGGTGTTGGCCACAACTTACAGGAACATAGTATTGTTCTTATTAAGGGTGGACGTGTCAAGGATTTACCAGGGGTTCGTTATAAAATTATCCGTGGTGCGCTTGATACCGCTGGTGTTGACGCTCGTAGACAAGCTCGATCCAAATACGGGGCTAAAAAGCCTAAAAAGTAGTAGTGCATAGTGCTGCATATTCAAGCGCTCGTTATAAATAAAATAGATCGAGACCAAATATATGTTAGAGACGCTATACGCACAACAACGTCATGTTGGATGTCGAGTACCGATGAACATAAAAATGTTAAGGAGGGAAGTAAAGTGCCTAGAAAAGGACCTGTTCCAAAAAGAGAAGTTTTACCTGATCCTATTTACGGAGATATTGTTGTTACGAAGTTAGTCAACAATATTATGTTAGATGGGAAAAAAGGTGTTGCCCAAAAAATCGTTTACGATGCATTTGAAAAAGTTACTGAAAAAACTGGCAAAGATGCCCTGGAAGCATTTCAGGAAGCACTCGCTAATATCACGCCGGTTTTAGAAGTTAAAGCGCGCCGAGTTGGTGGTGCAACCTATCAGGTGCCAATGGAAATTAGAACTGAACGTAAACAAGCTTTAGGATTACGTTGGTTAGTAAATTACTCCAGAAAAAGATCTGAAAAAACAATGAAGGATCGTTTAGCTGGAGAAATTATGGATGCACTCAATAATAGCGGTGCAGCTGTTAAGAAAAAAGATGATACTCACGCCATGGCTGAAGCCAATAAAGCTTTTGCACATTATCGTTGGTAGTCTTTATTTAGATTTAGAAATAAGAGAGGAAAGCATCTGTGTCAAGAGAGTATAGTTTAGAAAAAACAAGAAATATAGGTATTATGGCACATATTGATGCAGGAAAAACCACTACCACCGAAAGAATCCTGTTCTATTCCGGAAAAATCCATAAGATTGGCGAGACTCATGAGGGTGGCGCGCAAATGGACTGGATGGAACAGGAACAAGAAAGAGGTATTACCATTACCTCGGCAGCAACCACGTGCTTTTGGAAAAACAACCGTATCAATATCATTGATACACCAGGCCACGTTGATTTTACCGTAGAAGTAGAACGATCATTGCGCGTTCTTGACGGATCGGTAGCTGTTTTTTGTGCAAAAGGTGGCGTTGAACCTCAATCAGAAACAGTATGGCGACAAGCTGATAAATATCATGTTCCCAGAATGGCATACATCAATAAGATGGACATTACCGGAGCCGATTTTTATAATGTACTGAAGATGATGGAGGATCGTTTAAGCACGAATCCTGTTCCAATTCAATTACCTATCGGAAAAGAAAGTGACTTTGTGGGGATCATTGATCTCCTGATTATGAAAGCGATGATCTATAAAGATGATTTAGGCGAAAAAGTTGATATCGTCGATATTCCTGAAGACATGCGTGAGCTGGCTGACGAGTACCGCGAAAAATTAATTGAGTCTATTTCTGATTACGACGAAAGCATCATGGAAAAATTCCTTGAAGGCGAAGAAGTTGGTCTTGATGAACTCAAAGCCGCCATTCGTCTGGCAACCTTGAATGTTGATATTATTCCAGTTGTCTGTGGTTCATCTTATAAAAACAAGGGTGTTCAATTAGTGTTGGATGCGATTGTTGACTACATGCCATCCCCACTGGATGTTCCCGCGATTACCGGGATCAATCCGGACACGGAAGAAGAAGACAGCCGAAAAGTGAGTGATGATGAACCCTTCTCAGCACTGGCATTTAAGATCATGACCGACCCCTTTGTTGGAAAATTGGCATTCTTCCGGGTCTATTCTGGAAGCATTGAATCGGGTTCATATGTTTTCAATTCATCTAAGGGAAAACGAGAACGTCTGGGACGGATCCTGCAAATGCATGCCAACCATCGTGAAGAGATTACCACGGTTTATACCGGTGATATCGCGGCTGCGGTTGGTCTTAAAGATACTTCAACCGGGGATACCCTCTGTTCAGACAAGGCACCCATTATTCTTGAGTCGATGGAATTCCCGGAACCGGTAATCCATGTTGCCATTGAACCAAAAACAAAGGCTGGCCAGGAAAAAATGAGTACTGCTTTAGCAAAACTGGCTGAAGAAGATCCGACTTTCAGAACTCGTACCGATGAAGAAACCGGACAAACAATCATCTCAGGAATGGGTGAACTTCACCTTGACATCATCGTTGACCGTATGCTGCGAGAATTCAAAGTTGAAGCCAACGTCGGCGCACCACAGGTAGCGTATAAAGAATCCATTACCAAAGCAGTTGATGCTGAGGGTAAATTTGCTCGTCAATCGGGTGGTCGTGGTCAATACGGTCATTGTCTCATCCGGATGGAGCCAGTTGAACCAGGCACCGGCTATATCTTCGAAAACAAGACTGTTGGGGGATCAATTCCAAAAGAATTCATCAACCCAATTAATCAGGGGATTGAAGAAGCCATGCGTAATGGTGTATTAGCTGGATATCCTGTATTGGATCTTAAGGTTATCGTTTATGACGGTTCATACCATGACGTGGATTCATCAGAAATGGCCTTTAAAGTGGCCGGATCGATGGCATTTAAAAACGGTATGAGAAAAGCCGATCCGGTTATCTTAGAACCAGTATTCAAACTTGAAGTCGTAATTCCTGAAGAATACATGGGCGACGTAATGGGCGATATCAGCTCACGACGTGGTCGTGTCGAAGGGATGGAAATGCGTGGTGGTGCACAGATCATTAAAGGGATGGTGCCACTGTCTGAAATGTTTGGTTATGCAACAACGCTGAGAAGTAAAACTCAGGGTCGTGGTGTTTACACCATGCAGTTCTCACACTATGAAGCTGTACCTAAATTCATTTCAGAAGAAATAATTGAAGGTCGTAAATAATAGCATAGCTATAAAATAATTTTTAAGGAGAAGTACAAATGGCAAAGTCTAAATTTGAAAGAAATAAGCCCCATGTAAATGTAGGAACAATTGGTCACGTCGACCATGGTAAAACGACATTGACAGCGGCCATCACCTCGGTATTAAACAAACGATTTGGAACCGGGTCTGCAGTCGCTTTTGAAAACATCGATAAAGCACCTGAAGAAAGAGAACGAGGGATTACCATCTCGACCTCTCACGTTGAATATGAAACAGATGCCCGTCACTATGCTCATGTTGACTGCCCGGGCCATGCCGACTATGTAAAAAACATGATCACCGGAGCAGCACAGATGGATGGGGCCATCCTGGTTGTTAGTGCCGCCGATGGTCCAATGCCACAGACACGTGAGCATATTCTGCTCAGTCGTCAGGTTGGCGTTCCCTACATCGTTGTTTTCATGAACAAAGTTGATATGGTTGATGATGAAGAGCTGCTTGAACTGGTAGAAATGGAAGTTCGTGAACTGCTTGACGAATACGAATTCCCTGGCGATGATACACCAATCATTAAAGGATCGGCTTTAAGAGCCTTAGAAGATCCAGACGGAGAATGGGGCGATAAAATTGTTGAACTGATGAAAGCTGTTGATGCCTGGGTTCCCGATCCGGAACGTGACACCGACAAACCATTCCTGATGCCAGTTGAAGATGTCTTCTCAATCACCGGTCGTGGAACCGTAGCAACCGGACGAATCGAACGTGGGATCGTTAAAGTTGGCGAAGAAGTTGAAATCGTCGGAATCCACGACAGCCGTAAAACTGTCGTAACTGGAATCGAAATGTTCCGTAAATTACTGGACGAAGGTCGTTCAGGCGACAACGTTGGCGCGTTACTGCGTGGGGTTGACCGAACTCAAATCGAACGTGGTCAGGTACTGGCTAAGCCAGGTTCCATCAAACCACACACCCACTACATGTCAGAAGTATATGTCTTAACCAAAGAAGAAGGCGGACGTCATACCCCATTCTTCGACGGTTACCGACCACAGTTCTACTTCCGTACAACAGACGTAACTGGTATCATCAAATTACCAGAAGGCGTAGAAATGGTAATGCCTGGCGATAACGTGCAAATGGAAATCACCCTGATCACCCCAATCGCGATCGAAGAAGGTTTACGTTTCGCGATTCGTGAAGGCGGACGTACCGTTGGTTCTGGTGTTGTAGCCAAAATGCTGGCTGATTGAAGCTGAGTCCAATTTTTGATAAAAAATTGGTAGTGAGCTGGAGCGTCAGCGGGCGAACGATAACGAAGCAAAGACAGATTTTGAAAGAAATGTCTGCATCGATGTTTCTTTTCTGAAAAATCTGTAATTCATAAATATCAAAAAAATATCGGATGAATATTTGGGCGATGCTGTTTGATCAGTTCGATGGCATAAGGCAAATACAAATAGTCAATAAATTTTTACCGCCTCTCCCGTAGAGGCGGTTTTTTGATTAAAAAACTGTATTCGAACTTCTTACGCAATTATGATACAATAGAACCATAAATTATGTTGGGGGAAAAAGCAAATGAAAAAATATATCAGCGTGACCATCAGTGATAAGGTGGAGTCGGTCGGAAATGACTATAATAAGGGTTTTCGGAAATGTAAAACGGTCGAATTGGCTCAGGCGATTGAAGATGTCTGTAACAATTATGATGAGAAAGGCTACGACCTTGCATCGATTGTGCCCATCGTTCAAGGTCAGCATATCGTTTTTTCAAGCGATGGCAGCTGGGCAAATAGTGTCACCGAAGGTGTGATCATTACCTTTAAGGCAAAATAACAGAATAATAAAAGAATAAATAAAAAGGTCTATTCAGAATATTTCTGAATAGACCTTTTTTAGATTAGTAATTTAATTTCTGAAAAATCATGATCTCGAAAAAACAGTAGCGCTTCATAACTGACACGATAGATTGACTTTTGTGGAATGCCCCAGCACCGAGCTGTGTTGGTGATAATGAGGATAGAAAAATCTTCTACCGGCATTTTAATGCGGGACTCACAGAAAGCTCGGGTGAGCTCTCGGCGAGCCCCGAAATCGGCGATTAGCAGGGCATCAAATTCAATCGGACGGATGCGCAAATTATAATCAATGACAAAATCATGATAAATTTCACCCATTTTTCCATGTAGAAACGGATAGAGTGAATCATTCTTGGATATTTCATAATAAAAGTTTTTAACATGTGGATCACTCAAAAGATAATGATACCAAACCATCGTTAAATAAAAATGCTTTTCAAAGGCGTTGATGGGTTTATAGCCAATCAGTTTTTCCTTAAGAGATTCGTCAATGGCACTAAGATAATCATCAAATATTTTGGCAACAAAGGTATCTTTTGTGGCAAAGTGATAGGTCATTGAGCCTAAAGTCGTAGCAGAATCATTAGCAATTTGCTGAATAGTAGTGGCATTATAACCGTGATTATAAAAAAGTTTTTTGGCGCTCGTGTAGATCCGTTCTTTGGTCATCTCGCCTTTGGTCATTTTTCGCATAGATAATCTCCTTAAAAGCATTGTGGCATAGCAATTTTAGCATTAAGCGAGAGAATTAACAAGGAAAAACCGAAAAAGAATGAAATAAAAAATCAAACGGTCGAATTGATCGGGCTAGCAGTTAAGCAACCATTTCCTTAGCTTTAACCGCAGCGCTACCAGCATCTGGAGCAAATCCATCAGCGCCGATTTCAGCTGCGTATTCGGGGGTTACTGGTGCACCACCAACAATAACTTTAACATCCAGTCCGCTGGCTTTGATGGTTTGAACTGCTTCTTTCAGCGCCGGCATGGTTGTAGTTAATAGACCGGAACAGGCCACTAAGGTGACGTTTTCGTTTTCTTTGATGGCTTCGACAAAGCGTTCAGCGGGGACATCAACACCCAGGTCAACGATGGTGAATCCGGCACTTTCGATCATCATTGAAACCAAATTTTTACCGATATCGTGTAAATCACCAGCGACGGTTCCGATAATACAGGTACCTAATGATGCCGAGGTATCGCCAGCTAACAGTGGTCGTAAGACGTCAACGCCTTTAGCCATCGCTTTAGCAGCGATTAGCATTTCGGGAACAAAGATTTCTCCGGAAGAGAATTTTTCGCCAACGACACTCATTGAATCAACCATCGCTTGGAGGATTTCACCTGGTGCGTTGCCTTCGTCTAAGGCTTCCTGAACCAGTCCGGGAACGAGTTTTGTTTTACCAATTTCTACTTTTGCTTTAACTTCTTGAATTTTTGACATGTTTTTTTCTCCTGTTCAGTAATTATTTTGGGATAGTATTGATATCTGTCAGCTGGCTGTGTGCACCAGCTGACAAAATTTGTTAAGTGATAAATTAAATACGCGCGGTCAGTTAAATCGCAATCAGTTATTTCTTCTGACCGAAAATACCTTCCCGGTAAGCGCCAATATATTCCATACAGTAGTCGTCTTCACCTAATAACGCTTCAGTGGCAAAGATGATCCCCATTAAATCGCCATTGGTTGGATCCAGAATGGCACTGTCAAGACCAGCGTTCATGGCCAGAACGGTAAAGCCCATGTTGACCATTTTTCGAGCCGGCAGGTTGAACGAAATATTACTGACGGCACCGGTAACATGGATCGTCGGATACTGTTCTTTAATGCTGCGGATCACTCCAACGACCATGGCAATCCCGTCTTCCGAAGTACACAGCATTTCAACCAGCGGATCAATGTGCATGCGGGATGGATCGATGCCATATTCTTTGACTTTGGCCATTAAATCAGCAAACACATCGAGACGGTCTTTAGCTGTTTTAGGGATCCCTTTGTCACTGTTTAACAGCGCCACGCATTCCCATTTGGTATCAGCGATGGCTTTAAAAGCCGCATCAATCTTATCACCTTCTAATGAGACTGAGTTAAACAAACCGGGTTTGTTGCAATATTTCATTGATTCGATGCAAGTATAGACATTGGGACTGTCGACCGCAATCGGGGTATCCGTCACTTCCTGAACCAGATCGATCAACCATTTCATCGTTTCCAGTTCGATGTCATCATCGACTGATGCACAAACATCGATATAATCGACGCCAGCTTCAGTCTGAATCTTGGCCAGATTTTTGATAAAATCGCCATCTTTGGCGGCGATTGCCTGCGCTGTGGAAGGAATCGCACCGTTAATTTTTTCTCCGATAATAATCATTTTTTCTTACCTCCTGTAAGCGTTGGTTAATTTAAAAATATTTAGGGGCAGGATCAATCGTTTAGAACATTTCTTTGCTCATCTTGTCGATGGCGGCATCACTGGCTTCGTAAACTCCGGGGAAGGAGGAAACGCCCATCCCCTGGCAAGCTCCAGGAATGAAATAAAGTTTTCCGCATTCACGACAGGCTCGAGTAAATTCTTCTTCAACCTGCTCTTTTGTCCAGTCGGGATGATCGATGACACCGCTGTGAACGCCACCCATAAAGGTGATCTGTCCGCCGTATTCGTTGATCATGTTAGGGATATCGTTGGTTGTCATAACACCCTGCCAGATATCAATGCCCATTTCGATCATATAAGGGACTAAGGTCGCAGCGTAACTATCGCTATGGTGAACAATCAACTCGACGCCGTTTTCTTTGTAGAAGCCGTAGATTTTTTTATAGGCAGGTAGGAAAAATTCTTCAAACATCGCCGGTGAGAGGAAGGTTGAGATCTGGCTGCCCCAATCATCATGGTGGAAAATGACTTCTGGTTTGAGGTACGTGACGAGTTCCTTAGCGTAGGCCAGCTCAAACTCAGTGATGTAGTCGATTAGTTCTGCCATAGCTTCGGGTTCTTCATAGAAACTCATTAAAGCATCTTCCATACCCATTAAATAGTGGGTTAGTTCAAAAACGCCCGGCGCGATAAATGCGGTCACATACTGATTGTCATGATCGACGGCTTTGGCATCGGCGATGGCTTTTTCCCAGGCTTCAGCAGGGAAGACAACATTTGGTGCTTTGACATAATCACGCCATTTTGTGATGTCTTTTAATAGGATATGGTCGGCATCATGGACCGGAAAAGAACCAAGCTGTCCTTCTGGCCAGCGAATGGTTACGCCCCATTCATTGACAACTTCTTCACCGATCGCTGGTTTGATACGGCAAGATGGTACGCTCATGATCATTTGCATAAATTCAAATTGTTTGACAAATCGATCCGGATTTCCTCCGGTGAGGACTTCTTTTAAATTTTGTTTTACGGTTAACATCGGGTTATAGCCTCCTTAAAATTTACATAGAGTGGGTACTTGATCAGTTCCTGACAAAAGTTGCTGCTGATCAGCGCGTTAATGACTGGTTTGACAATAAAAAGCCTGATAGATAGCGAACAAATTAAAAACTAATATAGATGTGAAAAGTTTATTTACGGTTATTTTAGTAAATAAACTTGTGTTTACTGTGATTATAAGCGGTAGCAGCTTTTTTGTCAATGCCTATTTTAGTAAATGCGAATGAATTATTTTTTTATTAAAGAAAACCCAGCAAAAAGCGAATAGAGATGTTCAATTTAATATTTAACATAGAGGCAATCCGTGATGACCAAGGGGTCAGGCCTCGCCCGCACACTGCGAAATTGCCAGTTCGATTTGTCAAATTCTTTAATTCAACGTATATAGATCAATTATGGGCGGACAAAAAAAGACAGAACCCCAGATTAAATAAACTGGGGTTCTGTTGATTGGACTATAGACGGGCTAGGCCGTTTATATATCATCGCTGATATATAAACGACAGGCTCTTATCCACGGCGTAATAAATGACTATCCGAGGCACTCATTTTCTGTGGTAGCGCGCACAAACTCAAAGAAAAATTCTCGTTTCATATAGTTTAGTGGCAGCCATTCCTGCTGATTATAGGCAAAATTCAATTTAGTCACAGCGGCTTCAAAAGAGATATTCTCGAGGGGAATCGCACCGGCAGCAATCAGCTCCTGACAGGACGCATAAAGATCACCATGAATATTTTTATAGGAAATCATATAGTGATCCAGATGGGGGTTGTTTTTAATAAAGGCCAGCAGGGAGGTGCCGTTTTCGCCGCAAACATTTCCGCTGCCGCAATGGTACAGTGAGTGCAGCACTGCCCGGATGGGGCGTTTTTGCAGATCAATTACGGCATAGTTCAAACCGGGATAGGCTCGCAGTGCCAGCACCTCATGATGGAACATTTTAACTAAGGGGACATCATCCGGCGACGGATGATAGAGTTTAATCATGGTTGGGTTTTCAGGTGATGGCAAACAGCATAAACCGCGTTGATCAAAGACTCCTAAGGGTTCACCAAAACTGGTAAAGTCATCCTTAAGCCAATCGGCTTCCTGCAGTCGGGTGGCCAGGTGGACATAAATGATGTGATCACTATTTTCATATAGGACATAAAAACCGGGTAGCTTGATATCGCAGATAAAGTCGATCGCAGCCGCAAAATTAGTAATGGCATTGCTGTTAGGTTCGCCGATAGCGTAGTTGGCAGCCACGAGAACAATGGGAAGCGACGGGTTGTTGAGGCCATAAGCAAGAGCGGCAGCGGTATAGGGAAGGGTATCTGAACCATGGGCAATAATGACACCATCATAATCGCTGAGTCGATGCGATTGCAGGGTTTGAATGAGGTGAAGCCAGTGTTTTGGTTCGGCGTTTTCACTGAGAATATTAAAGGGACGGACGATCTCGAATTCGATTTGGCGGTTATTTTGTCTTTGGTAGTTGGATAGCAAGTCGTCACCGCGACGGGAATCAACATTGATGCAGTGGTCGTTCACCGCACTGCCAATCGTACCTCCCGTTAACAATAATAAAATTTTGGGCGTTTTTTCCATAGCTGAGTATCCTTTCGGTAAGGTAGAATAATTATAGCATCGAATCAAGGTCAGGGGAATAAAAAAAGCAAACATCAGCAGTCTATTTGCTTTAATTAAACGGTTAGTTACAATGAAATCAGGGAATTACTTGATTTCATTTTGACCAAGGGTGGTGTTCTGCATATAAAGGTGGGAAAAATTGGGATCGGTGGCTAACTCGATATGGGTGGTTATCTTTGGGATCTCTTCGCAGCGCTTGGCTTCATCCTGAGAGAGCAGGAAGAGCTGCGAACCGGTTCCGGCACCATTGCCGATCGAGCGGATCGGAACCCCGGCAATCTCGGGAAGCAAACCGATAAATTGAGCATTTTCGATATCGATGTAATTGCCAAAAGCACCCGCCAGGGCTATTTCCTGGAGATCACTACCTTTGATGCCGTATTTTTCAGTTAACAGATAACAGCCGGTAAAGATCGCAGCCTTGGCCAACTGAACAGCCCGGACATCTTTTTGGGTGATAATCATCTCTTTGCCATTGGGATTATCCTGATGACGAACAAAAACAAAATAGCGCTGATTATTTTCATCGGTTTTGAAACGATCTTTAAAAGGATGGTTATCGAGATCGTCCCCTTTAATAAAATTTCCACGGTTATAAATGAGTTTTTCCCGATACAGGAAAGCAATGGCATCAATGATCCCGGAGCCACAAAAACCAAGTGGTGGCGCATCGCCAATAACCTGGCACTTAATCTCATTGTTAACCAGGTTTATTTTTTCGATAGCACCCGTGGTACCGCGCATGCCCATGTGGATACCGGCACCCTCTAAAGCAGGACCGCAGGCAGTCGAAGCGACAAAATAGCGATTGCGGTTGCCGACGGCAATTTCCCCGTTTGTTCCTAAATCGATCATTAAGCGGTAGGCGTCATCCTTTGGCAGACTCAAAAGAACTGCGGTTGTATCGGCACCGACAAACCCGCCTAATAAGGGCAGAAAGGTTATTTTACCACTGGGATTAATATTGATATTAAGTTCTTCGGCATTGAGAACAACCATCTCCCGGGTAACTCCGGTAAAAGGGGAAAGCCCTAAATGCAGGGGATTTAAACCCAGAAAAAGATGGGCCATGGTACTGTTGCCGCAGAAGACACATTCATAGACAGCCTCAGATGGTATTTTTGATTCATAAAAAAGGTTTGATAAAATATTGTTGACGGTTTCGATGATGGCGTGATGGATGCGGTTAAGGTTTTCTGAAGCGGTGGAAGCATAATCGATGCGACTGATCACATCGCCGCCAAAAGAAATCTGCTTATTCAGGGAAGAATACTGGTGAATCAGAACCCCATTGGTCAGATCATAAAGGTAGCCGACAACAGAGGTAGTGCCGATGTCAAAGGCAACCCCATAGGCATTTAAGGCTTCATTAGCTGGGATCAGATCGATAATTTCATCATTATATAAGATAAAATTCATCAAAGGAAAGTTTTTTTGATGAAAAATTTCAGATGATTTTTGCAATACTTTAATAGAAGACATCTTAACTGGTATTTCAAGAGCCTTCTGGATCGTTTCAAGATCGTACGAACACATTTCAGTTTTTAAGGCCGTGATAGGGATTGCCGCCACTCTAGTTTTAGGGTTGAAACTCAATTCCCCATTGTTGGTTGTCTCCAGTATTTGTGATATGGCCGCTTCTTTTGAAATGAGAATGGCCATATCTTCGGAAATGAGATGCTGACAGCTCAGGACTTCCGAAACTAAATCATTTTCACGGATGGTGACAAGGCATTTTTTACAGGTTCCTTTACCCCCGCAAACCAGATTTTGAGGAAAACCGATTAAAGCACAGGTTTCAGCAACTGTTTTTCCAGCCTCAACCATGATACTTTTATCCAATAACGGAAAAAAAACACGAATAGTATTCAGAGATGACATAAAATTGTCCTTTCTTTAGTCAAAAATTAGGATAAACGGTAAAATATTAGCTAAACTATTCTCATTATAGCTGTTAAAAATGAGATTTTCAACAAGATAGAAAAATATTGACAAAAAATATCGGAAATGATAGGCTATCTTATAATCTGTATATACATGTGAAGTAGAGTGAACAATAACAGAAAACGATAACAATTCAGGAGTCTGAAGATGATCATTATTGGTGAGAAAATAAATGGAGCAACTCCAGCAGTAAGGGCGGCAATCGAAAAAAGAGATGCGAAATTTATTGCCGAACAGGCGATAAAACAGGAACATGCAGGAGCGGATTTTATTGACGTGTGCGCCGGCACGACTCCCGAGTTGGAAACGGAGGCATTAAAATGGTTAATGGCGGTTGTTCAGGATGCTACTGAAACGCCGCTGTGCATTGATAGTCACAATCCCCGAGTCATCGAAGCGGTATTCAAATATGCGCATAAACCGGGGCTGATCAATTCCATTTCAGGAGAAGGTGATAAATGTGAAGTCCTGCTTCCGCTAATGGAAGGAAATTCATGGGAGGTCATTGGACTAACCTGTGATAATAAAGGGATCCCCGGTGATGTTCAAACTAAGGTCGATATTGCCAAAATTATGGTTGATAAAGCGGCAAAGTTTGGCATTACAACAGAGCGTATTCATATTGACCCATGTGTACTGGCATTATCGACAGATAATGACTCACTGCTCAATTTTATTAATGAAATTGAGCAAATACGAGCATTATATCCAACGATTCATATCACCTCCGGTTCGAGTAATATTTCTTTTGGTTTGCCAGCCAGATCGCTGATGAATCAAACCTTTATGGCACTTGCCATTCAGGCTGGTATGGATTCGGCCGTGATGGATCCGACCAATCGGGATATGATGGGAACGATTTTTGCTACCTATGCGTTGCTTGGTAAAGACAAATATTGCCGGGCTTATAGCAAAGCATATCGGCAGGGGAAAATTGGAATAGCAGAAAAATAAGAAAAAAGATAAGTGTTACTAATTTAGGATTTGCGCCCCAATGATGAAAATAATATATTTTTTAAACGCATCATTTATGCAATAAAAAATATATTAAAGAGTTATAATGCTATCGATTTATTGATTATGCGGATTTTTTATGTTACAGAGTAAAATATTGCTCTGATTATTGATGTAAACCCCGTTAATGTAAACGTTAATCGTTTTTTTTTAGTAAAAAATTGTCACATTTATTGTTTGATTTTTAGCTTAAAATCAGATATCATTAGTACAGATGTTAAAAATTTATCAAAGTATTGGAGGAAATAATATGGGTTTTAAATCAGACATTGAGATTGCACAAGAGGCTACCCCACAGGATATCCGTGAGATAGCTAAAAAATTGGGTTTAACAGAAGATGATCTGGATTTATACGGTAAGTATAAAGCAAAGGTTGACTACAATCTGTTAAAGAAAAAATCAGACAAAAAAGCACGTTTAATCCTGACTACCGCCATCAATCCAA
>JAQUWM010000202.1 GCA_028692885.1 Acetobacterium sp. | reverse complement strand
CAGTGGAAATAAATTATCCGGTGTTTTGGATATCTGAAGAAAAATATTGTATGCGATTAAAGGAAAAAGCCTGTGCCGCAGTGCCCATTAGAAGCAAAAATGGCCGGGTTGTCGGTGTTTTGGGCGTTGCAACCGATCAGGACGGATTGAGCGGATCAGCCCGCTCGGTTTACGATTCGCTGGTACTGCTTGGCATGGCGGTTGAATGTCGCTATCAACAGTTTGAGATGGAGATGTTCTTTGAGAGGGAGAAAAACAGTCTCAAACTGGTTCTGGGGGAAATTACCGAAGGGGTAGTAATCACCGACAAAAACGGCCTAATCGTGGACGTCAACAAGAGTTTTGGAGCTCTTTCCGGTTTAGATGTTTCCGACGCCATTGGCAAACACATAAAAGCAGCTTTTCCTCAGGCTGCTTTTGCTTTTGCCCGTGATTTTCCGGGCCTGATCTACAACAAAAAGGATAATTGCAGGAAGAGTCCGGCTGCACTAGAAAATATGCAGATCAAAAACCTTGAGTTCGAATGTGCAGGTGGTGCCCAGGAATTTTGTGTCCATATCGTCAAAAAGCGCCCGGAAACTATAAAACCTGCCCGTACTCTTATAGAAGGCAATTTATTTAAAGCTGGTTTCGTATTTGACGACATTATTGGCGAGAGCCCTGAAATAAAAGAAATAAAAAACCTGGCTTTAAACATTGCCCGGGAAGATTATGAAATATTAATCGAGGGTAAAACCGGGACCGGCAAAGAGATGTTCGCTCAAGCCATACATAACGCTAGTTCCAGGGCCGGGGGACCTTTGGTTGCAATTAACTGTGGTGCTGTGCCCGAAGAATTAATAGAAAGCGAATTGTTCGGTTATGAAGGAGGGGCGTTTACCGGAGCCCGTCCCACTGGGGTGGCTGGCAAATTTGAACTGGCTAACGGCGGCACCCTGTTTTTCGATGAAATTGGAGAGATGTCCCTAAGTTCTCAGGTCAAACTGCTAAGAGTTCTACAGGAAAAGAAATTTATGAAAGTTGGCGGACGATGTCCCATTTCGGTTGATGTCAGAGTTATAAGCGCGACCAATCGCAACATTGAAAATTTAGTCAAGGAAGGTTTATTTAGAGAGGATTTATTCTGGCGGCTTAATGTCTTAAAGATACATATTCCCACTTTGCTGGAACGCCGACAGGATATTCCGATACTGATCGAGCACTTTTTGCGGCAGCATTCAGTCGAACGGGGTGTACATTATAGATTGAGCAGCAGGGCTTATGATATTATGCAAAAATATAACTGGCCGGGCAATGTAAGAGAGTTGCAAAATTCTCTAAAACGGGCGGTGGTGTTCGCCGGCAGCCATAAAATTTTACCCGAGCATTTGCCAGAACAAGTGGTGCGGAATGAAGGCATTCAGTTGACCAATTTGCCTTTGCATGATGCTGAGAAACGAATAATAATTGAAGCCATAAGTTCCAATAGTGGGAACTTGAGTAAGGCGGCCCGGGTTTTAGGAATAAGCCGGGTGACCCTTTACAAAAAAATTAAGAAATACGATATTATCTGTTAAATTACTGTACAGTTGTTTATTGAATGAACAACAAAATATTGATATAACTTGAACCCCCCTGAATTTACAGGGGGGTTTTTTGTGGCACGGTTTTTGCATACGCGAGTATAGCAAGTAAAATGGTGATATTTAGCAGCAATTATCAACACAGGAGGTGAAAATTTAGGCGACTTATAAACTTAATCAAACATTCCGCTAAAAAGGAGGTAAAGAATAATGGATAATCAAACCAAAGCCCTCTCGTATTTACTTGGAACATCTGAACAGCAAAGCTGGTTGAAAGACTACTATTTTGCCCCTAAAGGCCTGGCCTTTCTGGAACCCGGGGTGGTTCCCGCCGACGATGTCAGAATGAGTGCTTTCAATGTGGCCAAGTCGTCCTATCAAATTCGCCCCGACGTATTTAACATGGCTTATCTTACCCAGGCAGTTGGCCTTGATAAAGAGGAGATAATTCAGCGCATTAAAAGGCTCTATGAGCAGAAATTGATAGTATTTGTTAAAAATACCGCTTTGTCTCTCTACGGTTTCGGACTCTACTTCTGGGTGGTCAAACTTCACGAAGATGCGCCGGCCCAAGCCAAAGCCGAACTTTCCCAATGGTTCCAGAACAAAGATGATATTTGCACCGGTTTTGAATGTAATGGTGACTTTGATTTTTATAACGGTAATCATATGCGTGTTTTGGACAATCTCCTGGCGGACGTAATAGAACCCTGGAAAAACAGGCCGGAGGTAAAATATGTGCACCTCTGCCCCATCCGCCGTATTCTGCGGGAATCCCATGCCAATATGTGGGACAGCCCGGGGGACACCTTCCGGGAAGTGGTCTGGGGCCCAGGCCAGGTGGAAAAACTGACGAGCATCCAGACCAAGATGGATCTGCTTGATTTTAAAATCCTGCAGGCTTTAAACAACAAAAGGCCGATGGAAGATTACTTTGATTATAAGGTTTTATCC
>JAQUWM010000201.1 GCA_028692885.1 Acetobacterium sp. | reverse complement strand
GGACTGGGATGGTTATAATTTAGAACATCAATAATGGGGAGGAATGTGTTTGGACATCAATCAAAATAAAGAAGAAGAGCAGTTGAGAGGGGAGCTCTTAGAAATACTCTATCAGAAAAAAATAACGACCGTTTTTCAGCCCATTGTTTCATTGCTGGACGGTACTGTCCATGGTTATGAAGCGCTTAGCCGGGGTCCGGAGGATTGGCTGCTCCATGCTCCCGATGTGTTGTTCAAATGTGCCCAAAAGTTTAATAAACTCTGGGAACTGGAATTTCTTTGCCGTTCGAAAGCATTTGAAGCGGCCTTTAAAATAGAAAGTGAATTTAAACTGTTTTTAAATGTTAATCCTAATATTATGCAGGACGTCCAATTTAGAAAAGGCTTTACCAGAGAGTATCTGGAGAAATTTGCGATTGATCCCAAACGGATCATCTTTGAAATCACGGAGAGTGAGGCCATTAATCATCTGGCTGACTTTATTAAAACCATTGACAATTACAAGGAGCAGGATTACCGGATTGCCATTGATGATGCCGGTGCCGGTTATTCAGGGCTCAATTTAATTTCGGATATTCATCCCAATTATATTAAACTGGACATGAAACTGATTCGCGACATCGACAAAGACGTGACGAAACAATCCCTGGTAAGATGTCTCAACGAGTTTTCAGAATATACGGAAACTTCGCTGATTGCCGAAGGAATCGAAACCAGGGAAGAACTGCTGACACTGATTGAAATCGGGGTTCAGTATGGACAGGGATTTTTTATTCAAAGGCCCAATGGAATTCTAAATTCAATCTCAAAGGATGTGATTGAAATCATCATGGCAGAGAATGCCAATAAAAGAAAACGGTTGGACAATCGAGTGTTGGATGACCGCATTGAGTCGATCTGTAAACTGGAAACAACAATCTCGCCAGATATTCTTGTTTCACAGGTTCATGAAATGTTTAAAGAAAATGAAACCCTTTCCGGCTTTTGCGTGGTTGAAGATCGGATTCCAATTGGGGTGATCACCCGAAATGCCCTTTATAAAAGGATCAGCGGACAATACGGGTATATTCTCTATGCCAATAAGCCGATTCGCAATATTATGGATACGGATTTTATGCATGTGGATTGTCTGGCAACCATTGATGTTGTCGGAAAGGATGCCATGCAGCGCGATTTTAATAAAGTTTATGACTTTATTGTGGTTACCCGGCAGGATCAGTTTCAGGGAACGGTTACCGTAAAAGACCTGATGGAAAAACTGATCGAAATCGAATTTGTCTATGCCAAGCACTTGAATCCCCTTTCTGAACTGCCTGGTAATCTGATGATTGAACAGCAGCTGGAAAAGGCGCTCAAATCAAAAGATAAAAAAACAATTCTTTATTTTGATCTTGATAATTTTAAAGCATATAATGATCTTTATGGGTTTGAAAATGGGGATCGGGTGCTGAAAGATTTTGCCCAGATTTTAAAAACCAGAATACCGGCCGAACAGTTCATTGGTCATATTGGCGGGGATGACTTTATGGCTATTGTTTCTAAAAAGAAAACTGAACAATTATGCATCAGTATTATTCAGGCCTTTAATGATGCCGTGGTTAAATATTATAATAAAGAAGATATTGACAGAGGCTATATCACCTCCAGGGATCGGAAGGATGTCGAGGAGAACTTTCCCTTTCTCTCGGTTTCCATTGCCGGGGTAGCCAGCGATCACAGCAAAACCATCTTTGAATTGGCCGAAACAGCGGCTAAAATAAAAAAGAAATGCAAGAAAAAACAGGGCAGTAATTACCTGTTGATTTAACCTTAAAACCTTAAAACGGATGCGCTTAGCGTGTCTTTTTTTTGTTTTTGAAGTTAGCTGGAGATGATGGATGTTTTAAACAAAAATGACCAGATCCATGTCGACAGAGCTGATCAATGCTAGCGATTGGAAAAGGGGTCGGCAAGACATCAAATAAAGGGAAATTTATTTGATGGAAAGGGCTGCAAATTTTTGTGTGGAACTGTTTTTCGGCGCAATTTTATGATATGATTTAAAAATGAGGTGAAAATGAATATTTATGAAATGCCCGGGTTTCCCATCAGCGGTGAAGTGATATCGGTTTTAGAGCAGAACGAAAGAGTCCGGATTGAACGCATTATCAGCACTGGCCAGCAATCTGGCTGGTATGATCAGGAGGAAACCGAGTTTGTGATTCTGCTTGAGGGAAGTGCTCAATTGACATTTGAAGATAACCGGACAGTCATGCTGGAGAAAGGCGATACCCTTTTAATTCCACCCCACCAGAAGCATCGGGTCGCCTATACCTCAGCAGATCCGCCCTGTCTCTGGCTGTGCGTTTTTTATTAGATTTATTTGTAAAGAAGGAGCGTAAATGATGAAAAAATTAGGACTAATAATAGTACTGGTGATGGCCGGGTTTTTGTTAATGGGATGTAGTACCAGCAACAAGGATCAGGCCAATGCGGAAAAACCGCTGATTGTCGGGATGGAGCTTGCTTACCCTCCCTTTGAAACAAA
>JAQUWM010000200.1 GCA_028692885.1 Acetobacterium sp. | reverse complement strand
CAGCATTGAAGACTTCAGCACACTGGCATATAGCACCACCGGCTCTTTTACACCTCTGGCCCGGGCCCCCATCACGTAGTCTTTGTTCAGTTCTTCCAGTACCGTTGTCCGCACCTGTCTGGTATATTTTGAAGCCATCGCTATTGCCAGAGTCAGGGTTGGTAAAACAATGCTCTTAAAGCCGCCACTTCCCATTACCGGAAACAACTTAAGTTTCAGGGCAAAAAAATAAATCAGCAGCAGTGACACAAAAAACCCCGGCAGTGAATTGCCAATGAAGCTGAAAAAACGGATCAGATAATCGGTGAATTGATTATATTTAACCGCCGATATGATCCCCAAGGGGATTGAAATCAGAACCGTTAACAGAATTGATGTCAGGGTCAAAAAAATAGTTGCCGGTAGTTTTGAAACAAAAGTTTCAAAAACCGGTTTATTAGAAATATAGGAAACCCCCATATCACCGCTAATTATCCCCCCCAGCCAGGATGTATATTGAATAATAAATGGCTGATCCAAACCCAACTCCTGCCGCTTTTCGGCTTTGATTGCTTCGGAGACCCCGCCGTTATTATCATACATCGCATCCACCGCATCACCGGCAGCGGTCTGCATCAGGGTAAATGACAGCAGGGTGATCCCTAAGATAATCGGAATCAGCTGTAATAACCGTTTGCCGATATATTTTCTCATTATATGTTATACCTTTCTCGCATAGCTCACACGCATGCTAGTATTTTATCATCTAAAAAATAGCCGTACAACCTCTCCCGGGGGTTATTTGACTATTCCAATTTCGCATACTTTCGTATTCTCAAAGGATCTCTTGAAAAATCACTCTCGCAGTTTGGCATAAACAAAATCGATAAATTGCTGACCCCAGTCACTAAACTCTTCCGCTGATCTTTTAATGTAGCCGAACATCACCACATTTTCCTTTTCGTAGAGAGGAATCCCATTGAATTCTTTTTCATCAACCTGATCGGTGATATAACCACTGCTGATATTCGCCAGATCGGTGGTCTGCAGTAGCTGCTGCATGACGCAATCGCTGTTGGTGACCACCACACTTTCCAATGTTGTCATATCTTTTCCCTGGGGATTGGTTATTTTCCAATAGTTATTGAGATCAAATTCATCCTCGTAACATTGGACCAACTTGAGTTTTTTTAATTCCGCTTCACTAATTTCTTTGGCATTATAAAGCGGATGCTTTTGTCCCAGGTAAAGCACCACCTGGGTTTTTTTAAGCTCGACAAATTCCAGATGGTTTCGGCCCAGCACATATTGGAAGGCGGTGTTCTGATTGCTCATTACATAAACAAAACCCAGTTCATCCTGATAACCCGCTACCCGCTTGATGATTTCTGCCACCGAAGCAGAATAGAGTTGAAAGTGGAGCTGTGCAACATGAAATTGATTATAAAAATCGGCAAAAATATTGGCCATCCAGGCACTGGGATTACTGGATATCTGCAATTGTTCAATCCGATCCGCCTGCGAAAAAGAGGACAGCATCTCAATATTTTCAATGGCCTTGCAGGCATACTCATAAACATGCTTTCCCCGGGTAGAAAGAAGAATCCCACGGCTTTTTCGCAAAAACAGATCAAAGCCCAAATGGTCTTCCAGTGCTTTAATCGCCTTACTGACGTTAGGTTGAGTGGTGTATAATATTTCTGCGGCTTTACTAAAAGAACCGACGTCGGCACTGACAACAAAATACTTTAATTGTTTTAATTCAACCATATCACAAACCTTTTTAAATCGATTATCTTTCATCTGAACTAAACTTCTCTTTCTGATGGCTGCTTAAATTGATGTCTCGCATCTTTATCTTTTATCCGACGGAAATCGGTTGTACTTTTATAACCAACCACGGCAAACCGATTTTATCTTTAAGATTCAATTTTACCATAGGTTATCATGGGACCGTCTTTTAAAATACATAAAGAGCTAACTTGATAAAGAACCACTCCGTCAAATCTGGCCACGCAGCTTTCCAGGGTCTTGCCAAAGTAGTCTTTGATTACCCCTAATTCTTCACCTTTTTTGACCTTCTCCCCGACTTTTTTCCGAGGATACCAGCACCCTGTAACGGAAGCATTTTCGTAAACGACATCATCTACATCAACCGACTCCGTTGCAACGGCTTTTACTTCTCCGTCAAGGACCGCTAAATACCGCAGTACATTTTTTACATCTGCTTTATACAGCGATACTTCCGCTTCTGACCATCTAGCCTCGCCGCCGCGTTCGATTAAAATACTGGGAATACCGCAGGAACCTGCATAATTGTAGGCACCACCGGTGGTGATAAAGGACTTGACCATATAGGGAACATTGACTTTTTGAGCCATAGCCTTAGATTGTTTCACCACCTCCGGCGCTGCTGCGCCCAAATAATAAACATAAGGGGTCAGCATTTCATATCCGTCCCCGGCATGGAGGTCTATGTAAAAATCTGTCTGGCTTAGAAATTCAGTTACCAGAAAGTGACAAATCTTATCACCCACAGTTCCACTGGGAT
>JAQUWM010000081.1 GCA_028692885.1 Acetobacterium sp. | reverse complement strand
AATTTCGATAACCTGATTTTGGCCATTGTTCGGATTTTTTAATGGCTTGTTTCGTTATGCCTTTTTTATCAATCCTTATTTCTAAAAAAAATTGAAATTAACTATTGACTTTTATTAGCTGGTCTAACCAGTTACGCTCTTTTTATAAATGGCCATCCTAATTTTGGATGACGTTATCTTTATAACCAATTTGGTGGTGATTATTCATACCGAATCAGGAAATTGGCAAAAATTAAAAAAGACACCCTTCGCCATTTTATAGAAGGGTGTCTTGAAAAATTCACTTAGTCATTAATGATAACCGACAGCATAATCGCCACTGGGTTGCTGTGTTTCCAGAAAATCGACGCAGAGAATATACTTTTTGTTGGTCAGTCGGAAAACCCGGGAATAGGTAATACAGAGGCTGCCGGTAGCCATTGACACATAGGGTTCTGAAATATAGGTGTCCTGTCGGCGTTTGATCAGATTATAATAGAAGTTTTTAATGGAATGGTCAACCCCCATCTTGGCTGAGTGGAAGACCAGCTTTTCGCAGGCGTCAATATTTTTGGCACCAATGGTATTGCTACATTGAATTCCAGCTTCATCGAGCACGTAGGCACAATCGACCCCACTGGCATTGAGCAGGCACTTATCGAGCTGGCGGTCGAATTCATCGGGAAGATCAACCACCGCCAGAGCCTTGATTATTCCATTAACGGTTTGGGTATAGGTCAGACATTTCTGGTTGTAATCCTCCAGCTCGCAGAGCAGCAGCTGCTTATATTCGTCGACGACCTCGGCGGTTTTGACAATCAGTTCTGCCTTGAGAACAAAATCATTGCTCGGTTTGGCAAAATAGAAGCCCTGGATCACCTGCCCGCCCAGCTTCAGCACATGAAGGGCTTCGCCACGGGTTTCCACGCCTTCGGCCACAATCAGAGCGCCAATCTTGTTAGTCAGATTGACCAGCGATTTAAAGACCTCCTGTTTGTGATAAATGAGATCGATATCCTGAATAATAGAGCGGTCAATTTTGACAATATCCGGTTTCAGCCCGGCGATCCGATCCATATTGGAAAACCCCGCACCGACATCATCAAGAGCGATCAGAAAACCCTTTTTTTTATAGGTGGTGACAAATTGCGTGAGCGCCTCGTTATCGAGAGCCTTGGACTCGTTGATTTCAATGACAATATTCTTGGGACTGATACCACTTTGGCTGACCTGACCACAGAGATAATTGGAACCGCCGACCTCATCGATGATGGCGGTATCGAGATTGAGAAAAAGCAGCAGATCCTGATTGGCCTGATAATAATCCTCGAAGCTGGCCAGTACCTGATCACGGCAGGCACGATCCAGCTCGGTGGTCAGACCAGCCTCATATGCGGCCTCAAAAAGTTCTTTTGGCGGAATGATTTGGGCTGATCCCGGAATGATGCCTCTGATCAGTCCCTCCAGTCCCAATATTTTTTTTCCGGTGACGGACATGATCGGTTGAAAGTAAGCCCTGAGGCTTTGCTGTCGGATGACTTCACTGATATTAAATTTTACATCTGCATGAATAGTTTTGCTGATTGATATTTCCAATTGTTTTCTCCAGAATTTTTACGATCTTAGCAGTCGTTTTTTTTAATTTATGGTTTTATGGTTCTTTTGATCAGGCATAATTCAATCTTTCGGGGGATAAAAGCGCTTAATGATGGTGGTTGGGGTTGTTGCAGGTATGACTATGGCAATGGCGCTTTTCGTCTTTAGATTTATGATTGATATAATCTTCATAGGCGTTATTGATGGTATCAAAATTTTCAAAAATGCTGAGGTTATTAATATTGTCACGGATAGCAGTCAGCAATTCGTGGATGGGATGGCGATTTAGATAATCGGGCAGGCTGACATCGAAATTTACATAACCGCTGATGGCCAGATTCTGGCCGTAGAATTCAGCCAGTGCCTGCATATGGGCGGGAAGATGGTAACTCAGTAGCGGCTCATAGTCTGGAACAGTGCTGCAGAGATAGGAAAAGAGTACGGCCTTATTTTCAACACTTGTTAGGTTGTAGTAAAGGCTAAAGCCCCGGTACCAGGCTCTTGCTTCGGAAAGAAATAAAATACAGGCTGAATCGGGAAATTGCGCTGCCCGGATATTAGGGATCTGATATTTTTTTTGAATTTCAGCATAATCAATCAGCCGCGTGTATTCGTAAGCAATGGTTTGGGCGTATTGCTGCGTTGCATCAAAAAGATTTTCATGGAGCAGCAAATAGAAGTGGTTGTCGACATTGTCCGGCAACACCAGCAGCGACTGGCTATCATCAAGCTCCTGTTTGGATGCTTGAACGATGGCCTGATCACAGTTGGTATTGGCGAGTTTCAGGCGCTCATGGAAAAGATCGGTGGTGACGATGATTTCCAGCGGGTAATTCGCCTTAACTTGATAAACAAGACGATATGTTTTGATCATACTTTCGATGATGGACATGGATCATTCCTCCTTGGGGATGTGAAATTTAGCACGCTTGAATAAGTATACCTTTTTCAGGTTGTGGTGTAAATGGCGAAATAAGTTTTAGGGCCGCAAGGATTGAAACATTAGCACGATTGCGGTTTATTCCTCGCCAGTAAATGATAATGGCAGCCACCGCAGAGTTCAGAGCGGTATTTAAAAATTAAAAAAAAGCAACGTATTTATAAATACGTTGCTGATTACTGCGTTGCGTTTATTTTGTCAAATCGACAGCGTCGATCGCATCGTTGATTGATTTGATTAACATATCAACGTCAATACCATGTGCCAGCGCACCTTCTTCAATGCTTTCAAAACGGGCAGCCATACAACCAAAACAATGCATGCCGTAAGCCTGAAAGACGTTGACTGAATCTGGATATGCATTAACAGCATCCATGATGCCCATATCTTTAGTAACTTTCATTTTTTCCACCTCCACAAAGTGTTAATCTCATTTTGCATATCATACATTATAAAACTTAAAAAAAGATTTTACAAGTTAAAAAAGAAATAAAAGTCCTTTGCTTGCTAAAATAGCGTGCTGCGGTTATAATAGTAGTATAGGGGAATTTTATAGTAAAGGGGTGGATTATTGTGATAGTTGATAAGGTAGTTGTTAATAACAAGGCGGGACTCCATGCAAAACCAGCCTCACTTTTTGTTCAAAAAGCCAATCAGTTTAAAAGCGAAGTTTATATCAAGAAAGACGCAACCCGGGTTAATGCCAAAAGCATTATGGGGGTAATGATTTTAGCTGTTCAAAAAGGCGACGAGATAGAAATTGAGGCAAGTGGCGAGGACGAGAAAAAAGCAGTTGAACAATTAAAGGAAATGATTGAAAAGCGTTTTGATTTTGTGGATGAAATTTAACGAATGGTTAATCATGTTAAGTTATATATCGTATTAAAGATTTAACGTAGGGGCGATCCGTGATGACCAAGGGGTCAGACCCTCGCCCGCACACTACACAATGATCAGTTCGATTTTCAAAATTCTTTAATTCAACTTATATAAAAACAAAATTCAGAAAATAATGGTAGCATAAAGTATGAATGCAAATTCATGCTTTTCTTTTTTCCGGGTTGAACCAACCCGGATCTTTTTAAGCGATAAGGTGGCGAACAGCATGCGAAAAATTTTAATAGCGATTTCTTTTTTTACCCGAATCCCCATTAAACTCAGAGAGGTTAGTGCTGAAGAGTTTTATAATGCAATGATTTTAATCCCTGTTGTGGGGGTTTTTATCGGTCTGATTTTATTCGGGGTTTCAATTCTTTTGTCCTTTATTCATTTTATTCATCTTCAGGCGCTGTTGATGGTGATTGCCTATATCTGGCTCACCGGCGGCCTCCATTTGGATGGTTTTGCCGATACCACTGATGCGCTCTTCTCAGCCCGTGATCAGCAGAAGATGATGGAAATTATGAAAGACAGTCGCTTGGGCGCCTTTGGCGCCATTGGTCTGATCTTAATCATTTTAACCAACTGGATGTGTTATACCATCATCCTGCCGGAATACAGCAGCGCGCTGCTGGTGATACCGGTGTTCGGTCGGGTAGCCGCGATTATGTCGACCTGTTTTTCCAGCTATGCCCCCGGCGGCGGTGGTTTGGGGAAACGTTTTGTGGAAATGACCAGGTTGCCCCATTTTATTATTTATCTGCTCTTGTTACTGGGTTATGCAACCCTGATCCTGGGTCTGCCGGGTTTACTCACCGTAGTGATTTGCCTGCTGCCGGCGCTGCTGCTGATGAAAAATCTCCAGCACAAAATTGGCGGCATGACGGGTGACACCATCGGCATGACGATCGAACTCAACCAGACCTTTTTTATGATCGTTTTTAGTGTGATTCTGATTAACTATCCAACGATGTTTAATCTTTTTAAAGGTTTATTATAAATAATGTGAAAAATTATTAAGAAAGGGTATGAATGAAAAAGTCAAGCAACGATTCCGGGCAAAAATCCCGAATCGAAAAAAACCCCGAAAAAAATAGGGGTTTTCTACCGATGTCAAAAAATGAGATGTGCGCTCAGGGCATTACCCAATGCGATTTTATTCTCGTGACCGGCGATGCCTATGTCGATCATCCCTCTTTTGGAGCGGCCATCATTGGCCGGGTACTGGAGTCCCGGGGTTTTTCGGTGGGCATTATCGCCCAACCCAACTGGCAGGAAAACGACGATTTTAAGCAGCTGGGAGCGCCGCGGCTGGGCTTTCTGGTCACCGCTGGCAATCTCGATTCGATGGTCAACCATTTCACGGTCAACAAGAACCGGCGGCGGGAGGATGTCTATGCCCCCGGCGGCCAGGCCGGATTGCGACCGGATCGGGCTACGATCGTTTATTGTGGCAAAATCCGTGAAATCTTTGGTGACATTCCGCTGATCATCGGCGGTATTGAAGCCAGTTTGCGCCGCTTTGCCCATTATGACTACTGGCAGGAAAAGGTCAGACGGTCGATCCTCTTTGATTCCCGGGCCGATCTGCTGGTTTACGGCATGGGCGAACTGGCAATGATTGAGATTGCCGCCGGTCTGAAGGCTGGAATCCCGGTCGATCAGCTGACTGATATTAAAGGAACGGCCATAATCAGTCGGGAAGTGGAAATGGCAGATGGGGTGATCTTGCCCTCGTCTGAGGAAGTGATGGCTGACCCGCTGGCCTATGCCAGAGCGATGGCGCTGATTTATCAGAGCAACAATGCCTATGATCCGCGGGTCTATCTGCAGCCATCCGGCAACCGTTATCTGCGCCAGAACCCGCCCCAAGAGCCGCTTTCTCAGGCCGAGTTTGATGGCCTTTATGATCTGCCCTTTACCTACCGCTGGCATCCTGCCTATGATCAGGTTGGCGGGGTACCGGGGCTTACGGAAGTGAAGTTTAGCATCACCGCCAACCGCGGTTGTTACGGCAATTGTACTTTTTGCGCCCTGGCCATTCATCAGGGTAAATACGTGCAGATGCGCAGCCGTGATTCGATTGTCCGGGAAGCCGGACGGATGGCCAAAGATCCAGATTTCAAGGGCTATATTCATGATATTGGTGGACCGACTGCCAATTTTTCGCATCGGGCCTGTAAAAAGCAGGAAACCCGAGGCTATTGTCCAGATCGCGAATGTCTGGCACCGGAACCCTGCAAAAACATCGACGCCAGCCATCAGCCTTACCTGGAGACGCTCCGGGCGGTTAGGAAATTGCCGGGGATCAAAAAAGTCTTTATCCGCTCGGGGATTCGCTATGATTATCTGGCACTTGATAAGGATAAGGCTTTTTTGCGGGAACTGGTGGAGCATCATATCAGCGGACAGTTGCGGGTTGCTCCGGAACATATCTCTGATGAGGTGCTTGCTCATATGGGCAAACCGGCCTTTAAGGTTTATGAAAGCTTTGCCCGAAATTTCAAACAAATTGATGAACAATTGGGAAAAAACCAATTTGTCCTGCCTTATTTCATCACCGGTCATCCTGGCTGTAGTCTCCAGGATGCGGTCAAGCTGGCCGAGTATATCCGCGATATGGGCTTTTTTCCGGAACAGGTGCAGGATTTTTATCCTACTCCGGGCTCAGTGGCCACGGCCATGTATCATACCGGAGTTAATCCCCTGACCATGGAAGTGGTTGTTGTCCCTAAAGGTCGTGAAAAAAACATGCAGCGAGCGCTGGTTCAGTATCATAAGCGGGAAAACTATCTGCTGGTTCATGAGGCGCTGACCAAAGCCTATCGGGAAGACTTGATCGGGACGGGAAAAAAAGCGCTGATTCCAGCCAAGGTAAAAAGTTCGGACCATCCCGCCGGTCAAGCCAATAGAAGCAGTAAAAGCAGATCAGCCAAGCCAGCTCCGGCGAAGCAATCAAAAATAAATCAAAAAGATAAAAGCAGAGGTAAAAATGGAAAAAAAACTAACCGAATCCATTGAGGATTATATTGAAACCATTTATCTGGAGAGTCAGAAACACGGTAAAGGTGTGCGGATTACCGACGTTGCCCTGGAACTCAAGGTCAGCAAGGCCAGCGCCAATGATGCGGTTCGCAAACTCAAGGAGTTGGGTTATGTGGAACATGAACGTTATGGGCAGATCTATCTGACGGAAGCCGGGAAATGCCGGGCAGTAAAGGTCTATGAAAAACATCGACTGATTACCGAATTTCTGATTAAGGCGTTAGACGTCTCTTTATCCAATGCCGAAAAGGATGCCTGCGGCATTGAACATATTATCTCGGAAGAAACCTTCGAAAAAATGAAGGCCTATCTCAATCAGTAAACAATAAGATTACGACAAACAGCCGTACCGACCAATTGTTAATCTGTTGTTCGCTGCGGGATCGGACAGGCATTCGCCGTGTCCGCCCCGATGCGTACAACATGATGTAACAATTGTCGGTACGGGATTATCTTTTGTCTGAAATCTAAATGAAGATAAAAATAAACAATCACAAAATAAGAAAATTAAGGAAGTAAGCATGAACGAAACAAGCAACCAGATTAAAGTTGGCGAGACGTATACAATGGAATTAATGGATATTACCCACAGTGGCGAAGGGGTTGGACGACTGGAAAACATGATCGTCTTTGTCGAAGGCGGTCTCCCTGGGGATGTCGTGGAAGTTGAAATCAAGAATGTCAAAAAAACCTATGCCCAGGGAAAACTGCTGGCGATCACAGAAGCTTCGCCGGAACGGGTTACGCCAGAATGCCCATATTTTGAGCAATGTGGGGGCTGTCAGATCCTGCATATGAGTTATCAGGGCCAGTTACGGGCGAAAGCCAAGATGGTTGGCGATGCCCTCCAGCGAATCGGCGGTCTCAAAGAAATTGCTGTCGCGCCGATCATCGGGATGGAAGATCCCCGCCGTTATCGCAATAAGGCCCAGTTTAAACTCGATCACAGAGGGATGGGTTTCTATGCTAAAAAATCTCATAATCTGGTCCACATTGAGGATTGTCTGAACCAGCCGGAATCGGCCGCGGATGCGATCAAAACCATCAATGCCCTGATTCAGGAGCTGAATTTAAGCATCTATGACGAACGGACCCATAAAGGTTATGTCCGGGGCGTGCTTCAGCGCACCAACCTGCAGGGCGAAAACATGATCACCCTGATCATTAACGGCAAGGATTTAAGCCAGCGACAGGCGATTGTGGAAGGCATTCTGGCTGGGATTCCCAATGTCAAAAGCATTTATGTTAATATTAACCGCGAAAAAGGCAATGTGATTCTGGGCAAAAAGAGCCTCTGCGTCCACGGTGCCGCGCGTCTGGTTGAGCAGATCGGGGATCTCAATTTTTCGATTTCACCCAACTCGTTTTTCCAGGTCAATTCCAAACAGACCGTCAAGCTCTATGAGACGATCAAAGCCTTTGCCAACCTGACCGGCAGCGAAACCGTCTTTGATCTGTATTGCGGCACCGGTACCATTGGTCTTTATCTGGCCGCTCAAGCCAAACAGGTTATCGGGATTGAAAGCGTCGGTGATGCCATTCTCGATGCCCGGGAAAATGCCGGACTTAATCAGATTGAAAATGCCAGCTTCCATTTGGGTCGGGCGGAAGACGAAATGCTTAAGATCATCAAAGAAGAAGGTATTAAACCCGACCTGATTATTCTCGATCCGCCCCGTAAAGGCTGCGAAGAAACTTTGCTGGCAGCCATCAGTGAGCTGGGAACCCCCCGGGTTATCTATGTTTCCTGTAACCCGTCAACTTTGGCCCGGGACCTTAAGTATCTGACCGAAGCTGGTTATGCCATCAAAGCGATTCAACCGGTGGATTTATTCCCGGGGACCGGGCACGTTGAGACGGTAGTATTGATGTCACGGGTTTAGAAATAAACCGCTGAAAAGCCCGAAACATAGGTAATTGCGGGGTTTAAAGATTTTTGAATATAACCAATCTGCCAGAATCCCTTTAAATATCGATAATCGAGAAAATATCAATGGTCAGGTTGAGTTGACGGGATTATTTTTGGATAGGTTGTGTAGACAGCATTGATTTTACAAACTAGAATATAGATTTTGATACAATAACGGCCACCTTGTAATGAGGTGGCTTTTTCTGTTTGGTGTTTATTTTTTTGAATAATCTTCTATCATATGAAAACCTAACAATAATGTAAGTTTTTCTGCCTGTTTCGTTTAGCGCTATGTTATACTATTCATAACGATATTTTGTATCCTTGGAAAGGAAGAAATTCATGGGGAAAAGACAATTGTCAGAAGAAGATATCAAAGCCAGATACATAACACCAGCGATTACTAACGCTGGATGGGATATTAAAAAGCAAGTAAGGTTAGAGTATGCCTTTACCGCCGGTCGGATTATCCTGCGTGGCAATATCACGGCCAGGGGCAAACAGAAACGGGCGGATTATGTTCTTTTCTACAAGAACAATTTTCCATTAGCCATTGTCGAAGCCAAGGACAATAATCATGCCGTCGGTGCTGGACTGCAGCAAGCGATTGACTATGCCAAAGCCTTAGATATTGATTATGTCTATGCATCCAATGGTGATGGCTTTGTGGAACAGAACTTAATCACCGGTGAAGTGAAACAGCTTGCTTTAGCAGCGTTTCCGTCACCGGAGGACTTATACAAGCGTTATCGAATCGATAAAGGCATCAGTGTGGCAGAAGAAAAAGTCATGCTTGAGCCTTATTACTATATCCCGAATTACAAAACCCCCAGATACTACCAGCGGGTAGCGATCAACCGTACCGTCGATGCCGTAGCCAAGGGGAGAGAACGGATACTGGTGGTCAGCGCCACCGGAACCGGGAAGACCTATATGACTTTCCAGATTATTTACCGTTTATGGAAAAGCGGTCTTAAGAAAAAAATTCTGTTTCTGGCCGATCGGAATGTCCTGATTGACCAGACCATTTCTGGGGATTTCAAACCCTTTGGTGGAAAAATGACCAAGGTGCAAAATAGAAACCTGGACAGCTCCTATGAAATCTATCTGGCCCTTTATCAGCAGCTGGCCGGCGATGACGGCGAAGAGGCTTTTTTGCAGTTCAAGCCGAACTTCTTTGACCTGATCGTGATTGATGAGTGCCATCGCGGCAGCGCCAAAGAAGAATCCGCGTGGCGCAAGATACTGGACTACTTTTCATCAGCTACCCATGTCGGCTGTACTGCCACACCCATTGAAACAAAAGAAGCCTCGAGCTCCACTTATTTTGGCGAGCCGATTTATGAATACTCCCTCAAACAAGGCATTGATGATGGTTTCCTGGCCCCTTATAAAGTGATCCGCATTGGTCTGGATCGTGACCTTGAAGGCTATCGGCCAGAAGCCGGCAAAGTGGATAAGCATGGCTATGAGATTGAAGACCGGGAATACAATGCTAAAGATTTTGACCGGAAATTAGTTATTGATGACCGTACCCGCGTGGTGGCATCGAAAATCACAGAATTTCTCAAAAAAACAGACCGCTTCAGCAAGACGATCGTATTTTGTGTGGACATTGAACACGCCGAACGCATGCGCCAGGCACTAATCAATGAAAATAAAGATTTATACGCCCAAAATGACCGCTATATTATGCGCATTACCGGGGACAATGATATCGGCAAGGCCCAGCTGGAGAATTTCATCGATGAAGAAAGTACCTATCCGGTCATCGCCATCACCAGCAAACTGATGACCACCGGTGTCGATGCTAAAATGTGTAAACTGATCGTGCTGGAAAACAACATCAACAGCATGACCGAATTTAAGCAGATCATCGGTAGGGGCACACGCCTTTTAGAAGACTATGGCAAGACCTACTTTAGCATCATGGACTTCCGTAATGCCAGCCGACTATTTGCTGATCCGGCCTTTGATGGCGAACCAGAAGTGGTCATTGACCTTGGACCAGGTGATCCCGTCGATGATCCGGGAACTGAAGATGAAACTGAATATGATTCTGGACAAGATGCCGGCAACGATGGGTTCAAAGAAGATCCGGCCGGCTACAGCACCGGCGATACGCCGCCCTTTAATGATGACGGTGACGACAAGCCGCGAAAATATTATGTCGGCGATGTTCTTGTTAAGGTTCTTTCAGAACGGGTTCAGTATGTCGATAAAGACGGGAAACTGATTACCGAAAGCCTGATTGACTACACCAGGGCAAACATCCTCCAGCAGTATGCCCGTTTGGATCAGTTTCTTCGCAGCTGGACAGCCGCTGAGAAAAAACAGGCCATCATTGATGAACTTCAAGATGATGGGGTGCTGCTTGAGGCTGTCAGACAGGAATTGGGTAAAACGGAGCTGGATGACTTTGATCTTATTTGTCACATTGCTTATGATAAAAAACCGCTGACAAAACAAGAACGGGCAGCGAATGTGAAGAAAAGGCATTATCTATACAAATATTCGGATGTCGCCGAACAAGTGATTGCCGCCCTCCTGGATAAGTATGCCAATGATGGCATTAAAGAAATTGAAGAAACAAAGGTACTGCAGCTGGAAGAATTTGCTAAGATCGGCAGTCCGATGAAAATTGTCAAAGCCTTTGGTGGGAAAGAAGCCTATCAAAAGGCCGTCCAGGAATTAGAAAACGAGATATATTACGCATAAATAGATAAGGCAGGTAGATAAAATGGCAATTGGTAACTTTGTAAAAAGAATTCAAGATGTGATGCGAAATGACTCAGGTGTCAACGGGGATGCCCAGCGGATTGAACAAATCGTGTGGATTCTATTCTTAAAAATATATGATGCAAAAGAAGAAGCCTGGGAGCTTTATCATGATCATTACACGTCCATTATCCCAGCTGGACTCAAGTGGCGAGATTGGGCCGTCGATCGAAAAGATGGCGAAGCCTTAACAGGCGATGCGCTCCTGGACTTTGTCAACAACACCCTTTTCCCAACCCTGAAGAATCTGGAAATTGATGAAGAAACCCCCATGAGTCAAGTCATTGTCCGTTATGCCTTTGAGGATGCCAATAACTATCAGAAAGACG
>JAQUWM010000199.1 GCA_028692885.1 Acetobacterium sp. | reverse complement strand
AGTATAATAAGAAAAAGATGTTAAGAAAACAAGGGTGAATAATGACTGATCAAAAATATAATGAGACTTATCAAGTGATCGAAGAAACAAAAGATAGAAACCAAAAAGAAAAATATTGGAACATCGGTTTTGGACTGAATAAGATCGATCAGCTAAATCCTTCCGAGTATTTGATCAACGAATTACTCCCGGATCATTTCAGTGGAAAGCTGACCTATCAGGAAGTTGAAAATGCCTTAGTCAACCATCATCAAACCTTACCAAAAGATGAACAGGCAATCAAAGAGTATGAATGTGATATTGTCGCGACACGGATTGCCTCCCTCCTGGATAACTCCGGGTTTGTTCTAAGTCCGGTAGCCCTAAAAGGTATTCATCGGTATCTCTTTAAAAACATCTTACCGGATAAATGGGTTGGTTCATTCAGACGGAAAAATATTTCTAAAAAAGAGCCGGTACTTGGTGGTGAGAGTGTTGCGTATGAAAATTACTTAATGATTGAAGATATCCTCGCTTATAGCTTTGAGACCGAAAAAAATAAAAATTACATCACTATGTCAAATCAGGAAAAGATCAAAAGCATTACCGGCTTTTCTTCTTCCATCTGGCAAGTGCATCCCTTCCGGGAAGGAAACACTCGAACGGTGGCGGTATTTATAGTTCAATATTTAAACGTCCTGGGTTTTCAGGTGAACGACAAGCCCTTTGAAGAAAGCGCACATTATTTTAGAAATGCACTGGTGCGAGCAAATTACAGCAGTCAAGTAATAAACATCAATCATACCGATATGTATCTGGTCAAGTTTTTTGAGAATATGCTCTTTGATCGGGAGCATCCACTATTGAATCAGGAAATACAGCTTATATCTGAAGATCAATAAGAGAATGTCTACAGTCACGGCGCCAATTAAGGGCGCTTTTTTTATTTTTGAAAAATCCATACCCATCCCCAATTTGTCCACAGCCTTACCTTATAATAAGATAACGGTCATCTTTATCTACTGGGCTAATAATTTCACTAAAGGTTGACATATGTCAAAGATTTCAACCGAACCGCTTTGCAGTGAAATTAAAACCCGCTAAAACTCTGGATCCCTGCAGATCAGGGCCCGATAAACGTTGCACCTGATGATATTTAGGTGTAAAATTCTTTTAAGTGTTTTAAAAAGCGCATGCGATTTTATCACAACAAACCAGATAAACCTGGGGAGTCAAAAAACACCGGAGGAAATCAATATGCCCCAAAAAGAATACAGTGCCGGAATGACGAAGTTTTCCTTCTGGTTTTCAGAATTTAAAAAGATGGTTCAGCTACAAGACCGTGGCAAAAGCCTGGACGACATTAAGCAGATGAATCTAGACGAAAACATTTTCTCGGTAGCAACACCGAAGCGGGCCAGCGAAATCTTTAATGCAGTTTCTACCCGTATAAAAAGTTTAGATCCAAGCTTTTATAGCGTATTTAAACAAAGCGACATTGCCAACCAGAAGATCATTGTGTTAATTGCCATTATGGAAACAGACGGCTTGTTCTTTGATTTTGTTTATGAAGTTTACCGCGAAAAGCTGATCATTGGCATGGCCGAACTGGCCGACAGCGACTTTGCTATTTTCTTTAAAAACAAACAACTACAAAGCGAAAAAGTTGCCAAATGGACGGATCATACCCTAAAAACGCTGGGGAAAAGTTATAAAAGCATTCTCACCGAAGCGGGGGTCATTGATCGCTCAAAGGGCAACCGCAAAATACTAAAACCAATCCTGGATCGGTCACTGGAAGACTGTCTGATACAAAACGGTATGGCGGTGACCCTCCATGCCTTAACGGGGGTACGATAAATGGTGACATTAGAAGAGCGACTGGATCAAGCTGAAACGATCATCAAAACCGAAAGCTTTCGAAGAAACAAAGGCCTGGGCAATGAGGTGGGTTATTATATATTTGATTACCCGCCCGAGAAAGAGCTGTTGGTCCGGGAACGGATTGCCTATATGCAGGGAAAAAACAACCGGGGATCCGATGGGTTTGAACTCAAGGTCTTTGACCTCTACGATCTGGTTATCGATATTCTGGAAGCCGAAGGCTTTCTGGAGCAGTGCTTCCGTTTCGAAAAGAAAAAAGGTATGGAGCGGATCATTAAAGCCGTGGGCAATCTGCTAAGGATCAACGATGAAAACAGCCTGATTGTTAAGCATATCCAAGAGAACACCCCAGCGGATGCCGTAGTCTTTCTGACTGGTATCGGCAAATGCTATCCGATCCTCCGCTCGCACAAGGTGCTCAACAACCTCCATCAGGCCATCGATCGGGTGCCGGTGGTGCTGTTTTTTCCGGGGAAATACGACGGCCAGGAACTGGTGCTGTTTTCCGAAATCAAAGACGACAATTATTACCGGGCCTTTAAGCTCGTAGACTAAGGGGAGAGAAAACTATGTATATCAAGGATATGTTCGCCAAGCCCATTGACCGGGACATCAAGGGTGTCATCAAGGTTGGTCAGGCTGATGATGAAAACATCAAACAGGAACTGGAAGAATATGTAGTC
>JAQUWM010000080.1 GCA_028692885.1 Acetobacterium sp. | reverse complement strand
GCTGGACTTTGCCGCTGTTTCGCTGAATAGTCTGGATGGGGTTTCCGACCGGGATTTCTGCCTTGATTTCCTCGAAGCTGCATCTGTCTTAATGATGCACCTCAGCCGCTTTTCTGAAGAGATTATCCTCTGGTGCAGCAGCGAGTTTAATTTTATCACCTTAGATGATGCCTTTAGCACTGGAAGCAGCATTATGCCCCAGAAAAAAAATCCCGATATTGCCGAACTGGTGCGGGGCAAAACCGGCCGCGTTTACGGCAACCTGATGGCTCTGCTGACCACCATGAAGGGTATTCCGCTAGCCTATAATAAGGATATGCAGGAAGATAAAGAACCGGTATTCGACACCTATGATACCATTAAAATCTGTCTGATCACCTTTGCCAAAATGATCAAAACCCTGACCGTTAATAAAGCCACCATGAAAAAGGCCGCTGCCGGTGGGTTTTCCAATGCCACCGATGCTGCTGATTGGCTGGTTAAACATGGGGTTGCTTTTCGTGATGCCCATGAAATCATCGGCAAGCTGGTATTTTTTGCCTTGGAACAGCAAAAAAGCCTCGATGAACTAACCATTGACGAATACAAAAGCGTCTCGCCGGTTTTTGACGAATCAATCTTTGCTGCCATTGACTTAAATGTTTGTGTCAACCAACGCAATATAATTGGTGGACCTGCTGAAGAACAGGTTAAAAAAGCGATTGCCCTTAATCATCAATGGCTTGCTCATAATTAGAAATTTAATTTGATTTTCAATGCCATATCGACTAAGTCAAGTAAATCCTTTTCACTTCCTTTATATTGTTTTTCACACAAAAATATGTTATGCTTAAAAACGTCGAACATAACTTTACACTTCGTTAAAATATAGAAATAGAGAGTATGATATGGGAAAATACAAGGTTGGTAAAGAAACAAAAGAAAAGATTTACGAGGCTTCCAAAGCCTTATTTTATGAAAATGGCTATACTAGCACGACTTGCCTGAAGATTGCCAAGGAATCCGGAGCAAATGTTGGTCTGATCAATTATTATTACGGCTCAAAAGGCGGCCTCGGAATTGAAGTCTACAACGAAATCATGTCTGCTATCAAAGCGAAAGTCACTGAAAATTTGAACAAGTTAGGCATTGAAACCACTCTTTTATTACAGACTGCCATCGAATGGCGGGTATTGAATAATAATATGCGCTTCAATAAAAATTTCAGCCGTTTTTATTATGATTTACTGGAGGAAAATGTTCTTTACAAAGAGCAGAGTGTGGTTACCGATTTTTATCGCAAACTAGCCGAAAGCTGCGATCTTCACTACAGTGACTTTGAAATAGCCTTTATTTCCTATGCTAGTGCCGGAGCTACCCAAGGCATTAACCTTGCTTATGACGCCGGGCTTATTGACTGTTCTTCCCAGGATTTTATTAATTCCAGCATCCGTCTATTACTGAATAATATGGGGCTTGATACAAAGCTTAATGACCACGTGATTAAAGAGTCCTATGCAATCGAAACTAAGTTTACCGTACGAATCGAAAAAAACTTCGTCACCATCTAATCGATCCGTTTGTTTTTTATTCTGTTCTGATCAAAACAGCGTCATGTTTAACTCGACGCTGTTTTATTTTATCTTAAATTCAAATCTCACTATCTCACATAATTAATTATAACTAATATCTTTAATCAGTCTGCAAATTTTCGATATTTTCTTTTCTTTTTTTAATCACTGTAAATAACTCTACTTTTATATTTTAAACGTTTACAAAACCCTTATCTTATGCTATTTTTCGTAATTAATAATTTTTATATAATTTTTTATAGACAAATATGTTTTAACATGTTATCATCAAACCATATTTAAACATAACTAACATTCACATCGTTTAATTTTTTATTTACTAGTTTATGGAAACGTTACCTGATTCAGTGATTGTAAATAGTGAATTTATGGGTGAATTGCACACCAATCTGAAAGGAGAATCAAAAATAATAATAGGAATTGTTTATTGCACCCATCTAGCATTCATTGCTGTCTGTCCTTAATAGCAAACGTTTAACTGTGTGTCTTACACTTATTGCTTACTTGTTACCAGAATCTGTTCCTTTCTTTCCGGTACAGATGTTTCCGACACAGCCACCTCAAAATCCAGGGCTGTGCAAAAAATAAAATCTCCCTACTTAATTTCCGGGAGATATCTTAAAGAGGTGAAATTATGAAAAATAGTGCTTTCTTAAAAATTGCTGTTCTGTCGGTATTTTTTGTTCAAATGGGGGTCGGAACCATTACGCCGGCAATCGCCAACATCGCCGCTGCACACCCGGAGGTTCCATTTACCACCTTATTACTGGTGTCCACACTTGCTGTTCTGATGTCTGTCCCGGCGACACTCATTTCCGGTCGAATTGCCGGAACAGTCGTTAGATACAAAACCTTGTTGATCATTGGTATGATTCTCTTCATTGGTGGTGGTGTGGCCCCCTATTTTATGGCAACTTCCAGTTTTACAGCAATCTTAGCCATCCGGGCAATCTTTGGGATTGGTCTTGGGATCGTCACTCCGCTTGGTGGCGCTCTTATTATTGCCTTCTTTGATGGCGAGGTTCGTGCTCAAATGATGGGTCTGAGTAATGTTGTTGCAAACGTTGGCGGAATCCTTTTCCAATTGCTTGGCGGCATGGCAGCTGGTATCGCCTGGCAATATGCCTTCCTTCCCCATGCGCTCGGAGCCATTACCTTGATTCTCATCCTATTTTTGCCAGAACCGGCAAAAGCTCCTATTCAAGCACCTGGTGAAGCAAAACCTAAATTACCTGGTTCCGTATTTGGTTTTGCTCTGGCCATTTTCTTGATCATGGCTTTAGTTTATCCAATGCTGGTCAATATGTCCACAATTATTGCCGTTAGCGGTATGGGTGGTGCAGCAGATGCCGCTCTGGTTCTAACGATGTTCACCGTTGGTGGAATGGCTGGTGGATTTATATTTGCAAAAATCTTTGGCGTTTTCAAGAAAAACACCCTTGCTGTCGGTCTTGCCATGCTGGCAATTGCGATGGCAAGTATTGGGCTTGGCAATTCGATTGCCTTTATGTACATTGGAACAACCGTTGCCGGCGTTGGTTTTAGTTTCATTATGCCAACTATTTTCATGGCTCTGGGCGCAGCGGTTCATCCCAGTCAAATGGCAACTGCTTCGGGAATTGTTATGGCCTGTTTAAATATCGGGGGATTCTGCTCTGCCTACATCTTTGCCTTCCTTGGTGGTATCACGGGTATGACTGAAAACCTTAAATTCCCCTTCTATGTATCAATGACGATCTTTGCCGTGGCTGCTGTTGCTTATCTGCTAATTAAACCGAAACAGCCGAATGCCGTTCAACCCGAATAATAACCAATCACTAAAAAAGAGCCGTACCGCCATCACAGGTTGTACGGCTCTCGCTCTTTTTTGTAAGTGCAGACACGTTTCTAGCGTAAGTTTAGCATTTTTCAATCTGGTTAACGTTTTTCATCGGTATCATTGTTAAGGTGATGCCAAATAGAATAATGCCAAAACCGATTAAAGAATAGATTGAAGGAATCTCGCCCACAAAGAAGAAAACTAAAATTGGATTGAGGATCGGTTCCAGCAGGGATACCATCGACGCTTTCAAGGCTGAAATCATCCGTACCCCCTTAAAAAAAACCAGATAGGATACCCCGATTTGAAAAATGCCCAGAAAAATCAGTCCCAACCACCCGGCCATGGTTAACCCCGAAAAATCCAGCTGAGCAGGAAACAGCACCAGGATCACCAGACAAAGGATGATATTATTTAGACCAACGATTGAATTATCTGAAACAGGATATTCCTTATCCATAAAATGCTGTACCAGCGCATAAGCTACACCATTGCTTAATGCCACTAAATCACCCCAGATATTTCCACCTGACGAAGCACTAAAAATAACAATGATCCCCACCAGAATAAATAATCGCGGAATCATTTCTCTACCGGTGATTTTTTTTCCTTTGATCAGATAGTATAAATAGAGCCATAATGGGGCTGTACATTGCAGAATAATCGCATTGGCCGCAGTTGTTATTTTGGTTGTCAGCACAAACATGATGCACAAATAACAGTATCCGATTACCAGCACCAGATAGGTTTTTGAAAATCGCAGTTTCTTCCATTGAATCAGCGGCAAAAAAACAAGCGCGGCGATAAATGCCCGACCAAAGGTGATGGTATAAGCATTGGCGTTGATGAGCTTGATAAAAAGCCCGCCAGTGCTAAACAGAACCATGGCGATGAGCACATAGATAATCCCTTTCGTTGTTTTCTCCATTATATCTCCTTTTCTTTCATTTAATTTTTCTTTTAATGATCCTGTCATCATTCAATTTTTTCTCTATATTTTTACTTTTATTTCCTGTATAATATCCATAATAATGGGGAGGTAAACTTTATATGTTATCACAGATAAAAAGTAGCGGATTATTAGGGGTAAATGGCGTTATTGTCACAGTCGAAATTGATATATCACGGGGCTTGCCCTCTTATTCACTCGTCGGTCTTCCGGATACCGGTATCAAAGAATCCAAGGATCGGGTTTTTTCAGCCATAAAAAACAATGGTTTTAAATACCCGATGGAACGAATTACCATCAATCTTGCACCGGCAGACCTGAAAAAGGAAGGGCCGGCCTTTGATCTGGCTATTGCATTGGGTATTTTAAATGCTTCGGATCAGCTGAGCTGGGAAGATCCTGAAAATTATCTGGTCATTGGCGAATTGTCCCTCAGCGGCGAAATCAGAAGTGTCAATGGGGTATTACCGATGGTACTGGCCGCCCAAAAATCCGGCATCCGCAATATTCTGATTCCCTTTGAAAACCGTCATGAAGCTGCCGTGGTTCAAAATGTCGATGTTTTCCCGTTAAACGATCTTCACGAAGCTGTCTCATTTTTAAAAAACGAACTGATCATTGAACCCTTCAAAGTCGATCTCAATGCTCTCCTAACCATCGAAAACAGCTGCCACACCATTGATTTTTCCGACATTCGGGGGCAGGATTTGGCCAAACGAGCATTAGAAATCGCCGCCGCTGGGGCTCACAACGTCTTGATGAGCGGCCCTCCCGGATCGGGCAAGACGATGCTGGCCAAGGGTTTCCCTTCCATTCTGCCCGATCTCACCATTGATGAAGCCCTTGAAATCACCAAGATCCATAGCATTTCGGGACTATTAAAAAACAATGCCATCATCAGTCAACGCCCTTTCCGCTCGCCCCACCATACCATTTCCAAGATTTCCCTGGTCGGCGGTGGTCGGACCCCCAAGCCGGGAGAGGTTTCTCTCGCTCACCTGGGCGTGCTGTTTCTTGATGAACTGCCGGAGTTCCAAAAATCAGCCCTGGAAGTTTTGCGTCAGCCCATTGAAGATCAGGAGGTCACCATTTCCCGGATTAATGCTGCCCTGACCTTTCCGGCCAGTTTTACTCTGATCACCTCGATGAACCCCTGTCCCTGCGGTTACCTTACCGACCCTGCCCATGAATGCATCTGCACTCCCCAGCAGATTAAAAACTATCAGGGTAAAATATCCGGCCCATTGATGGATCGACTGGATATTTTTGTCGAAATCCCCAGCACCAGCTACGATGAACTCCAAACCAGACCCAAGGGGGAAACCTCTCATGCCATCAAAAAACGGGTGGATGCCGCTCGTGAACGCCAAAATCGACGCTATCAGGATCTGGATATCTTTTATAATGCCCAACTCACGCCCAAACTGATGGAAACCTTCTGTCAACTTGGGCCGGCCGAAGAAAGTCTGATGGAAAAAGTCTATACCAAGATGAAACTCAGTGCCCGGGGCTATCACCGCATTTTAAAGCTGGCTCGTACCATTGCCGATTTGGATGATTCCGAACGAATAAATATTTCACATTTATCCGAAGCAATTCAATATCGGGGAATGACCAAAGTTCCTTAACTATACGCAAAAAAACTGTCAATAACCGACAGTTTTTTTGTATAATCTATTTCATTTTTCTTAGTGAATTGACGAAGCGTTCTTCGTTTTTGCGAAGATATCCAATTCCGCCAATGCCGACCACTACCAATGCCAGACTGATCAGCTGAGCTGTTCGCAGTCCCATAAACATCAGGCTGTCGGTTCTCAGTCCTTCAATGAAAAAGCGTCCGATCGAATACAAACCAAGGTAAACAAAGAGCAATTCGCCGTCGACCTTTTTAATTTTTTCTTCATAGAAAAAGAGAAAACCAAAAATCAGCACATTCCAAACCGATTCATAAAGGAAGGTGGGGTGCACCTTGATGATTCCCAGGGCGGTATCGTTCACCGTAATCGCCCAGGGCAAATCGGTTTGCGAGCCATAGGCTTCCTGATTAAAAAAATTCCCCCAGCGCCCAATCGCCTGGCCTAAGGGCAGCGCCGGAATTAACACATCTGCCAAAGCGAAAAAACTGATCTTCTTGACCCGACACAGAATCAACGCCACCATCACACCGGCAATAATACCACCGTGGATAGCCAATCCGCCATGCCAGGTCGCAATGATTTCTTCTGGATGGGCGGCATAATAATCGAAACTAAAGATGACATAATAAAGCCGCGCCCCGATGATTATCGCTGGAGTCATATACAAAAAGAAATCCATAATGATCTCAGGGTCAATCCCGTATTTAGGTGCCCGTTTTATCGCTATGAACAGCCCAATCAGTAATGCGGAGGCAATTAAAACCCCATACCATCTGACTTCAAAGCCAAATGCGGTAAAAGCGATCGGGTCTGGCGCAATCATAATTAAAGAATCGTTGCCATTTGACCGTTTTTAGCGCCGGCAGCATTTCCTTCTTCAACGTCAAGGTGCATGTCCAATTTAAATTCTGGATGAACCCGAACCAATACATTATCAAAGATTAAACCACGCGGTCCATCTAATTTAACTGAAACGATGTCACGATCCTTTAAGCCAAATGCAGCCCCTTCTTCTGGGCTCATATGAATGTGTCGCGCAGCCACAATGGCACCCTTGCCAATTTCAACTTCTCCAGCTGGCCCAACGATTTTAACTCCTGGGGTATCAGCAATATCGCCTGAATTTCGAAGCGGTGCTTGTACGCCTAAGCAAAAGCCATCACCGACCGAAACTTCCAATTGAGTTTCAGGACGAACTGGACCCAGAATCCGAATCGCTTTCAATGTTCCTTTTGGTCCAACCACGTCAACTTTTTCTTCAGCTGCAAATTGTCCTGGTTGTGATAAATCTTTCATCGGTGTTAATTGGTAGCCTTTACCAAATAATGCCTCTAAATCTGCCTGGGATACGTGAATGTGTTTGTTAGATAACCCGATGGGTACTTTTCTTTCCAATTTATATCTCCTTAAATTAAATATATTTTCAACAATCTTTATTTTATCCAATAACTAATGAAATGTTAAGATAATATTTTGTCTTTTTTGCTTTTTTTTTTATTTTTTCATCTTTTGGCTTAATTCCAGCATTTCCTGAGCATGTTCCCAGGTTTTTTGGGTCACTTGGGCACCGCCTAACATCCGCGAAAGCTCCTCTTTTTTACCCTTTTCGTCCAGTGGTACAAAACTTACTTCCACGCCATTATTTTGAGTACGCTTTTCCACCATAAAATGCTGGTCTGACATGGCTGCAATCTGGGGCAGATGGGTAATACAGATAATCTGCCGGCCTCTCGGTGGGGTGACACTGAGCGCCTGAATCTTTTCGGCAACAACCTGGGCAGTTCGACCACTGATCCCCGTGTCGATCTCATCAAACACCATCGTTTCAATGGCATCCAGACCGCCAAAAATACTTTTTAAACTCAGCATAATTCGGGATATTTCGCCTCCAGACGCAACCTTACCAAGGGGTTTTGGTGCCAAACCCGGATTGACAGAAATTAAAAATTCCACAACATCTTGACCATGGGCGGCCACCCGCTTAGAATCATGTTCCACCGAAATTTCAACCTGAACCTTTTCCATCGCCAACTCTCCCAGTTCTTTTTCAAGCGCGGTTTTTAATGCCGCGGCGGTTTTTATCCGTAATTGATAAAGACTGTTACTAATCTGATAATACTTATCTTGAATGCTACTTAGTTCCTGATAATAAGTCTGCAGGCTTTCATCCCGATTTAACAGACTTTTTAGTCGAATGCTGATTTCCTCAGCATAGCTCAGAATCTCGGTAATATCATGACCATATTTCCGTTTAAGCCGGGCAATGACACTCAGCCGGGTTTCGATTTCGTCCAAATCGCCCAAACTATACTCCATATCTTCCAGATAGGAGCGGATCTCAAAAGACAGGTTTTCTGCTTCGCTTAAAAGGCCATTAACACTTTCCAGTTTATCTTCAAAACTGCTGTCAATCCTAGCAATTTCGGCCATACTTTCAACCAGCAGACCGAGGGCATCAAGAATCGGGTTCTGATCGGAATTTTCACCCCTGAGCAGTTCATAAGCCCGACTGGTATTCGAAAAAAGACGTTCCCGATTCTCCAGAATCCGTTTTTCCCCTTCCAGTTCTTGATCCTCTCCAATAATAAGGGCGGCGGCTTCGATTTCATTGATTTCAAACTGCAGCGTTTCTTTTTCCCGTTCCAATTCCCGTTCATTGGTTTCCAACTCAGTGATCTGATCCTGGATCCGTTTGATCTCACTTGCATAAGCGGCCGTCTGTTCCCGATATTGCTGGCTTTTCTCACCGCCGAAAGCATCTAGTAACTGGCGATGATTCTCGCGTTTAAACAAGGATTGATGCTCATGCTGGCCATGAATATCAATGAGTTCATCGCCCATTGTTTTCAGCTGGGAAACGGTGATAATTAAACCATTGGCTCGACAGATATTGCGGCCCCGATCATCCATTTCCCGGATCAAAATCAGTTGGCCATCCTCCAACGGGATACCATATTCTTGACATTTTTCAATCAGGCTCGGCTGTTCGCTGATATCAAAAAGCCCCTGTACCGTCATCTTATTTTTTCCCTGACGGATGTTTGTTTTATTGCCCCGATTTCCTAAAACCAGGGTCAAAGCATCAATAACAATGGATTTTCCAGCTCCAGTTTCGCCAGTGATCACATTCAGTCCGGGATGAAAATCGACCGCCAGATAATCAATTAACGCATAATCGTTCACAACGAGATTTCTCAGCATAGAGCCCTCCCTATTTCATCAACTTTTTGAATTTACCGACAATTTCACCGACCATGTCGCGGTTGCGGACGAGCACAAAGATGGTATCATCTCCGGCAATGGTTCCGACAATTTCACACCAGTCCATCGAATCAATGGCCAGGGCCGCCGCCTGAGCCATGGCTGGAAGAGTTCGCAGCACAATGGTATTTTCAACATAATCGATGGTTAAAACCGATTCTTTAAAAACGGCGGTAACCCGTTCAATGTAAATGGTGCCGATATCCTTAAGAGGGGCATAGTGTTGGATCCCATCATGACTGCTCACCTTGATCAGCTTTAACTCTTTGATATCTCGGGAAATGGTGGCCTGAGTCACCGGAAAACCGGCGTCTTTCAAGGCCTGGGCCAGTTCTTCCTGGGTTTCGATGAGATTATTTTCGATGATTTCAATAATTTTTAATTGTCTGGCAACTTTCATGTCTTTTCGTTCCTCCTCCAATGCTAAGTTAAGGTCACTGCGATGCTGTCTTATTTATTATTCTGAATCTTACCGCTGTCGCTTGCCCATATTTTTTAATACTCACTGCAAAGCTTAATTCTCAGGCGGTCATAGCTGCTCATCTGATTGAGCCGGATCAGACGGGTGTAATAGGTGGCTTTTTTAACCTTAACCGCATCTTTGGGAGTAATGAAAACGGTGGTCTGTCCATCAAAAGTGACCATAATATCTTTTTCACGGTCTCCGAATTCGAGATTGATTACCTCATCTTCAGGCAAAATGTAGGAGCGATCATGCAGGCGATGGGGACAAATCGGGTTAAGAATCATCACCTTAGCCTGAGGTGAAACCACTGGTCCACCAGCTGCCAATGAGTAACCAGTGGAACCAGTCGGGGTGGCGATAATCACGCCATCAGCGCGAAATTTATCAATGATTGAACCATTCGCTTTTGCTTCAATATCCATCATTCGAAAGCCTCGGCTTTTAACCAGAACATCGTTTAAAGCAATATAAAAACAGGCCCTTTCATTTTCTTTTTTAATACAGCAGCTTAACATCATCCGTTCTTCAATATAATAATTCCCAGCGGTTAAATTTTCTAAGGCATTTTCACAATTACCAGCCTCGCCTTCAGTTAAAAATCCCAGCTTGCCGAGATTAATTCCAAAAATTGGGATCGCATCAAAACAAACCTTCCGGGCAACAGATAAAAGGGTGCCATCCCCGCCTAGAACCAGAATACAATCGGGCTTTCGATAGAACAAGTCTTTAGCATAATAACCGATACCGCCATCGGGATATTTAATCTGGCCTTCCAGTAAAGCTACTTTAAACCCATGACTGATTAAATAGTCGATGCATTTTTCAGCTAGCACTGCGCTGTCGGGCTTATCCATATTCAGATAAATGCCAATTTCTTTAAAGTTTTCGAACTCAGCTTCCAATCTTACTCACATCCTATTCATCCTGGGGTTCTTTCTTTTTTTTGCAGCTTTCGTGGGCAATGGTTACCACCTGATGAATCAATGATGCCCAATTTTCCTCAATCTCCGGCTCGGTATTTTCAACAAAAACTAAAAACTCAATATTACCCTTGGGCCCCTGAATCGGCGAGAAATCGAGACCTTTTATTAAAAAACCCTGATTTTCGATGGCGGTCATCACTTCAAAAAGAATCGATTCATGAACTTTTTTATCCCGGATAACACCGTTTTTTCCGATTCTTTCCCGTCCTGCTTCAAACTGCGGCTTAATCAGCCAGATTCCCCGCGCACCGGGTTTCATAAGCAACTTGATCGCCGGGATCAGTTTGGTGATCGAAATAAACGAGACATCCATAACGGTACCGTCGACCATCTCGGTAATATTTTCTGCCGTCAGATACCGAAAATTAGTCCGTTCCATGGAAACAACCCGGGGATCGTTCCGTAGCTTCCAGTCCAGTTGTCCGTAGCCGACATCCACGGCATACACTTTTTCAGCGCCGTTCTGCAGCAGACAATCGGTAAAGCCGCCAGTGGATGATCCGATATCGATAAAAGTTTTTCCTGCCACCGCCAGATCAAAGACTGCCAACCCCTTTTCCAGTTTTAAACCACCGCGGCTGACATAGGACATATCACTGCCCTTAACCAGAATCGTCGCTTCGGTATCGACCAGATCCCCGGCTTTGTCCTTGACCTGGTCATTGACCTGAACCAGACCGGCCATAATGGCTTTTTTAGCCCGCTCCCGGGTATCAAAATAATTCCGGTTCACTAATAATTTATCTAAACGTTCTTTCAATTTTTCCTCTTTTCATGGGTCCATTTTCATTTTTTTATTTTTATCAACTGAAAACCGCAGTTTTTATTTC
>JAQUWM010000079.1 GCA_028692885.1 Acetobacterium sp. | reverse complement strand
AGCGAGAATCATCAAATTACTGGGATTGTTAAAGTCATTGCAGCATTATTTTTATCGCCTGTAATGGGATTCATTATTGCATTTTTGCTGGAGAAATTTTCAAAATTATTATTAAGAAATGCCCGGGTTTCAATTAACCGCCGCATCAATCAGGTGCAATGGATCATTGTTGCGGGTCTTTCGTACAGCCACGGCTCTAATGATACCCAAAAAATTATCGGGATCTTTACCCTGGCGTTGGCGGCCTGGAGCGGAACGGCAATCGAATCGGCGCCGCTTTGGGTGAGGGGAAGTGGCGGTTTGGTTATGTTTATGGGCACCCTGCTGGGAGGGTGGAGCATTATGAAGACCTTGGGGCGAGGTATTTTTGATATTAAACCATTGCATAGTTTAAATTCGCAATTATCCTCGGTGACATCAATTCTGGGGGCAACCCTGGTGGGGGCACCAGTCTCCACTACTCATGTAGTCGTTGGTGGGATCATGGGTGTTGGTGCAGGAGATGAATATAAAATGGTGCATTGGGGAATTGTCAAAGAAATTCTGGTCGCCTGGTGCATCACTATTCCCCTATCAGCCATGGTTTCAGCTTTGGTTTATACCCTGACAGCAATTATTTTTAAGGTTATTTAGAGGGAGAATAGAATAATGGAAAAAAGAAATATTATTGATCGGATTTTTCCGATTAAATATCATTTTCATCGGATGCTGTTTATGCAGGCGCAAAGCAATGCATCCGGGGTAGAAGCGCTGTATAATTGGTTGAACAGCGGCACCGATAAAGATAGCCAGGCATTGTTGGATCGTGTTAAAGAAGCGGATACCATTCGGATGGAAATGGAAAAAAACCTCACCGAAGCATTTGTTACCCCCTTTGACCGCGGCGATATTTACTCGATATCGGTGGGGATGAACCGGGTTTTAAAATATGCCGAATCAACCTTGGTTTCGATGAAAACCTTTGATGTCAAAGCCAACGATACCATTATCAGTATGGTTGAACAATTGAAAAGAGGGGTGGAAATTTTTGCCGAAGCAGTCAGTGATCTGAAAAAGAATCATGGCAAGTCGGAAGAAGCGGTGGTTAAAATGAGAGCGACCCACCGAGAAATTGAAAAGCTCTATATGGATGGTATGGTGTTCGTATTTGCCGGGGCTGATCCAATGACGGCGATAAAGAAACGCGAAGTATATCATCACATTAAAGATGCTTCAACAAACCTGGAGGAAACCGTGGATGTTCTGCATCGGATTATTGTTCGGCTGTCCTAGCATAAAAAAGGGATAGCTTCTAAATAAAAAATCAGTGACAAAACCAGTGCGCTATCGGATCGGATTGTTTTTGGTGTGCCTTGAGTTTTAGGCACAAAGGATGTATTATTAAAATCTTTAAGGATTGTTTGAAATGATGGCAGAATATAAAAAATTTATGTTATAGTAATATATCACAAATGGCGGGGTTATGATAAAAGTAAAGGATTACACAATGGAGGATAATAGTACAAAGATGATACCAGCAGTGCGAAGGAGTGCAGCATGACTACGAAAATAAGAAAAATAACACGATGGCTGGCAATAATGATGGTTATTTTCTTGTTGTTTCCAGCGGGGAGTCAAGCAGAAGATTCGGTTAATCCTGGTGATCAATCGATTCAGACAATAACCCCAGATAATATTAGTACGCCGCTAAACGAAGAAGCTACGCGGGGTAATGAAACCTCAGCTGAAATTGAAACGCTTGAACAGGTGCCGGAGGTTAATACCGACGAAAACCTTGATCAGCAGATCGTCGTCATCTATAAAGATGCTGGAGCAGATAATGTCAAAGATTTGGCTCTGACAGTCGACGAGGTTGCTTCCGGAGAGCAGGTATCCAATCGAGTCGATCTGATCGAAGTCAGTGAAGCAACCAACATTGATGTGTTGATGGCCGATATGGCACAAAACCCGAATGTATTGGCGGTCGATAAAAACGATAAAATCGAGGTGAGCGCCCTTCCCAACGACCCCTATGTGGCCGATGGTTCGGCCTGGCAGTTTCAGCGAATTGGCACCGACCAGACCTGGGATCAGGTCTCCAATGCTGACCCAGTGGTGGTCGCTGTCATTGATACCGGTTTAAATCTCAATCATCCGGATCTCATTGGCAATACGGTGGCCGGGTATGATTTTGTAACCGGAAAGACCAATGTTGTCGATCTGGCTGGCCATGGCACGGCCGTCAGCGGAACCATTGCGGCCGTCACCAATAATGGTGTTGGCAGCGCCGGGATTTCCGGATCAGCCAATATTAAAATTGCCCCTTATCGAGCCGGTGGCACATACAGTGGGGATACCCAGCTGGACGTGGCTTATATTTGTGCTGCGCTGCTCAAAGCGGCTGAGCGGCCAGAGGTAAAAGTAATCAATATGAGTTTTGGCGGCTATGGAACCTTTTCTTCACTGGCGGTAGCTGTCAATGAGGCTGTCAACGCCGGGAAAATTGTAGTGGCTGCTTCAGGCAACGAAGGGGAATCATGGAATGCCCGGGTGGGTCAGTATTCCTATCCGGCATCTTATGACCATGTCATTTCGGTCGGAGCCATCAATAAGGACAATGTCCGGGCTTCCTTTTCCCAATACAATGATCGGGTCGATTTATGTGCCCCAGGCCAATCCGTTTTAACTACCGCCAGAAGCGGCGGCTACGAGTATGCCAGCGGCACCTCTTTTTCGAGCCCCATTGTCGCTGGAGCCTGTGCGGTACTGATGGCAGCCGATCCCAGTTTAACGGCAGAAACGGTTGAGACAATTCTCAAAAGTACCGCCCTGGATTTGGGCACAGCAGGCAGCGATCCTTATTATGGTAGTGGGTTGATTCAGTTGAATACGGCAGTAGCATCGATTACTTCTAATGAAACGACCGGTATTACTTATCGTACTCATGTCCAAAATATCGGCTGGCAAGCTTGGAAAAGTGATGGCCAGAGCAGTGGCACTTCCGGCCAATCGCTACGGCTGGAAGGCATCGAAATTAAGACCGATAAATTAGGTTATAATCTTGGTATTGAATACCAGACCCATGTTCAAAATATTGGCTGGCAGGGTTTTAAAAGCGATGGTCAAACCAGCGGAACCTATGGCCAATCATTGCGATTAGAGGCCATTCAACTTCGGCTGACTGGCGTTGATGCATCGAATTATGATGTTTATTATCGGGTTCACAGCCAGAACTATGGTTGGTTGGACTGGGCTAAAAATGGCGGAAGTTCAGGAACGCAAGGGAAGTCGCTAAGGCTTGAAGCCATTGAAATAAAAGTTATCCCTAAAGCGGCTTCGGCACCGGGATCAACCAATCGACCGTTTATTATTTAAAAAATAATAAACGGTCGAAATTTTTTGAATAAAATTGATGGATTAGGGTAAATCAGTAAGCAGGGAACAAGCAATTATTATATGGAAGGAGCAGTATCGGGAGATGATTATTACCTGGGGCAACATCAGTGAAATAAATAGACGCATTAAAGAACGTGATTTGGCCTATAAGGTTCATCTGAGTGACGCCTGTGGCGGGCAAAGCATGTGGATTGAATCGATGCATAAAGATAATCGATTTGATAATTTAGATGATTTGAACCGTTTGATACAGGATTATTTTTCGGAGATTCATGCCGATGTAGAGTTTAGCTGGGACAAAAAATCTTTCTGGTCAAAGGATCGTTCGATGGTATTTTGATGGGAAGTCGTTTTTAATCATAATTAATGGGGTCGCCCATAAAAATAGTGACACCACAAATAAGGCGCATTTTCGAGCCTTGTTTGTGGTGTTGCTATTTTTTGATATACTTGTTAACCAGGCGATAAGCAGTGGTCTGGCTCAAGCCCAAAGAATCGGCGAGATCGTTAATATTGTCGTAAAGCCCATAATAATCTTCAATAATTCCGCGTTTATAGTTTTCGACGAGATCATCGAAAATAATTTTCTTTTTATTCAGGCTATCTTTTATTGCAAAGGCAGCGACCTGTTCAGGTAATTTTTCAATTCCGATAACACTGCCAAGGCTCATGACCGCCATTTGTTCGACCGCATTTTTCAGCTGACGGACGTTTCCGGGCCAGTCGTATTGGATCAAGGCTTCAATAACCGGATTAGCAAACACCTTGTTCTGATTATATTTTTTATTGTATTCCTTTAAGTAATACTGGGCAATGGGGAAAATATCATCCCGGCGTTCTCGCAGTGAAGGCACCGTTTGGGTGATCCCGTTGATGCGCCAGTATAAGTCTTCCCGAAAGGTGTTTTTGGCGACTAGTTCTTCCAGATTTTTATTGGTGGCGGTGATAATTCGGGTATTTACTGTTTTTGACTCTAATCCCCCGACTGAGGTAAACCGCTGATTTTCGAGAAAATCCAGGAGTTTGACCTGAATATTGGGTTGCAATTCGCCAATTTCATCGAGAAACAGGGTACCGTTATTGGCCATTTCCACCAGTCCTTTTTTACCTTTGGGGCTGGCACCGGTAAAGGCATAGGGAACGTATCCAAAGAGTTCGCTTTCAATAAGATTGTCGGGAATGGAAACACAATTGATGGAAATAAAGGGACTGGCTTTACGGGGGCTGCAATCATGAATGAATTTGGCAATCAGGCTCTTACCCACCCCGCTTTCGCCCAGCAGTAAAATCGGAATATCCGATTTAGCGGCCTTCTTCAGTTTGTGGAGGGTCTGGTAGAGGATATAGCTACGACCGACAATATTGTTGCTGGCCTTGGTTCGTTCTTCCCGGGAACCTTTTTTATCTTTAAGCTCGCCATCATCCGTTGTTTTTTCCGGATTCCGGTAATCCAGATCAAACTCAACAAAGGACTCCCGCTTCAGGGTGTTATAAACCAGCATGACCAACTCGTGTTCGGGATTATAAAGGGGGGTGGTAATGGTAATATGCTCTTCGTCAGTCAGGAGGGAGCGTTGCCGCGAGATAATCGTGCGCTTTTTTTCAATCGCGGTGGCAGTTGAAGGTGGCGTCCAGAATCCCTGAAAAGAAGTCAGAAAATTAAGTTTCCACATTTTTTCCGCTGAAATCCCATGGTACTCCAAGCAGGCAGGATTGGCGTAGAGAACCTTACCATCCTTATCGGTTACAGTGACTTCAATAAAACTATTTTCCAGAATATCCAGGAAAAATTCACTGGAAAGGGTTTTTAAATAATCCGAATATTCCGGGCTGTGATTAAATTCGTTCGTTATCATTCTAGTTCCTCAATCTCACATTTATAGGTGGGGCCTTATTGAGTGCTTTTCATTTCAGGGGTCAATATCATTAATGCATCGTTCCAATTAGTAAAAATCGTTTTCATCAGTAGAACTTGATAATAAATCAAATCATCAAGATTAACAAGAGCAAAAATCAGTTATTTTTTCAATAATGAAAAAATAAAAGCCCAAATTTCCATTATTGGAAATAATAATAATGTTACGAAAGGTGGAAAATGGCTATACAATATAAATAATAGCGTTTAAGGGTGTTGGCACGATTATTGCGATACATAATATCAAGAATTAACATAACATCTCGTAAATATATTAGAAAGGAGAAAAATAAAGTGTAATCATTTAAGCTACGGGAAAGAAAAACAGAAGTCCATCACATCGTGCCCCAATTAAACGGGCACGGGGCAATTAGAGTTTTTTAGTTCTGAATTTCGCAATGATCAATTATTAAATTTACGAAGGAGTAGAAAATGTTTAGATTTACAGCAGATCAATTTGTTTATGACATCAATGGAACCAAGATTGGCGGACAGCCTGGGGAGTATCCCACCGTATTAATCGGTAGTATTTTTTATCGCGGTCACAAGATAACCAAAGATTCAGAAAAAGGGTTATTTGATGAGGCAGCAGCCAAAGACTTACTGGACAAAGAAGCGGAGCTGTCAGCCGAAACCGGCAATCCCAGAATTGTCGATGTATTGGGGGATACCGAGATCGCCCTGACCAAACATGTGGAGTTTGTATTAAAGCATACCACCTCTCCCATTTTGCTTGACAGCCCTAGTCCCGAGGTGCGAATTGAAACCCTCAAACATTTTGCCAATGATCCGGTGGCGATGAGTCGAATCATTTACAATTCATTGGAAGAAAGTTGTACCGAGCGTGAACTCGAAGTCATGAAAGACTGCGGCGTTAAGACGGCCGTTATTCTGGCTTTCAGTAAAAAACATCTACAGCCGGCCAAACGCGTAAAACTGCTCATCGGAGATGAAAAAAACGAAGGTCTGTTGACCAAGGCCAAAAGAGCTGGTGTTGAGCAATTCCTGATCGATCCCGGGGTTTTAGATGTTGCCAGTAGTAGCTGGACTGCCATGGCCATCAGAGATATTAAAGAGCAACATGGTTTGCCTGGTGGATGCGCTTCATCCAACGCTCTTTACTTATGGAAAAAAATGCGATCCAAGGGCAGCCCCTATTTTGAAGCAGCGGGAGCATCAGTGTTTACCTTCCCATTAACCCATGGTGCTGATTTCATTCTATACGGACCAATGGCCAACGCCGCCTGGGTCTATCAGGCCGCCGCCACCACCGATGCAATGATGTCTTACTGTAATAAGATCACGGGTACAAAACTGGGAACAATGGAAACACCGCTAATGAAAATATTCTAGAGATGAAAATCAAAAATTTAGAAGGAGGATAAGTAGTGATGGAAGAGAAAAAAACAACGACAAAAGCGAAAGATAAAACTGTCTTATACGTGTCGGCAGCAATTGCACTGGTATTTGTTCTGTTGAGTATGCTATTTACCGAGGCCACAAATGAAGTATTTAATCAATTATTTGCCCTGATTACGACTGGTTTTGGCTGGCTCTATTTGCTGGCAGTGGGTCTCTTTATTGTTTTTGCCATCGGTCTGGTGATCAGCCCCTTTGGGAAAATAAAATTGGGGAAAGATGATGACAAACCGGAATTCTCAAACTTTCAATGGTTTTCAATGTTGTTTGGTGGCGGAATGGGAATCGGCCTGGTATTCTGGTCGGTATCGGAACCGATTATGCATTATCTCAGCCCACCGATGGGTGAAGGGGCCACACCGGCAGCCATGGAATTGGCCATGCGGGTATCCTTTTTCCACTGGGGACTCCATCCCTGGGTAATCTTTGCGATTGGTGGTTTAGGACTGGCGTATTTCCAATTCCGTAAAGATTTACCATTCTTGATCAGTTCAGCTTTTTATCCCCTAATCGGAGAAAAAATTCATGGTCCGATTGGTAAAACCATCGATATTCTGGCCGTTTTTGCCACCATTTTCGGTGTTGCTACCAGCCTTGGGTTAGGATCAACTCAGATTGCCACCGGTTTGGAATATATGTGGGGAATTGAATCCAGCCCGATGACGATTTCGATTATCATTGCGGTTATCACCGTGATCTTTACCCTAGCTACCGTATCCGGCTTGCATAAGGCAATGCAGTTGGCAGCGGACATTAAAATCTGGTTGTCGATTGCGTTTATGGTCTTTATCTTTGTCTTTGGCGGATCGGTGTTTATTTTAAACAATTTTACCAATACCTTAGGAACCTATTTCCAGAATATTGTTGGTCAAACCTTCTGGATGGGAAATGTGGAATGGCTTAATGGTTGGACCATCTTCTATTGGGCATGGTGGATTGCCTGGGCTCCATTTGTAGGACAGTTTGTCGCCCGGGTTTCAAAAGGACGAAGTATTCGGGAATTTATTCTGGCGGTAGCCTTGCTTCCTTCTGGTTTTTCGTTGATTTGGATTGCCATTTACGGCGGCGCGGCCTTTAATTTAAATACAATTTCCGGCGGAGCCATTGAAGCGGCAGTTGGAACGGATTATACCACGGCACTCTACGCACTTTTGCAACAGCTGCCACTTTATGGGATCACCTCAATTCTGGCGATTTTCCTGATCGTGGTCTGCTTTGTTGGTGCTGCTAATTCAGCAACCTATGTATTGGCAATGCTGACCTCCGGCGGCGATATGGATCCGGATAAAAAATTGCGCGGCGGCTGGGGAATCGCCCAGGGCTTGATCACCATCATGCTGATTTTAGTCGGTGGCACGTCGGCCTTAAAGGCCTTACAGACAGCTTCGATTGTAGCAGCTTTCCCCTATATGCTGGTTATGCTGGTCATGTGTTTCAGTATTTTCAAAGCGCTGAAAGCAGACTATGCCGAAACCCAGCTACTGATGAACAAAACAGGACTTAATGATATGGGCAGCAGTCAGGCACCGGTTACCGATGTCCAGGAATAAAAAATATAGAAAAAGAGGTATGTGAATATGTTACCAAAATTTGATGTTTTGACGGATGAACAGATTAATAAGATTCATAAAAACAGTTTAAAAATTCTCCAGGAAATCGGAGTTGAGTTTTCCTACGATCCAGCTATCGAAGTGTTTAAAAAACATGGTCAACGAGTTGAAGGCCACCGGGTCTTTCTGGATCCGGACTTTGTTGAAAACATGGTCGAAAAAGCACCGGCTCAATTTACCCTCCATGCCCGTAATCCGGAACATAATCTGGTTTGCGGTGGTGAAAACGTTATTTATATGCCTGGTTACGGCGCTCCCTTTGTATATGATGCTGACGGCGGTAAACGGGATGCCACCATGGCCGACTATGACAATTTTGTGAAACTGGCCGGCGCCAGCAAAAACATGCACATGACCGGCGGTACCGTAGTGGAACCCACCGATGTTGAAGATGAAATCAGACATTTAAAAATGGCCTACAGCCATATTATCAACTCCGACAAGTGTTTTATGGGGAGTTCATCGGGTTATGAACATGCGATGGATTCCATCAAATTGACAGCCGTCCTCCATGGCGGCATGGACGTGATCAAAGAAAAACCAGCCCTGATCTGCCTGGTCAACTCCGTGACGCCGCTAAAATATGATGACCGGATGCTGGGGGGGTTAATGGCTTATGCCGAAACCGGACAACCGATGGTTATCGCCTCATTGGTTATGGCCGGCTCAACCGGACCGGCCACCATGGCCGGCGCCTTGTCGCTGCAGAATGCTGAAGTATTGGCCGGCATTACCCTGACCCAGTGCATCAATCCGGGAACACCAGTAGTTTATGGCTCAACCTCAGCCGTAACTGATATGTCAACCGGATCACTATCGATTGGAAATCCTGAAAACGCTCTGTTTACCTCAGCCAGTGCTCAGTTTTCACGATTCTATGGCGTGCCCTGCCGTGGCGGCGGTGGTTTAACCGATGCCAAAACCGTTGATGCCCAGGCCGGCTATGAATCAATGATGGTTCTCTTTGCCGCCAGCACCACTGGTGTCAATTTTGTTCTTCATACCGCCGGGATTCTGCAGTATTACATGGCCATGTCCTATGAAAAATTCATGGTCGATGATGAGATTGCCGGGATGGTCTTACGTTATCTGAAAGGATTTGATACGGACAGCGATGAAAAAATGGCCTATGATGTCATTGAAGCGGTTGGCCCAGGTGGTCACTTCCTGACTCAGAAACATACCCGTAAGAACTTTAAAACCGAATTCTTCCGACCGGCTCTTAGTGACCGTCAATCCTTTGACGGTTGGTCTAAAGATTCATTGGATACCAATCAGCGGGCAAAACTGAAATGGCAGGAAGTATTAGCCAATTACACCCCACCAGAATTGGATCCGGCCATTAAAGAAAAAGTGGAAGCCTTTATTGAAAAACGTTCAAAAGAATTATTGAAATAACGAAATTCAAATTATATTAGAAAAAAGGAGAAAAATAATGAACCCAATATTTGAAGAAATTAAAGATGCAATTGTCGAAGGTGATGAAGATTTAGCGATTGAACTGGCGGAAAAAGTTGTCGCCGAGGGGATCGATCCGGTTCAAGCCGTTCAACTGGGCTTTATTAAAGGAATTGAAGAAGTTGGCGCAGCATGGACCAGTGGCGAAGCCTTTTTACCAGATGTTATGATGGCCGCCGATGCCATGAAAGCCGGAATGGATGTCCTGGAAGAGGTGTTGGCAGCAGGTGAAGGTGACGGTGCCTATGAAGATAAGGGGAAAATTGTTCTTGGCACGGTTGAAGGCGATATCCATGATATTGGCAAAAATATTGTCGGAGCCCTGTTAACCTCAGCTGGTTTTAAAGTTTATGATATTGGCATCGACCAAAAGGCCGAAGATTTTGTCGCCAAAGCCGACGAAGTCGGCGCCAGAATCATTGCCGCCAGCTCGTTGTTAACCACCACCATGAAATCCCAAAAAGTACTGGTAGAATATCTGGATGCCCAAAAATTACGTGATAAATACAAGGTTATCATCGGGGGCGGACCCACCAGTGCCAAATGGGGTGAAGATATTGGCGCTGATGGTTGGGCCGAAACTGCCGATGAAGCAGTGGAACTATGTAAAAAACTATTGGGATAACCCACTAAGTTTGACGATACAATAAATTAACAACTCAGAACAGGTGCCAAAATGATCAAAAATTTTGGCGCCTTTCTGCAATAAAAGGAAGTGAATCTGATGGTACTCTACATTTCAATTAGTCTCATTCTATTGTTTCTTATTTTCGGATTTATATTTCCAGAACAATTGACAGGGATCACCAGTCAGCTATTTGGCTTTATTACCAACGATCTGGGCTGGTTTTATCTGGCGACCGTTTTGGGAGTCCTACTGTTCTCGCTTTACCTGGCTTTTAGCCGATTTGGAAAAATTCGCTTAGGAAACGATGATGATCGTCCGGAGTATTCCAATTTTTCCTGGTTTGCGATGCTTTTCAGTGCCGGGATGGGGATCGGTCTGGTTTTCTGGGGCGTTGCCGAACCCATTTTTCATTATGCCCAACCACCGATGGGAATCACACCATCATCAACGGAGTCGGCGATGATGGCGTTTCGCTATGCTTTTTTGCATTGGGGCTTCCATCCCTGGGCCATCTATGCTATAGTGGGCTTAGCCTTGGCTTATGTGACTTTTCGGAAAAAACTGCCCTGTCTGATCAGTTCTACCCTCTACCCTCTGTTAGGAGAAAAAAGCAAGGGTCCGGTTGGCCATGTAATCGATATCCTGGCCCTGATTCTAACCGTGATTGGAGTGGCGACATCACTGGGAATGGGGGCCCTGCAGGTAAACGGTGGGCTGAATACCTTGTTTAATATCCCCAACAATATCACCATTCAGGTTATTATTATTATTGTGATTACCGTTTTATTTTTGATCTCGGCGACTACCGGATTGGACAAGGGAATAAAGATTCTCAGCAACACCAATATCATTATTGCTGTGTTGCTTTTACTGTTTGTATTTTTATTTGGTCCCAGTGTTTTTATTATCGATACCTTCTTTGTTAGCGTCAGCGGCTATATTCAGAATATCCTGCCGATGAGTCTGGCTTTGTCGCCATTTGAAAAAGATCCCTGGATTGGGACCTGGACAATTTTTTATTGGGCCTGGTGGCTGTCCTGGGGCCCCTTTGTCGGCACCTTTATCGCCAGAATATCCAAGGGCCGGACAGTCAAGGAATTTATCCTGGGGGTAGTTATCCTGCCGGCGACTTTCTGTTGTTTATGGTTTACTGTTTTTGGCGGAACAGCCCTATATTTTGAAATATTTGAGGGGATCGATATCGTTGCTACGGTTACCAATGATGTAACAGTCGGGTTGTTTGCGACGCTGGCCCATTTGCCTTTGGGAAATATCGCCTCCTTTGTCG
>JAQUWM010000078.1 GCA_028692885.1 Acetobacterium sp. | reverse complement strand
GGGAGCTTTCGCAAGGTCTCCAGGCTGGTCATGCTGACAATTTTTCCCGGTTTGGCAAAAAACAATTGCACCGACAAATGCTCACTTAATCGCGCTGCTCTTGTCTGCGGTTGATCACTTTGGGATGCGGCGTCATCGATCCCCAGGGAAAAATTAATCACCCGATCGAGAATATCAAAGCCGGTCAGATAAGGAATAAAGATATCTTCATGGGCGCCGCCAATCCGGGCGGCAACCTCATTGACGACAATCCCCTGCTCCCCCACCAGCAGTTGAATATAGAGGGGGCCAGCGCTAATTTCAAAGGCTTGGGTGATCTTCTCAACCAGCCCACGAATCTCCGGCTCCCGATCGATGTGGCGGGACGGATATTCATGAGCATAACAGATGCCAATGTTACGGTCAAAAGAAAAGCTCTCCCGATCGGTAATGGTGAGCATATCCGGCACCCCCTTGTCAACCCAGGCGCTGACGGTAATTTCATCACTGGGATAGAAGGACTCCAGCAATACTTTTTCTGCCCGTGAAAATGACAGGGTTTCCGGCAGACTTTTTATCACCTCGGCCGGCGTATTGAGCTTAAAAACCCCCCGCTGACCCTGACTGTCCAGTGGCTTGATCACCACCGGAAAGGGGGTCTTTCCCAAATCTGCTGCCCTGACCGCTTTGGTCACAAAGTGATAGGGCACGGTGGGAATCTGATTATCGGTCATAATCTTCTTCATGATTTCTTTGTTAGTCACGGCCTGGGCTGTTTTCACATCCAGAAAAGCCGGCAGCTTCAAAGCCTCGGCCACTCGGGCAACGGTATAAACCGGCTGATCGGTCCCCATTGTCATGACCCCATCAACCCTGTATTTTTGGCCAATCTCGATGTTTTTTTCGACATCAAAGGTGCTGACGACCTCATTGAAAGCCGCATAAACGCGGCCCGGCGGATTTTCGTAATAATCGACCAACACCACTTCGTATCCCTGTTCGGCCGCCCGACGGATCGCACCCAGTTGATTATTACCGCCGCCTAAAATTTGCAGTCGCATTGTTATTTCCGTCCTTTATTCTTGATTTTATCGATTCCAATATTGGTGGGATGGTGACCCCCGTTAATGCCATAGTAATAAAACAATCGCAATAACAGCTGACTCAGCTTTTTAAAATTATAATTCGATTTTCCGTAACGTCGTTGATGATAGACCACCTTGACATTGCCGATATTTTTGGTAAAGCGCAGGGTGATGGCGGTGATATAGACAAAGGGGGTCTGATCTTTAATAATCGCTTCAACGGTTTCCCGGTTAAGTACCCGAAAGCTGCCGACCCGGATTCTTTTCGGTTTTTTCAGAATCAGGGTAAAAAAAAGATCCACCAGATTGGATCCCCATTGTCGATAAAATGGATACCCGACTCGGTCAGGAATGCCATAAACCACGTCAAAGCCTTTCTTTATTTCATCCAGCAGCAAGGGGATATCTTCCGGTTGCTGCTCTAAATCATCATCAATGGTGACCACCCAGCGTCCTCGGGATCGCGATAGCCCGGTTTTGATGGCTGACTGCTGGCCGCCATTCTGATCCAGAGCAATTAGAATTATCCGGGAATCCCAGGCTTCTAACACCTGAATCACTGCCCGACAATGATCCCCGGAGCAATCATCGACTAGAATAATCTCAAAGATAAGACCCCGGGCTTCCAAAGTTGCCACCAACCGACTGATTAACTCCTCGATGGATTGGGAACTGTTAAATACCGGAATTACAATACTGACGTCCTGATCAAATGCTGCTGCTTGATCCAATTTGATTCCTTTATCCATATTAACCCCTTGCCATCCGATAAATAACCCTACCGAAACTTATTTTAATATGTTATACTAATATCCAAAAAAAAGATAAGGCGGTTGATCCATGATAACCATTGATTGTCTGGGGGAAATGTGCCCCATCCCAGTTCTAAAAGCACAAAAAGAATTTAAAAAACTAAAATCCGGTGAAACCATTAAAATCATTACCGACCACAGTTGTGCCCTGGAATCGGTAACGAACAAGTTCAAAAAACATCAGATTACCTCAGACGAGGTCATTGTCGGCGTCTGGGAAATCTTTGTCACCAAATCCTGATCTTGGTCTTGGATTGAATCTCGATAAAAACTAACACAGACTCTTCCTGGCAATGTCTTTAAAGTATTTAATAAAATCAATAATCCCCTGGTTGTTTTCGGTTTCATCATAGATCAGATACATTTCATACTCAATGGTCAGGTCAGCAATCTCGATGGCCTTGATCTGCTTGCGATACAGCTCTTTTTTAATGGCAATATAGGGTAAAAAACCGATCCCGAATTCGTTCATCACCGAGGCTTTCACTGATTCAATGGAATCACTTTTGTATAAAATATTCAGAGGCGTGTCATGATTCCCAGTTTGCTGCATTATTTTTAAAATCACCCGGGTCAAATCCATACTGTCATGAAGAACGATCAGCGGATGATCAGGTAGATCACTTAAGCTGATGGTGTCAGGAATATCATAGTCTGCCGGGGCTACCAGCACCAGTCTGTCGACACCGATCTTATAATAAGAAAGCCGTTCATTTTTGGGCTTACCGTAAATAACCCCCAAATCACAGATATTATTAATAATATTTTCTTCAATCACCAACGCTTTATTCGAGCGGATTTCGTAATTATTCTGAGGAAACCGTTTCTTGACCTTATACATCACGCAAGGCAGGGAATAATTGGCAATCGTCCAGAAAGCTTCAATTTTGATGTCTTTTAAAACCTGATCGCTTTCTTCCAGTTTGACCCGCATCATGTTCAGTGTACGCACAATGTTACCAGCATACTGATAAACAATCTTCCCTTTTTCGGTTAATTCCACCCCTTTATTACTGCGAATCAGCAAGGTGGTGTCAAAGTCCTTTTCCAGCTTGGAAATCTGCTGGCTTAACGCTGATTGGGAAAGATGGTTTTCCGTGGCCACCTTTGAAATGCTTTTGGCTTTTGCAACCTGATAAAAATTTTCTAAATATTCAATATGCAACTATCATCACTTCCTCATTTTTAAATTCAATGTTGTCCTTTTATTACAGATTATCTTTCTAAACATCCGCAATTCACTATTTCCGTTGAACTTTTTCTGCTCAGGTCGGTTAAATCAGAAAGCGGAGCAGCAATTTTCCGCCAATCAACGCGCCAACAAACAAAAAAAGACCGAATACCCAGCCGGATAAGGACATCGATCCGATCCCACTGAAAAATGCACCGATATTGCAACCCGATGCGATACTTGAACCATAGCCCATCAAGAGACCACCCAGGGCTGCCGCCATTAGCTGCTTCCCTGATTTGATTTTCTTGAGTCTGAATTGAGATGCTAGCAAAGCTGATAATAAAGCCCCCAAAATGATCCCCAGATTACGCAAGGTCACCAGATTCTCTTCGAACCACAATGCTTCTCTGAACCCCATCAATTGTGTGACCACCGCCCAATGATCGGGCGTCCCAAAGCCCAGAAATCCTTGCAGGCGCATGGCCCAATACGAAAAGGCACTGGTAATGCCCAGGGGCTCCTGGGTAACAATCAGAGTGATGACCTGAAGGATCGATAATAACACCGCCCCAGTCACATAGGACCATGACGGTTTAAACCATTTTCTGAATTTTTTCTGATCTTCCATATTCATCGCTTTTCCTCACTTTTTCACACCAGAACAACCGATTACATCCAAATATTTAAAAGTCTCTTGCAATAAAAAAACTGCCGTTACAGCTCCTGTTTTTCTTCCCATTTGATGGCCAATCGATACAGTAAGCCAATCACCATCAGTTGGATAATCAGTGCTCCGACCCAGCCGAACAAATCAGGTAGAAATACCCCGTCTTTGATCCACAGCAAATGGTTGCTCCACCATTCTAGATGATTATTACCCAACATGGTGCCGATAAAAAAGCCGGACAAAGTGATCAGATGGATCTTAAAGCCTTCGCCGATGCGCATTAGCATCCCGGAAGCACATCCTCCCGCGATCACCATTCCGATCCCAAAAATAGTGCCACCGACAACGGTATTCATGCCGATGGATTGAATATAGTTCTGTCCTGGAATAGTCTGGCCGGTGACGTGATAAAAATACTTGACTGCTGTAAAACCGATGGTCGTCAAGGCTAGTGCCACCAGCACTCCCCGGGTCACAGCCGTACTACCTGTTAACGCCGGATCCCGGAGTGCCGCCACAAAACAGAAGCGGGAGCGTTGCAGGATATAACCAAAGGCAAGGCCGCTGATCCAGAAAAAAGCAATAATCGGAGCGTACTGAAATAAAAAAATAGCAACCATCATCAGCATTGCAAATAAGACTAAACCAGCTGAAAACTGTTTGGCGAATTGATCTTTTTTTTGATCACCTAAGTTCATCACAACACCTCCCCTCCTCATTATTATTTTTTCGCAAATAATCAACAAGGTGTCGTCATTAAATTATAATAACAGCAAACGATGATGACCCGATTCCCTGATATATTAATTAAGCATATTAGGATTATCTTACACTGAATTAACATATTTTGCAACATTTTACCGTCGCTCATCTTCATTACCATGAAAAAATTTCTTTTCAAATACTTCATTTTTCCAAGCTTTTTCCCTATATAAAATTACTCTAATAATTCATTGTTTTTTAATGATATCGAAACCTTTTCTAAATAGATAAGACCACTCACCGCCAATTTTGGCAACGAGTGGTCTTATCAAGTTTATCTTACGGCATCCAGTGCTTTAATCGTTTTGGCATCGATTTTTCCAGTCTCGCTAAGACCGTTGGCTTTCTGGAAAGCCTTGACTGCTGTTTCAGTGGCATCGTCAAAGGTTCCGGTGGCTGATTCGGCCGCCAGATATTTTTGTGCTACTAAAATTTGTTGATAGGTTTGCAGCACCTTGCCGCTATCACCTTTTTCAAATTTAATATCTTCAGCTACCAGTGATATAATCGTGGAACGATCGAGCTTACCCGTTTGATCTAGACCCTTCATAGCTTGGTAGGTTTTAATGGCTGTTTGCACCTCTTCAGTTAATTGATTGGAGGGCTGACTAATCAGGAATCCCAGCGAATATAAAATCTGCTGATATTCCAGAATCTCATCATTGGTATCGCCAAGGGAATATTCAGTAATCACAATCGTTGTCCCATCGTCTGTTTTAATTTCAGTTGTTTTCTGATCTTCATCCGCTTTATCGGCATTGATAGTCAGGTTTGCCGGCTTCATGCCAACCGCAATGGAATAAACGTCAGATATTCCTTTTTCCGCCATGGAAAGCTGATCTGCTGCCGAGTAGACATCCTCAATCACAAAGGATGAGGTTAAAAAAATCAGAAAAAGTGTAAACACAATATAAAGTACTACGTCTTTAAAGCGTTTAAACAGGGTTTGTTTATTCATCATCCTCACCTGTCCAGTTGTGCCAGACTGCCTGAACATCTTCATTATCGTCAAACATATCAATCATTTTTAACATTTTTTTGATTTCAGTGGCATCTGTCAGTTCAACTTCGGTGGCCGGGATCATCGCAATCTCGGCTGCGGCCAGTTCGTAACCTTCTTTTTTCAGAGCCTCACAAACCTGACCAAAATCGGCCGGTTCGGTGCTGATTTCGTAGCCTTCATCGGCGGTTTCAATATCTTCCGCGCCGGCGTCTAAAGCGATCATCATCAATGCTTCTTCATCAATGCCATCCGTTTTTTCGATCATAATTTGACCTTTTTTAGTAAACAGGAATCCTACGCAACCACTGGTGCCGAGATTGCCGCCATTTTTATCTAAGGCGTGCCGGATATCTGCGGCGGTCCGGTTTTTATTATCGGTCAGGGTTTCAACAATCACGGCCACCCCACCTGGCCCATATCCTTCATAGGTAATTTCTTCATAAACGCTGCCCTGTAACTCGCCGGCCCCTTTTTTAACAGCCCGATCAATGTTTTCATTGGGCATATTAGCAGCCTTCGCTTTAGCGATGGCTTCTTTTAGTTTTGCATTCATTTCCGGATCGCTGCCGCCCTCCCGGGATGCAACCGCAATATATTTTGCTAGCTTGGTAAAGATTTGACCACGTTTCGCATCTGCTTTTCCTTTTTTGTGTTTAATAGTCGACCATTTTGAATGTCCAGACATCGACAACCTCCTTGATTTTTTTATCATTTACAATTTGTTATTATAACATATTGTCCTTTTTTCACAAACATGTTTTTTAATTCTTAAACCTCTGCCTCAATCATATTCACTTCCGATTCCAGTTCTTTTCTTAACAGGATCAGTTGGATCAAGTCTTCCTGGGCAAAGAGATCGTCAAAAATCTTTTCATAGTGGGATGCCTTATCACCGTGATTGAGCTTATATAAATGCCCGATATTGTCGAGAATACTGGTGACCAGACTCGATTTGAGACCAAACAGCCGCTGGGCACTTTGAATTTCCTCCCGGATCGATGACATTTCCCGATCGACATCATTGACCGCATTGGCGGCATTAATCAGTCTTGTTTTGATGGCTTCGGGAATGTTTTCCTTATACTTATAATTTAAGGAATGTTCAATAATCGACCAGAAATTCATGGCCAGGGTACGGATCTGAATTTCCACTAAAACGGACTGATTTCCGGATACGCAAAAAACTGGGTATCGAATAATCAAATGATAGCTTTTATACCCGCTGGCCTTGGCGGCACTGAGATAATCTTTTACCTTAACGACTTCCATATCACAATTGCTTCGTTTCCGAATCAGTTCGACCACCTCGTAAATATCATCCTCAAACTGACACATAATCCGAATCCCGGCGATATCCTGGATGGTCTCTTCCAGGGCTTCAATCTCAACGCCATATTTATTTATTTTTTCGAGAATGCTGGCAACGCTCTTGACTCGACCGTAAACAGACTCAATCGGTGAATATTCACCGATTTTTTCGTATTGTTCTTTTAAACTCGTAAACTTTAAAACGATTTCATCGACTGCCTGATGATAAGGGATCAGAAATTCCTGCCAATATTTTGTTCCCAAGTCCTTTACCTCTTATTATTCATCCCAGAAAATTTTCTTCCCTGGTAATTATTTTCCTGCTTCATTTGAGCTTCAAGCTCATCTTTAATTTTCCACCAGCTGGTATGCCAATTGGTGATGACCGAATCCTCTTTCGGAACTCGCCCAATCAACCGCTGAACAACAATCTCCGGATCTAAATGCTCCAGAAATAAAATCGCCCGGATGATATAATCTTCCTTTGTCAAAAGAGTCACTTTTTTTTCATCATACCACTGTTTCAAAACCGTATTTTTTTCAATGTATAAGCTATGGCATTTTACAAAATCGCTACCCTTTCGGGAAACAATCTCAGCCCCGTCGATCACGTCTGCTTCCTGATCCCAGGGCAAATCCAGAATCATATGGGTACAGGTTGACAGACCAGCTGCTTTGATCCGTTCCATCGCCTGTTCATAATCAGCCAGGGTATGTCCCCGATTTATGATTTGCAGAGTTTTTTCATTAACACTTTGCAATCCCAGTTCAATGGTCACTTCGATCGCCTGTTCTTTTTTCACCATTGCCAAAAACTGGAGTTGCTCATCAGTAATGCAATCCGGCCGGGTCGAAACCGCAATCTCCACCACATCTGGACGAATGGCTTCCAGAATCCATTTCTGGAAGTCCGGTAATTCGCAGTAGGTGTTTGAAAAGCTCTGGAAATAGGGGATAAACTTTTTTGCATGATATCGTTTTCCGATATAGGCAATATTTCGCTCAAGCTGTTCAGAAACGGATAACTGGTCAGACAGGGTTTCGTTTCCGCCACCTTTGGCTCCACAATAAACGCAGCCCCCGGTGGCTATTGTGCCATCTCGATTGGGACAGGTCACCGGGATATTAACCGGAATTTTATAAACTTTTTCGCCATAACGTTGTTTTAACCAAGTCGAATAGATATTATAAAGGTTTTCTGTCATTATTTATAAATTTCCTTAATAAGATTAAACAGACGAACCTTTTATTGCTAATCAGGTTCGTCTGAGATTATTTTATATTAATGTTGTGACACATTCTGGTAGTTCTTCCTTTTCGCAGCTTAAACTGAGAACGAATTTAATGTCATGCTTTTTGTTAATATCCTGGATTTTTCCGACGATTTTGCAAATGTCCTCTGACGATTGATAATCGATCAATCTCAGGGTATTGTCAATAAAAACAATTTTCACATCATAATTTTCTGCAATAACCCCACTAATAAAGCCAAAAAGTTGATCTACTCCGATGATGCCAAACTCCTCCAGGTTTGTGAATCTGATTTTAGTATCTACTTTTACTCGATATTTGTCTCTGTCGTTAAGAAAAATGATATCCCCTTCGCAGGTCTCCAGCGCAGTGTTTGCCATGTCAATCATTTTTTTTGTTTTGCCGCTTCCTTTTGAACCGTATACAAATTCAATCATTTTAGACACCTCATTTCATATTGATAAGTTCATTATAAGGGTAAGCATCAATAATTTCAATCATTTTTAAAGAAATCAGCATAACATTTCAAAAATAATATGTTATAATAGATAAAATTAACCTAAAAGGAGGTCACGTTTGAATCGTTCGGAAGATTATGAATCCCTTGTCTCTCTTTTTGATAAACAATTAGAATTCGCCCAGAACCTTCAACGCAAGATTATTCCTTCCCCCGGATCGTTTGTGTCAGATCACTATCATTTTTATAGTTATCTCCAACCCTTTCGCAAAGTTGGCGGTGATTTCTATGATTTTCATTTTATGGAAAACGGAAAAATCAGTCTTTTAATCGCCGATGCGACCGGCCATGGTATCGATGCGGCGATGATCACCAGTATGATTAAACTGAGTTATTCCTATACCATGAAAGACCATCATATCAATCAGTCTCCCAGCCTGATCTTGAAACAGATTGAATCCGACATCAGTCAGCAGATGGATAATACCTTTTTTACCGCCATTGCCCTGGTCCTGGATCCCCAAGATGGGGTATTGTACTTTGCCAACGCTGGTCGCCCCGATGCTGTCTTACTCAAATCGAATCATCAGATTGAATTGCTTAAACCGAATCTTCCGATGCTGGGGCTGCAGCAGTTTATGACCACCATGCACTATTTTGATATGCGCATCAATTTTTCCCACGGTGATAAACTGCTGCTGTTTACCGATGGTCTGATCGATGCAAAAAATCAGGAACGGGAAGAATTTTCCCTGGAACGGGTGACCTCGGTCATTAAAAAACATGCTGATTCGCCGATCAACCTGATCGGCAACCATATTATTGATGCCTGCATTGACTTCAAACAGGATCAGCCCCCTTCGGATGACATCTGTATTTTAGGGATTGAGGTTGATGATTAGTTTTCTAATGAAAATCTAATCATTTCTGACTAAACTGATGGCATACGTTATTTGGAGATCTTTGCCAAAAATCTCCGGAAAGGACGGATTACCATGTTAGAACCTAAACGAATACTGATATTAACCTGTTCCCACGGGTCGGGCCATAAAATGGTAGCCCAAACCCTTAAAGAAAGCTTTGAAGCTCGTGGTCATCTTGTCTCGGTTCAGGATCTGTTTGATAAAACCAACCCGACCCTCAATCGGATGATTGAAAAATCCTATCTGCTTTCCTACTCTATTGGAAGCAGTTTTTACGAACGCGTTTATTATGACGTGGAGGAATTTGCCCATAAAAAATTTATGTACAATCTCTGGCATTTCACCAGTAAAGCCTTATTAAAAATGATCGATGAATTCAAACCGGACGGTATTATCAACACCTATGGCTATACAATATCATCGATCCTAAAAAAAGAATACTATCCGCAGATCAAGCTTTTTACTGTCGTCACTGATTTTTGCATCCCCAAACCCTGGATCCATCAGGCTACTGACCGCTACTATGTGGCTTGTGAAAACGTTGAAAACACCCTGATTGGTGAAGGGATTCCGCAGGAAAAGATCTTGAAAACCGGTATTCCTTTGCGCGACGCTTTTTATGCCCGTGAAAACCGCCCGGCGATTATCAAAAAATACGATCTGGACTCTCGTAAAAAAATCCTGATTATTTTTGCCGGCACCTATGGGGTTCTTAAAAACATCAAAGAGATCTGTCATCGCACCGATCAAATGAATAACCTTCAGACCATTGTCATCTGCGGAAAAAACCAGACGCTCCTGCGAGAACTTGAGCAGGAAAACTTGATAAACACCCGGATCTTTGGTTTTGTTCCAGACATTCACGAATTTTATTCCGTTGGCGATTTGATGGTGACCAAACCCGGAGGCATTACCCTGAGCGAAGTGGTGACCAAAAAAATTCCAGTGATTTTATACAATCCCACTCCTGGCCAGGAAGGCGAAAACGCCAATTGGTTTAAACGGCAGGGTGCTGCCGTTGTTGCCAATAATTTTAATGAGCTCATTCTTGCGATTGATGCCCTCAAGGAAAATGAAATCAAACGTTTTTCAATAAAAAACAGTCTGGACAAAATCTACAATGGTCATGCTACCAGTCTGATCACCCAGGACGTTTTAACTCAGTTAAATATGCCTGATGCGATTCCTTATCTGACAGAATCCATTTAAGACTGCAAAAGATCTTTTTAAGCTTATTCGTTTACTATTGACCAATCAATTAAATGTGACTGTTGGTCTGATTGAAAGAACTTATTCTTAAAAGATAAATGATTGAAAAGAGGAATTTAATGTGAAACCACGAATAATCAGCGACAGCTCATGTGATTTGCCCAAAGATTTTCTGGCGAAGGACGGGATTGATTTTTCACTTGTTCCGTTGAAAATAATTGTCGGCGATCACGAATTTATCGATGATGAGACCCTAAATACCAAAGAACTGATTGCCGCCATGAAGGCTGAAAAAACAGCCTCCTCTTCTTCCTGCCCCTCCCCCGAGGATTTTGCCACTGAGCTGCGAAAAAATAAAGAAAGCTACGTAATCACAATGACTTCGGGCTTAAGCGGCACTTATAACAGTGCTCGGGTAGCCCAAAATATGGTACTTGAAGAAGACGATTCCCTGAAGATCAGCCTTTTTGATACTCATTCAACCTCACCGGTGATGATTTTAATGGTGATGAAACTCCGGGATATGATTAAATCTGGCGAGATGGATTTTGATACCATCAGCGAAAAACTGGCCACTTATCTTGAGACCTTAAACCTGCGCTTTTTGCTCCAGGATCTCTCCAACCTGGTTAAAAGCGGACGGATGAACCGGGTGGCTGGCGCCGTGGCTTCGGTGCTCTCGATTATGCCCATTTTCAAATCTGATGATAAGGGCGAAATCCAGCTGGTTACCAAGGCTCGAGGCATTAAAAAGGCGCTGTCCAGTCTTGCCAATATGGTCGAGGATAAGGTTAAAACCCAACCCCAGTTTCCCGTTGTCATTACTCACTGTAACAACTTAAGCCAGGCTGAAATTCTTAAAGATCTGCTGGAGAAACGGTTTGATCTCAAAGAAATTTATATTTTTCCGATGCACGGCTTAACGACTTACTATTCCAATGATAAAGGCCTCTTGATGGCATTTTAATTTGGCATCCTTAATCTGATAATGCGTCACTCATATAGAAAAAAAGACTTAAACCGGCTTTTGGTTTAAGTCTTTTTTTATTTCTTTATTATTTCTTTTCATTTGATCTAATTCAATCTA
>JAQUWM010000198.1:680-2594 GCA_028692885.1 Acetobacterium sp. | reverse complement strand
AAGCTTTCTTTTGAATATTAGAAATTGTCTGCCCTTATGAGCAATGAATATCACCATTCCCAATATCCAAACCCAGAACAAATAGTATAAAGGATCGTCTACATCAAAATTAGGATTTGTCCTCTGGTAAGCTTGGGGTAAACCGATGCCGGCTGCAGCGTTTATCGTATTATCCTGCAGGTCATCCCAAACAATGGGATTTGTCTCCGCTGGAAGAACCACCAATCCGGAGGGATTATTCATAAAAACCTTTCCGGGGACAAGACCAATAGGTATAAGCAAAAATACCAGCACAATGAGATTTACATAGTAATTCCACGCTGCAGGAAATACCTTGGTGGTAACCGGCCGAAGCATGAAGATGAATAATAAAAGGATTCCTCCGGTAACGGACATCGTCAATATTGTTGCAAAAATCAGACGAAGCATATTATTTACCTGCTTTTTGAGAGAACCATTTTTTCAGTTCTTCAATTTCTTCGCTTTTGATATCGTTGGCTTCATACAAAGCAGTCATAAAGCTCTTAACCGACCCTTTATGGATGGTATTAAGAAATAAACGGGTTTCAAACTGCTTATATTCGTTCTCCGATATTAAAGGGCTATACTGATTGGTTTTACCGTTTTTTGAAGCAGTTATTATTCCTTTTTCGGCCAGGCGGGCAAGAAAAGTAAGTACCGTTGTGGGCTTCCAGTTCTTTTTTTCCTGGAACGCCTGCAGGATATCCGCCGAGCTAAGTGGCTGCCCGGAGTCCCAAATCACTTGCATAACCTCCCTCTCGGATTCGGATATTTTTTGAATTTTGCGCATCAGGAGTACCCCCCCTCTATTCTACACGGTGTAGTTTATGGCAATATACTACACCGTGTAGAAAAAGATGTCAATATGAAAAATGAGTCCGGTCAGACAAGCTCTGGTTCCTTTCCATTATTATTAGAGTCAATAAAAAAACGATTATAAGAATTTAATTCCAATGAACCTTTTCAGTTTTTGAAATGTCATACTATATGACAAGGATATAATACCTAATTTGGTGGTGAGGGATTCTTTGACTGAAGAGGAGTTTCTAAGACTTTTGAAAAATGAAGAAGGCAAACTATATCTTATCGCTATGGCCATACTTGGAAACCAGCACGACGCATGGGATTCTTTACAACAGACGGCAGAGCAAGCATGGAAAAAAAGAAGTACTTTAGAGGGAGGCAAACATGCTTTCCCGGCTTGGATAAAGAAAATTCTAGTCAACCGGAGCCTTAACATATTAAAAGTCCGTAAACGCCAAATTCCCTCCGATCCCCAGGAAATAACAGAAATTCTCGATTCAAATAATTCAAAGGCAGAACCAAATGCGGTTTTGATATGGGATCTGGTCAAGGAATTAGGACCACAACACCGGGAGATAATTGCGCTCAGGTATTTGGGGGACATGCCTTTGTCAGAAATAGCCGGCCACCTTGATATCTCCCTGGGGACGGTAAAGTCGCGTTTATACACAGCCCACACGCGGTTAAGGCAAAAACTGCAGGACAACAATTGGAAAGGAGAGAGCAACAGTGGATTCTGAACCGGATAATATGGATTTGTGGATGCAGGAGACTTTAAATAGCTGGGCAGAGCAGGGTACTTTGTCATTGGAACGGTCCGCCCAGTTGCAGATGAAGATAACAGAATTGGCGCATCATGAGAAAAAGGGCCGTTTTACCCGCAAAGTTTGGGGCTTGGTGGCAGCCATAACTGCCTTTATATGGATGCTGTTTGCTAACTGTCCCGTTGCAGCTGCTTCTTATGTGAGTAGTACTTTTCAATCGAACGCGTTTTCTCAGGTATGGGAAATCAGTTTATTGGTGATATTGATGTGTTTTTTGGTTAAACATCAAACTCGACCTGCAATGAAAAATATGAATATCGAGGTT
>JAQUWM010000198.1:0-670 GCA_028692885.1 Acetobacterium sp. | reverse complement strand
CGAGGTTAACTATGAATAAAAGTTTTCGGGATTTTCTAAAAGAATTCATAAGCATTGTGGTTATAGCTTTTGTTCTGTCTATGGTATTGAGAACATGGTTTATTGAAGGCCGAATTGTACCCACAGAATCAATGGTGCCTACCATTCAAGTTCAAGACCGCTTTCTGGTAGATAAACTAAGTTGCCGTTTCAAGGACCCACAGAAGGGCGATATTATAGTGTTTCGCCCGCCGGAAGAAATTAAGGCTCAAGACGATTTCGTTAAAAGACTAATCGCTGTTCCCGGAGACAAGGTTGAAATTAAGCAAGGCCGGCTATATGTTAATAACCAGCCTCTTCAGGAACCCTATGTAAAAGAAAAAATGAGTTATGAATTTGGCCCGGTAATAGTTCCCCCGAATAGCTATTTTGTTATGGGGGATAACCGCAACAATAGTTTTGACAGCCATCTTTGGGGAGCCTGGCTGACTCGGGATCACATTATAGGGAGAGCCCTTTTCATCTACTGGCCGTTAAAGCATTTTTCGCTTCTCTAACTGCTATTAAATATATCCATCAAGATCCAGAGAAGGCAGGAATAACACAAATAACCGGAGAATACGGATGAAGTACAATTATAGCAACGACCGGTTTCTCATTTCGTTTGGGCAAAAAGGTGAGCAGAGCAAAT
>JAQUWM010000197.1:1093-2655 GCA_028692885.1 Acetobacterium sp. | reverse complement strand
AGCCGGGCATCAAGGCAATAAAAAAAATCCCCAGTGCCATACCAACTGACCAGAACAGACCGATGACAACATCCGATTCAGCTCCGCCCTTTTTATTAATATAACCAATTCCCAACGCGGCACAGACTGAAAAAACAAAGGCCCCAATAATCGGCTCAAAACCCAGCAGATAGCCCAAACCAACCCCACCATAGGCCGTATGGGCAATGCCGCCGCTCATCATTACCAGTTTTCGCTCAACAATGATCACTCCGATCAACCCACAAACTATGCTGGCTAAAATCCCGGCAAAAAAAGCATTCTGTAAAAATTGATACTTAGATAATGCCTCTAACATCTCAGCAATCCTCCCCGTGGTCCTTTAGTACGCGATGAGGAACGCCATGGGCAATGAGATCAACTGCACAGCCGTAAAGATGGTTAACCACATCTTCCGTCAATTCAGGCTCGCCATGATAAACCAATTTTGTATTCAAACATGCTAGTCGCCCCACATAAGAGGATACGGCAAGCAGATCGTGGGTCACTAGAATGATCGTCATTTCTTTGTTGAGTTCCTCTAAAAGACCATATATTTGCTCACGTGATACCGCATCGACACTGGCTGTGGGTTCATCCAAAAGCAGCAGTTTCGGTTTAACTGCCAATGCTCTGGCGATTAACATCTTTTGAAATTCTCCCCCTGAAAGCTGAGAAATCTGCCGGTCTGCCAGATCACTAAGCCCAACCTTTGCCAATAAATTCACGACGATCTCCTTATCTTCTTCCGAGTAATGAAAAAAGGGTTTAAAGCCAGCTTTGATCCGACCGGTTAAAACCACTTCAAATACCGTAATCGGAAATGTCTTATGCATGGCTGCATACTGAGGAACGTACCCCATCAGTATCCGTTTTTTCGCAATCGGCTCTCCATATATCTGGACGGTTCCCTCCGTTGGCGGGTTGATTCCTAAAATTGTTTTTAGCAACGTTGTTTTTCCACCGCCGTTGGGTCCAATGATCCCTAAATACTCACCTTCATAAACATCAAGACAAACACCGGCAATTGCCGGTGTTTGTCCATAGTAGACGGTTAAATTATCCACCTGTACGACTTTATTTTTCACTGCATAACCTCGGCCATCGTTTTTGCCATCGTTTGTAGATTTTCAATATAATTTTCTGCCAGCGGAGCTTGTTGAACCGTTTTTCCACCGAGTTCATCGGCAAAAGCCTGAGACTGACTACTATCAATTTCGGCCTGATAAAAAATAACCTTAATATTATCTTTCTTTGCCAGGTCAATGATCGCTTGAAGCTGCTGAGCGGTTGCTTCCTTGCCTTCTTCTTCCAGGGCAATCATTTCCAGCCCATAATCATCGGCTAAATAACCAAATGCCGGATGATACACAATAATTTTTTTATTTTGAACCGGTGCCAGAGCGGTGGTTATTTCCTGATCTAAAGCCTTAAGTTTGGCAATATAATCTTCGGCATTTTTTTGATAAACCGCTTGATTCTGAGGATCTCGTGCTGACATTTCTTTTGCAATGGTTTCTACCATTACCTCCACCCGCTTTGGT
>JAQUWM010000197.1:0-1083 GCA_028692885.1 Acetobacterium sp. | reverse complement strand
TCGGGATAAACAGCCTTTGCTGCTTCCTGTAATGAAACGATCTTAACCTCTCCTGCACTTGGTAAGATGTTTGCTTCCTCCGTTGGTACGCCGATAGTAAAATATACTTCTGCCTGACTGAATTTCTCCATTTCCTGAGGCGTCGGTTCATAATTTTCCGGACTATTTCCCGGCGGTACCAATGCAATAACCTCCGCCAGATCGCCGCAAACGGCTTCCACAAAAGTTTTTTCCGGTACAATGGTCACGGCCACGATTGGCTTTTTATCCTCACCATTACTGATCGCTGAAGTTTCTTTGCCGCTCTTGCAGCCACTTACTAATAATAACAGACAAACGGCCAGAATTAATCCCGATAAAACACGCAATGTTCTCATCTTTTTCATTTTCCTACCACCTTCTTTTGGTTAATATGCAAATGATTTGTATTTGCATATTAATTGTAAGCCTACGCTTCTTTTGTGTCAATGGTATTATACAAAGATTATTAGTCGAATATTGCTGTAAACTATTTAAGCATCTGCTAAATATAACTTGTCATATCACGGTTTTGTTTGTTATAATTTAAGATCTCATTTAAATATTCTTATTTTAAGATATAAGTAGAATAATTGCTAGCTTTAGCATTCATATTTCAGGAGGTCATCATTATGAAAAGAATTTGTGTTTATTCCGGCTCCAATCTCGGTGTTCGTCCGGAGTACAAAGAAATGACAAAAAAATTGGGTCTGGTGCTCGTCAAGAACAACATTGAATTAGTTTACGGCGGATCAAAATTTGGTCTAATGGGCGAAATCGCCAATCATATGTTAGACAATAGTGGCTGTGTCACAGGGGTTATGCCCGGAGGCCTTTTCCCCAACGAAGTGATTAACGACCGTTTGACTCGTTTTATTGAAGTAAAAAACATGCATGAACGCAAACAAACCATGGCCGACTTATCTGATGGTTTTATTGCCATTCCCGGAGGGGTGGGGACCTTCGAAGAATTATTTGAAACCTTTAGTTGGGCACAACTGGGGATTCATAAAAAACCCATTGGGATTTTCAATATTTCAAACTTTTTTGATTCCTTTATTGCAA
>JAQUWM010000196.1 GCA_028692885.1 Acetobacterium sp. | reverse complement strand
ATGTCTGGAACATGCTCCCAAGGAAAAAGCAGGAGATATGTATCGGGAATTATAAAATGGCTCCACCGGAAATGAAGAAAAGAAGATGAATGAAAAAACGAAAAGCCTAATCAGGCGTCGCATGATCATTGCCTTGGCAATTGGTGTGACGGTGCTGTTTACCGCCTACATCTATCTGGCCAATGCGATAAAAATATACCAATTGGATCAGCAAAAGATCCAGATTGCTCAAGAAATCGAAAACGAGAAAATAAGAAGCAATCAATTAGACGAACAGGTCAAACAAATGGGCAGTAAGAATTATGTGGAAAATTTTGCGCGTAAATACCTTGGTTTATATTATCCGGATGAAACCATAGTCATTGTGGAAATCCAGGAAAATACTGCAGAAAGTGATGGTCAACAAGTTGAACAATAAATGTGACAGTGATTTAGATGGTGCTGAACTTGATCAGGTTGTAAAAAAAGAAAAAAAACGCCACCTGGCCGTGATTGATATTGGCACTAATTCGACCCGGATGCTGATCTTTCGAAATGATCAAGGAAAATTGGTGCGGGTTAACAAATCCGTTCGCTATACCCGAATGGGTCAGGGCGTCAATCAAACGGGGCGACTTCATGCCGATGCAGAAAAACGAAATATGGAAGCGCTGGAAGAATATCAAAATATTGCTGCTGATTATGAGGTGGAAGAGTTTTATTTATTTGGAACCAGCGCCATGCGGGATGCCGATAATACGGCGGCCTATCTTGATGCTGTCAAAGAAAAACTGGGCTTTGAAATTGAGGTTATTTCTGGGGAAGCAGAAGCGGAGCTCGGTTTTGTGGGGGTATCTCAGTGCTTTGACGAAAAAATCCTGATCTTTGACATCGGCGGCGGCAGTACCGAATTGATCTATGGCGAAGACAACGAAATAAAAAGAATGATGAGCATCAATCTGGGCTGTGTTCGCTGCACCGAAGAATATCTTTTTTCAGATCCGCCGACTTTTCAGGAACTGGAACGGATGAACGAAAAAATTTATGCTGAGTTTGAAAAAAGAACCCGGGGCTTTTTGCCGACCAAGCCCTATAAACTCATTGGTATTGGCGGAACTGCCACCAGTCTTTCGACTATCAAGCAGGAACTGAAGACCTATTGCAGTGAGATGGTTCATGAGAGTACTATTACCAAAGACGAGCTGGAACGCATGATTGACAGTTTAGCCAGTAAAACTATCAAAGAACGGCAAAATATGGTCGGACTGGAAGCAAAACGGGCCGATATTATTCTGGCGGGAGCTTTTTTATTGTTGAATATTTTTAAAATCACCGGTGAAACTATTTTTACGGTCTGTGATTATGATAACCTTGAAGGCGCAGCGTACAGCCGTTTTATCATGGAAAAAAAATAAAAAAAACTTTATTTCTAAAAAGCTTGACATTGGGTTTGAATGGGCGTATAATAACACTTGTCCCTCGAGCAAGGGGACAGACGAAAAAAGTGCCGGGGTGGCGGAACTGGCAGACGCACAGGACTTAAAATCCTGCGGTCCTTTCGACCGTACCGGTTCGATTCCGGTCCTCGGCACCACTTTTTAAAATGACTACTTTTTAAAATTGTCATTTATCTTGCTCAATTAATTACATCGCGGGATGGAGCAGCTTGGTAGCTCGTCGGGCTCATAACCCGGAGGTCGTAGGTTCAAATCCTGCTCCCGCAACCAATTATACAAATCCTTATTTTTTCATGGCGGCGTAGCTCAGTTGGCTAGAGCATACGGTTCATACCCGTAGTGTCAGCGGTTCGACTCCGTTCGCCGCTACCATAAAAAAATTTATACAACCTGTGGCCCCTTGGTCAAGCGGTTAAGACACCGCCCTTTCACGGCGGTAACAGGGGTTCAAGTCCCCTAGGGGTCACCATTTAATTTGTATAAATCATAACCAGTATTATTTTTCGTGGTCGCATAGCTCAGCTGGGAGAGCACCTGCCTTACAAGCAGGGGGTCACAGGTTCGAGCCCTGTTGCGACCACCATTTTTTTACCCAGTTTTACTAAAAGAGTTAGAATAGAGAATTTTATTGAAGTGGTGAAACCATGGAGAAAAAAGTAATTCAATATATTGAAGAACAGAGAATTTTAGAGGCTGGCGATCATGTTCTCATCGGCGTATCCGGTGGAGCAGATTCGCTGGCTTTATTGTATTTTTTGGACAAATTTGCCGACCTGTTTGATATTGTTATTGGTGTGGCTCATCTTCACCACGGTCTCCGGGGGCCGGCCGCCGATGCGGATGAAACGTTTGTGAGAAACTTCTGTCAGGAGCGAAAGATTCCTTTTTTTTCAAGGCAGCGGAATATCGAGGCGATTTCCCGAGCAGAAAAGATTTCTGTTGAGGAGGCGGGCCGAAAAGAGCGTTATGGCTTTTTTATGGCCGTTGCTGAGGATCATCGATATAATCGGATTGCCATGGGCCATCATATCAACGATCAGGCCGAAACGATGCTGATGCGGCTGATTCGGGGCACTGGGGTTAAGGGTGTGTCTGGCATTAAATCCAGCCGGGACAATCTATATATCCGGCCTTTTCTCTGTCTGGAGAAAAAAGAAATCCTGAACTATTGTGAAATGCACAAACTGGCGTTTCGAACCGATGCGACGAACTTTCAAAGAG
>JAQUWM010000077.1 GCA_028692885.1 Acetobacterium sp. | reverse complement strand
GTTGTCGGGTTTGATCTATGTCAATACAATCAATAAAAAGGTCGAGACGAATCAGAAATTATTTCATACGGAGCGTTATCTCGAATTATACTTTCGGAAACAGGTTCTAAAATCGGAAAAGATTTATTTTAAAAATAATCGGGTTTATCTTCAGGATCTGGAAAGCCCGGAGCTTTACTATAATTATTATCTGTACAGCAATGGCTATTTAAGGCGCTACAAGGTCTATAAAGACGGATTGAACCCGATTGGAAAAGGTCAGAGTAGCCAATTTAGCGATGGTATTGCGTATTTTTCGATGACGGTCGGGCCCAATGATGAAATCCTTTTAAACTATCGCCTGGTTATCGAAGGAAAGACCTATTACCGGGAAACAACTATTTCCCATGGAAGGGTGGTCGAGTTTGTATGAGAAAAACAGGCCAAAATGAAAATGGTTTTGTGCTGCCTCTGGTTCTGGTTGTGATGGCACTGCTGGCAGCGGGGGCGGGTTACAGTTTAACCCGGGGAATCGCCGAACTGCAGGCAAACAGCTTGAATCAGGATTATCAATTGTGCATCCTGACGGGAAAAAATGCCATGGCGATTCTTCAGGCCGAACTGGAAAAAGACGTCAACTATTCTGGAAGCAGCGGCAAGGTCTTTGATGAAAATGGCGGATTTTATCAGATTCAGGTTTTTAAAACATCAGAAAAGTTGCGCTATGTAGAAGTAGAAAGTGAATTTCATGCTTATCAGAAAAAATTCAGTGGTGAAATAGAACTGATGCCTGATTCAGTAACAGCGCCGTCGGGTCAGATCATTAAGTTTAGCTGGAAGCTGTTAGGGGGTGTTTAATCTTTTGAAAACGAGAAAAAAATTCTGGATTATTGATCTGGGAGCAGTGTTAACAAAAATCGTTGTTGGGATCATTGATGATTCCAGCCTGGTGCAGATTCAGGATTTTCGCATTGAAAAAACACCGGAACAAATCTGGCCAGAAGCTAATTCTCCAAAAAAAACCAAGATCAGGGGATTTTTGCGGCCATTTTTAAAAGGGTATCATCGCAAAGATGAGGTGATCTTGTTAATTAACGATAAGGAAATGATAGTGGCAACATTTACCTTTCCAATGATGACGATTCCTGAGGTGGAAGAAGCGATTTTCTGGCAGTTGCAGTTGCTCACTTCAGTAAACCTGGAACATTGGCGGATCGATTTTGTGGCTCGGGAGCGAACCCAGTGGCTGGAGTATCTGGGCGTGGATGACAAAAATTTGGATGTCCTGGGCGTTGCGGTGGAAAGAACCCTGCTGACCTGGTACACCAGGATTTTCAGAAAAAATGGTTGTCGTTTAAAAGCCATTGTTCCCCAGTTATATGGATTTGATACCTTAATCAATCAGGATGGTGACCAGCCCACGCTGATCATTGATATGGGAAAAGCGTGTACCCGCTTCTTTTATTATCAGGGCGATTCGCTCAGCGAAAATCATCGGATCGATCTGGACGCCGATTGGGATGGGGAAACTTATTTACAACAGATTAGTAAAGCGGTTGAGCAGATTTTTATTTCGCCATTGGGATGTGAAAAAGCCGGTGAGAACGGAAAAATATACCTGATGGGCGGAGAAAGCCTGCATCCTGGGGTAATGGCGTATCTGACCAAAGCAATGAATAAGGAAATTTGGCCAACCTATTATCTTCTCGATGAGAAAGAGGCGTTGATTTTTCCCAGACAAATGTCGAAAGCAGAACTATGCTTAATCACGCCTTGCGTCTGCGGGTTGATTAAATGGGCTCAGATTTATGCCTGCGGTGGATCGTGATGAAGCATCAAATGAATTTGTTACCAGTCGCTCCGGCGAAAAAGAAACGTGAAGACAAACCAAAAATAACCGGTAGGATCTTTTTTATCGGATTATTTCTGGCTGTTCTGGCCATTTATGGGATATTAGCTTTTTTGGATCGGTGCTGTCAAAATGAGATCAAACAAATCGAAGCGATAATCGCTGATAAATCCGACTACCAAGTTATTTACAGCAATCTTTCCCATCAAAAAGCGGTATTGGAACACCGCCAGCTTATTTTGGAATCAATCAGTAAGGAAAAAGAGCTACCCTTACAAACGATGGTCGAAATAGACGAGCGCCTGCCTGTCGGGGTACGACTTTCAAACTATGATTTTCAGGATGGCCGATTGATTATTTCGGGAGAAACACAAAAGAAAGAAGCGATTATGGAATTCAAAGAAAAACTCTCTGGTGGCACGGTTTTTAAAACGATTAATATGGTTAACACAATAAAAAAAGAGGAGACTGCTACTGATATTAAAAAGGCCGGCGGGGAAGAAGTGTGGGAATTTACATTTGATATTGAAGTGATTGGGGTATAAGCGGTGAACAGAAACAATATCGAGCGATTTGATGAGAATGTTTCAAAATCCCTGGAGAATCATCAGAAAAACAAAAAAACAAGGATTGAAAAGGGCATTGTAACAGGGGCTGTGATGATTATCCTGATCGCCTTATTGGTTATTCCCAAATATGAAGCGTATCAGGAGAATAAAATGATGCTGGCCGAAAAAGTTGACTATAATCTCGAATTGCCGGATGAAATGACTGAGGAAACCTATTTAAAGCAGCTTAAAATAATTGCCGGGCAGTTAAATGAAACCCGGAATAATCTGCCTGAAAGTCTTGATACGGTCAGCTTATATGAGACCGTAGCAAAAATGGCGGAATCGGCAAAGGTCGGATTGACTTCGTTGGAGTTTGGTTCAATGGAAATCGAGATTGATGATCAGCTGGGGAAGAGGATTGACGAGGGCTTTATCGAAAATCAAGAAAAAACAATCATCGGGCCCGATGGCAAGTTTTTAACAGTCTGTGAATTTACCGTGATCTGCACCGGAAATGATCAAACATTTATGGCCTTTCTCGACGAATTAAATAAATGTTCACCAATAATACAGGTAATAAGCTATCAAATTAGTAACAGCTCTGAAGGCGAAAAACGGATGCGCCTGAAGCTGCAAAGTTACGGGGTTTTGGAAGATAGTCAGGAAAAAGTATTGAACCCCTGAATCGGGTCATTGTTTAGCGATAAGAACGCCACTTGTTTAAAACAAGTGGCGTGTCAAGTTGAGTTATAAGTTCAATAAAATACGGCAATGTAGGGGGCGTATCCGTGATGACCAAGGGGTTAGACCCTCGCCTTCACACTGCTTAATGAGTGACATATGTTAATTTATTTAGATATGATCAATAATCTTAGTCAGGCTGGACTGAATGGTTAAAAAGATGCGGTAGAGGTCGTTGATCTCCTGAGTTGAGAAGTTATCTAATGACTTGTTAAACGGTTCGAACAGTTTGGCATGAACATTTTCCAGCTGATCAAAAATCGCCTGGCCATCAGGAGTCAGGGTGAAGACCACTTCTCGAACGTTGACCGAAGATTTTTCTTTTCTGATCAGTTCTTTTTCAAGCAGTTTAGCAGTACACTTTGAAATGGCACTTTTAGAAATCGCTAATTTGTTGGCCAGTTGGGTTAGATTGATACCTGAAAATTGTCCAATCATATCAAGGGCTTTCAGTTCAGAGGGGTATAAAGAATAGGACGCTTCTTGGACGGTAAAGGTCTGGGGCAAAACAAGAATATGCTGATAAAGAACTGCAGAATCAATCATTAGCTGCTTGAGTGCAGTAAGATCAACAGCTGAATCAGGTTGAGTCGAATTCTGATTGGTGGTTTTTTCTTTTTTAGGAACCGCACCTTCTTTTTTTTCTTCAGCAGCACTTTTCTTTTTTGTCTCTTTTTTAGAATCTTTAACCTCTTTGATATCTGGCTTCTTACTTTTCTTTTCTTTTTTCAAAATGACACTCCTTTCAATACAAACTACCATTTAACAGGGTGAAGAATCTGGTTAACCATGGTTACATAATAATAATACCGAATTAACCGGCGTATTGCAATATAAATATCCTTTGGGCTGCCGATTTATTCAACTTTTTTAGATTGCATTTTAGCGGTTTTTTGGTTAAAATACTAATATGGATAGGACTGCTTAACTTAGTGGTTCTAAATCAGATTAGAAACAGGAGGAAGAGAATGAAAAAAAGATTGGGAGTATTAATGCTGGCATTGGTTTTGTTGGTTGCAAGCGTTGCCGGATGCAGTTCGGGATCAACAAAAGATGAGGCGACCAAGGTAGAGGTTACCAAGGTTGGTTTTATCTATGTCGGACCGGCAGATGATGGCGGCTGGTCACAAGCTCATGACAATGGTCGCGCCAAAATGGTGGAAAACATGGGTGGTAAAGTTGAAACCATCGTCAAGGAAAATGTGCCTGAAGAAAAAAGCGCCGTTGTTTCGACAATCAGAGACATGGTTGACCAGGGCTGTACGATTATTTTTGGAACCAGCTATGGTTTCATGGATGGCATGGTCGAAGCTGCCAAAGAATTCCCGGACGTAAAATTTGAACATTGTTCAGGTTATATGACTGCCGATAATTTAGGAACTTACTTTGGGAAAATTGAAGAACCTCGTTACCTATCAGGTATTGTCGCTGGTTTAACAACCAGAACAAATAAAATTGCCTATGTAGCGGCAATGCCGATTCCCGAAGTTATTCGTGGCATCAACGCCTTTGCATTGGGTGTAAAATCAGTAAACCCGGCAGCTACTGTTAATGTTTCCTGGACCAACACCTGGTATGATCCAACCGTTGAAAAAGCAGCGGCTGAAGCGCTGATTCAACAAGGCTGTGATGTCACAGCTCAGCACCAGGATTCCACAGCAACCATGGAAGCTGCTAAAGAAGCGGGCAAATTATCGATTGGTTATGATTTAAGTGCGGCTCAAACAATGCCAGAAGTCTATATGACAGCACCGCTTTGGGATTTTAGCGGTTACTATACGGATGCGGTTCAATCAGTGATTGACGGAACCTGGAAATCGCAGCAATACTGGGGTGGTATGAATGATGGCATCGTCTTATTGGATGAACTGACAGCACTGGCACCGGGAACCGCTCAGGCACAGATTGAAACCGCTGAAAAAGCGATTAAATCTGGAGAACTGGTCATCTTTTCGGGCGAATTAAAAGATCAAACTGGAGCAGTCAAAGTGACTACTGGAACAAAAATGACAGACGAAGCACTATTAAGCATGGATTGGTTTATTGATAATGTCGTCGGTAGTTTGAAATAGTATAAATTAGTATAACGGACAGAGCCTTCTGGCTCTGTCCGCTATTTTTAGTAAAGGTGAAAACATGAATAATGATTATGTCGTTAAAATGGAAAACATCACAAAGGTTTTTGGTAAGGTCAAAGCCCTGGATCATGTGGAATTTTCATTAAAAAAGGGAGAAGTGCATGCCATATTGGGAGAGAACGGCGCCGGTAAAAGTTCACTGATGAATGTTTTAAATGGTATTTATATGCCGGATGAAGGACAGATTGAAGTGAAGGGTCAGCTTGTCAACATCAGTTCTCCCAAGATTGCGCTGGATTTGGGTATTGGGATGTTGCCGCAGCACTACAAACTGGTCGATGTTTTTTCGGCCATGGAAAATGTAACAGCCGGCAGTCGCAAAACAACCCCTTTTTTAAACAAGAAAAAGATTTTAGATGAGATGGGGAAATTGATTGCGCAATTGGGAATGGATATTAATCCCAATAAAAAAGTCTACGAAATGTCAGTTGCCGAGAAGCAGAGTCTGGAAATTTTCAAAGTTCTGTATCGGGGCGCTGATATTTTAATATTGGACGAACCGACAGCGGTACTGACTCCCCAGGAAATTAAGAATCTCTTTGAGATTGTCAAGAAAATGGTGGCAACCGGTTGTTCGGTGATTATTATTACCCATAAGCTGGAAGAGGTTATGGAAATCAGCGACCGAATTACGATTATGCGAAAAGGAACCACGATTCAAACGGTCAACAAGGAAGAAACCACCCCCCAGGAATTGGCTGGTATGATGGTTGGTGATGTGATGGAACTTAATGTCCCCTATGTTGCGGTGGAGCGGGGACCAAAGGCTCTGGAAGTGAAAGCGATCACCGCCATTGATCGAAACAAGGTCAATATTCTTGATCATGTCAGCTTTGATCTCTATGCCGGGGAAATTCTCGGCGTTGCTGGCATTGCCGGTAGCGGCCAGAAAGAACTCTGTGAAGGCATCGCCGGTCTCTATCATCTCAAATCAGGCGAAATTATTTTTGAAGGCGAAAACATCGTTGGCAAGGACCCTGAAAAAATCAGTCAGATGGGAATCAGCTTGAGCTTTGTTCCAGAGGACCGCTTGGGGATGGGTCTGGTTTCTTCCATGGATATTATTGATAATGTCTTATTAAAAGATTATCGTAACAAAAAAGGCATGGGTATTTCCCGGGTGGTTTCCCGGGATAAGGCGGAAGCGCTGGTTGAACGGCTTAACGTGTCCACCCCGGCGATTGAAAATCATGCCGTCAGTCTGCTTTCCGGAGGGAATATTCAGAAGGTGTTGCTGGGCCGGGAAATTGAACTGGAACCGAAACTGCTGGTGACCGCTTACGCCACCAGAGGTCTGGATGTCGGGTCTTCGCAGATTATCTACGAATTGCTGAATGAACAAAAAGTAAGAATGAAGCCAATCATGTATGTGGGTGAAGACTTGGATGTGCTGATGAGTCTTTGCGATCGTATCATGGTTTTGTGCGAAGGCCGGGTAACCGGGATTGTGGATCCCCGAAAAACCACCAAAGAAGCCATTGGATTGATGATGTCCGGGGTAATCAGTGAAGGAGAACAAGCATGCTCCATATCGTAAAAAAAGATCTTCCTAAAACACGGGAAAAAATAGTTGTGCGACTGTCAGCCGTAGTGGCGGCTTTGGCTTTCGCTTCGATCATTGTGCTGGTTGCCGGGGCTAATCCAATTGAATTGTATATCGGGATTGTCCAGGGGTGTTTTGGTTCAGTATACCGCTTTGCGGCCACCATTGAAAAGATGGTCCCCTTGTTGGTCTTGTCGTTGGGAGTGATGGTTGCTTTTAAAATGCGTTTCTGGAATATCGGTGCCGAAGGACAGTTTCTGATGGGGGCAGTGGGAACCACCCTGGTAGTGCGGCTGCTGCCGAATTTGCCGCTACCGCTGATGTTGCTGCTGATGATCGTGGTTTCTTTTGCATTTGGCGCTATCTGGCTGATCGTTCCGGCTTTTTTCAAGGCCCGTTTCGGAACTAATGAGACACTGTTTACGCTGATGCTCAATTATATCGCCTTGACGCTGGTAACCGCTTTGCAATATGATTTTTGGAAGGATCCGGCTGCCAGCGGGATGCCTAAAATTGCCAATCTTCCGCCAAACGCTTTGCTACCGAGCGCCAGTGGTTTTAATTTGAGTATTTTGATGGCGGTTATCATTGTTCTGGCGATGTATTATTTTATGAATCGATCAAAGATCGGATTTGAAATCGCGGTGTTGGGTGAAAGTGAAAATACCGCCCGCTACATTGGCATTAATGTCACCAAAACGATTATCATTGCCGCCCTTGTCAGTGGCGGATTATGTGGCGTGGTGGGGATGATGCAAACCACGGGTGTCAGTGGCGCACTGTCAACTCAAATTACCGGAGGCCTGGGTTTTACTGCGATTATCGTGGCCTGGCTCTCGGGACTTAAGGTGCCGTTTGTGGTGGTCAATTCCTTTGCCTTTGCAGTGCTGTTGCAAGGCGCTTCTTATATTCAGACCGCTTTCCAGATTCCTGGTTCAGTGGCCGAAATGATCCAGGCGATTATCCTGTTCTTTATTTTGGGCAGTGAATTTGTCTTACAGTATCGCTTTGTTTCCGATAAAACAAAAAGTGAGGTGGCATAATGGAATTTATTTTTTTCTTAACAGCGGCGGTTAAAGCCGGAACCTGTTTGCTTTATGCGACTCTGGGAGAAATTATTTCAGAAAAAGTTGGTCACCTGAATCTGGGGGTCGAAGGGATGATGCAGATGGGCGCAGTAGTCGGCTTTATTGCCGGGTTTACCTTTGGCAACCCCTATGTAGCAGTTATCTGTGCTGCCATTGCCGGAGCTGCCGGCGCCCTGATTTACGGGTTTCTGACGATCAGTTTAAAAGCGAATCAGGTTGTTACCGGTTTGACCCTCAGTATTTTTGGGGTTGGTTTTGCCGCCTTCTTTGGCAAGAATTTTGTCGGGAAAAAAGTGCCGGAAGCGATCACCACTTTTTTTGCGCCCGTCAAGTTGCCGGTTTTGGGCGATATCCCATATATTGGTCAAATCTTTTTCAACCAAAGTGTTTATGTCTATTTTTCCTATTTTCTGGTGCTTGCCATTTATATTTATCTCTATAAAACCAAGTGGGGCTTAAATACCCGGATGGTCGGAGAAAATCCGGTGGCAGCTGATGCCAGCGGCATTCCCGTGGATAAGTATAAATATTTCAACATCGCCCTTTGTGGGGCGCTGTGTGGGTTGGGGGGGGCCTTTTTATCCCTGGTTTACATCAGTATTTATCCGGTTAATGTCGTCAGCGGCCGGGGCTGGATTGCCGTGGCATTGGTGATCTTTGCGATGTGGAATCCTGGCAAAGCCTTGCTGGGCGCCTACTTCTTTGGGGCCCTGGATATTGCCAGCTTCTGGTTGCAACAATACACCCTGCCGGTTTCCATTTACCTGTTTACGGCACTGCCTTATCTGGCAACGGTTTTTGTCTTGATCTTTACATCGATGCGCAAAAGCAGCAATAAAAAAGAACCGGCCTGGTTGGGTCGAAATTATTTCAAGGAAGACCGATAAGCAGAAAGAACCGTCTTATTTAAGGCGGTTCGAGGTTGTCGCTAAACTACCGTACCGATCAATTGTTAATCTGTTGTTCGCTGCGGAATCGGACAGGCTACGCCGTGTTCGCTCCGATGCGTACAACATGATGTAACAATTGTCGGTACTGCGTTAGTGTTTTATTAACAGTCGAACCGTCTTATTTAGGGCGGTTCTTTTATAAATAAATCTGTCTTTATTTTAAAGACAGATGTTAATCTCATGAAAGCAATTAAAAAACCCGGGATAGCGCTTTATGGTTTTAAATTGAAAAAACTATGATATAATAGACGTTAAGATTTTAAAGGAGCCGAGAAAATGAAGGAATTAGTTTGCAAAACAGAGAATACACACCAGTACCCCATTATCATCGAAAAAGGCATTAAAGGGCGGTTATCCCAAATGAGAACGCTCTTTTCCCAGTATCATAAGGTGGTGATCATCACCGATAAAAATGTTGCTAAAGAATATTTGAATGAGGTGGAACGTCAGGTTCGTCAGGCTGGCCCCAAGGTTTACAGCATTGTCATTCCGCCGGGCGAGGCGAGCAAGTGTCTGGCTCAAACTGCCGAAATTTATAATGAATTAATTAAGTGCAACATCACCCGCAGCGACGCCATTCTGACCATGGGCGGCAGCGTGGTTGGCGATTTGGGCGGCTTTTGTGCGGCGACCTATCTCCGTGGCATTGATCTGATCCAGGTGCCGACATCATTGCTGGCTCAGGTTGACAGCAGCGTCGGTGGAAAAGTCGGGATTGATCTGGATTACGGGAAAAACCTGGTCGGAGCTTTTCATCAGCCCAAGGCGGTTATCATTGATCCCTTATTTCTGGAAACCCTGGAAGATCATTATATGGTTGATGGCATGGCTGAGGTTATCAAATACGGCTGTATCAGTAGTGCACCGCTGTTTGTAAAACTGATGGGATATGCTTATTACGAGGATCTCGTCGAAGATATGGAAGAAATCATTACTAAATGCTGCCAGATCAAACGAGATGTGGTTCAGACCGATGAACACGAACAGGGACTGCGCCGAATTTTAAATTTTGGACACACCGTCGGTCATGTCGTGGAAACCTATTATAAATTTAAAAAATATTCCCATGGTGAAGCGGTTGCCATTGGGATGGCTCAGATCACCAAGAAAACTGTAGCAGAGGGGATCAGCCAGAAAGATACCTATACCAATATTATCGAAATTCTGGAGAATTACGGATTGCCCACGGAATTGCCGAAAATGCCCTTAGACAAGGTTCAGGAAATACTATTTACGGACAAGAAATTTGAGAATGATTCCCTCTACATCTGTGCCCTGGAAAAAATTGGCAAGGCCCAGATTGTCAAAATCCAGAAACCCCAGGCCATTGAATTGTTTAGATAATAGTTGCAAAAAAAAACACAGTGATAGATGCGTACTGACCAATTGTTGGTCTGTTGTTCACCCCGATGTGTACAACATGATGTAACAAGGGTCTGACCCTTAGTTCATTAGTTGGTACTGGGTTATCTATTTGTCCATTTGCCAAGTCAAAAGAGTGAAAACAGAAAAAAAGAGGAAGAAAATGAGAACGATAGAGATTACACCTAAGTTATTGACAGGCAGTTTGGAAATACCGCCTTCGAAAAGTGTCAGTCACCGGGCGATTATTTCGGCGGGACTGGCGCAGGGAGAAAGTGTGATTTCAAATGTGCTGATGTCCCAGGATATGATTGCTACCTGTGATGCGATGGCGGCATTAGGAGCCAGCATTTCTTATCAGGAAGAGCAAAACGGCCGTTTTACATTAAAAATTAAGGGCTGCGATCCACTGGCACTGCAGACGGAGACGATCTCGTGCAATGAGTCGGGATCAACTCTGCGGTTTATCATCCCGATCGTCCTGCTTCAGCCGAAACGGGCTGTAATTACCGGAAAAGGGCGTCTGGTTACCCGTCCGATGAAGCCATTTTATGAAATATTTGACGAAAAAGCAATTCATTATGAACATTTAAATAAGGGACAGGATTTACCTCTGGCGGTAGAAGGGTCTTTGCCTTCCGGCCGCTATCTGATTGATGGTGGGGTGAGTTCCCAGTTTATTACCGGGCTGCTTTTTGCCCTACCGCTGCTCGATGGCGATTCAGTGATCGAACTGACCTCAAAGCTGGAGTCCAAACCCTATATTGACATTACCCTCGACGTTTTAAAACACTTTGGGATTGAGATTGTCAATGACAATGATCAGCGTTTTCTGATTAAGGGCAATCAAGCCTATGCCCCCGGCAACTACCGGGTAGAAGGTGATTTTTCTCAGGGAGCGTTCTGGCTGGCAGCCGGTGCCATTGGTGAAATGATGGACTGCAAGGATCTTGATCTTTCCTCTTTTCAGGGCGATAAGGTGATGGTTGATCTGATAAAACAAATGGGTGGCGCGATCAGCGCTAAAGCAGATGGCCTGGTGGTAAAAAAATCAGACACCCACGGAATTGTCATCGATGTCTCTCAGTGTCCGGATCTGGTTCCGATTCTGGCGGTGCTAGGTAGCCTGAGTGTGGGCACTACCACCATTATCAATGGTGAACGGCTGCGCTTTAAAGAATCGGATCGGTTGATGGCCACCGCCGATGTGCTCAACAAACTAGGCGGTAATATTATCGAAACAGCCGATGGACTGGTGATTCATGGGGTTCCTGGCTTTACTGGGGGCCACGTCGAAAGCCATAACGATCATCGGATTGCGATGGCGGTAGCGATCGCATCCATTCGTGCAAGCGGTAAGATTATCTTAGATGGTGCCGAAGCCGTCAATAAATCTTACCCGCATTTTTGGGAAGATTTCACAGCAATGGGAGGTGAGTGGATTGGGCTCGACATGGGGAAATAAATTTAAAGTTTCAATTTTCGGTGAATCCCATGGCAATGGCATCGGTGCTGTCATTGATGGACTTCCCGCTGGCATTGATATCGATCTGGAGCGGGTTCAGAGTGAGTTAAACCGCCGGGCCGCCCGGGGAAATCCGCTGGCGACGCCCCGAAAAGAAGGAGATCAAATCGAAGTGCTTAGTGGTATTTTCAATGGTAAAACGACTGGCGCACCATTAGCAGGATTGATTCGCAATGAAAATACCCGTTCCGGCGATTATGCCAAAACCAAAGATCTGATGCGGCCGGGGCACGCCGATTATGCGGCCAACGCCCGTTATGGCGGGTTTCAGGATTATCGCGGCGGCGGACACTTTTCCGGCCGACTGACGGCACCGCTGGTTTTTGCCGGGGCGATCGCTAAAGAGATTTTAACAGCGATCAGACCAACGCTGGGAATCGGCACTCGGATTGTATCGATTGGCGATGTTAAAGATGCACCAATCAGTGACTGGAAGGTCTATCAAACCTTAAT
>JAQUWM010000195.1 GCA_028692885.1 Acetobacterium sp. | reverse complement strand
TTTTACTTCAGACATTTTTAACCCCCCCCTCTAATCCGTTGCTAATTTCCGGCACGGTCAATCAACATGGTATGAGTCAAACTATATTATACGCATTATTTCTTACGCTGTCAATTATTTTTCAACCAGGAGGCCATAATAATGGTCGACCCCCTAATAAATGATAATGCAGATGGGGCACTGTCTGATTTCCATCCTTGCCACAATTATTGACCAGCCGAAAACCCGTTTCGGCAATCCCGGTTTTAAGGGCAATCCGATTGGCAACGAGATGGAGATGACTGATTATATCATTCCCAGCCGGGACGGACAGAATTGATTCGAAGTGTTCTTTGGGAATGATGATCACATGGATTGGCGCCTGGGGGGCAATATCGTTAAATGCCATGACAAGGTCATCTTCATAAACCACATCGGCCGGAATTTCCTTATTGATGATCTTACAAAAAATACAGTCTTGGGACATATCTTCCTCCTTGTATATAGAATCTCAGTTGATTGCGAAAATACGTTGCGCTTGATGTTTTTTTTACAGAAAATAATCATCGTTTGACTGATTCAAATTTCGCAATTCCCGCTATCGATTCTCCGCTTAATTTGTCAACATGTCGACTTGTATATGATACCCTAACTTTGATGATTCTACCATTAATTTTTTCATCCGTCTCGAGCCTGACTGGAAGATAATTTTTGGTGTGGCCTTCATAACCGGCGACATCGTGATCGTGGGTTGCTTCAAATAGAACCTCAGCGGTGGTGCCGTCATTTTTCTTTAAAAAGGCCTGTTCCAGTTCCCGGGACAATTCACTGAGCTCATGGCTTCGCGAATTTTTAAGGGGTTCCGCAATCTGATCTTTGAAATTGGCGGCTTTGGTGCCTGAGCGCCGGGAATATTTAAAGACATGAATCTGGTAAAAGCCGACGGCTCTGGTAAAATCCAGGGTCTCTCTGAATTCTGCTGTGGTTTCACCAGGAAAGCCGACCATTATATCGGTGGTGATCGCCGCTAATGGGAACACCGCCCGGATCTGGTTGACAATCTCGAGGTATTCGGTCGTGGTATAACGACGCGCCATCCGTTTTAGCACCGTATCGCTTCCGCTTTGCAGCGACAGGTGAAAATGGGGGCAAAAACTTTCCAGCGCCGCCAACCGTTTCAGTCGCTCAGGTGTCATAAATTTCGGTTCCATCGATCCCAGCCGAATCCGTCTCAGACCAGAAATGTGATCGAGTGCTTCGATCAGGTCAATCAGATCGCTTTTATGGGCACCGCTGCCATCTTGATCGACCCCGTAAGAGGCAATGTGAATGCCGGAAAGGATCACCTCCTGGTAGCCGATTGCAACCACCCGCTTGACTTCGTCGATGATTTGTTGCTGGTTTCGGCTTCTGACCGGCCCTCTGGCAAAGGGGACAATGCAATAGGTGCAGAACTGATTGCAGCCCTCCTGAATTTTAATAAAGGCTCGGGTTTTTCCCTTGACCTCGGAAATCATCAGCGGTTCAAAGATTTTTTCTTCCATAATATCAGAAACAAAATCGCGCTGACTGACATCCTTTAAATGGGCATCAATATAAGCCAGGATATCGCCCCGATTTTTGGTACCAATCAGCAGATCCACCTCTGCAATTTTTCCCACCTCATCCGGAGCCACCTGGACATAACAACCGACCGCACAGATAATCGCATCGGGGTTGATCCGCTTAGCTTTTCGCATCATTTTTCGTGATTTCTGATCACCCAGATGGGTGACTGTGCAGGTATTGATGACATAAACATCAGCAACCTCCGAAAAATCGACAATGCTATACCCCGCGGCCTCAAAAATTTCCATCAAAGCTTCGCTGTCATAGGTGTTGACCTTACAGCCCAAGGTCATAAACCCGACTTTTTTTTGCACACTATTCATTACTTAACTTGCAACCGCCTTCCCTCCAGAAATTCAATTGGCTGAGCACCACCATGCCGGCGGTTTCGGTTCTTAAGATCCGCTTGCCCAGGGTTACACTGATCACCCCGGCAGCTTGACAGGCGGCTGCCTCCTGGGGATCAAAGCCCCCTTCGGGACCAATGATCACGCCGATTTTCAGCGCTTTGTTGACTTCCTGCTTTTTTTCTAAATCGGCTAACGCCGCCTTCAAGGTCAGCCGGTTTTCGTCCTCATAAGCTAAAATCATCAGATCATAATGGGCAACATCTTTTAATACATCCTTTAACGTTTGGGGTGGTTTAATCGCCGGAATAATTCCCCGCCGGGACTGCTTGGCCGCCTCATAGGCGATCCGCTGCCATCGCTTGGTTTTATTATCCTGCTTATCCTTGATTTGAGAAATCGCCCGCAGCGAAGAAAAAGGCACGATCTCACAAACGCCCAGTTCCACACATTTTTGAATAATCAGTTCCATTTTGGCGCCCTTGGGCAAGCCCTGAAACAAGCTGACTGATAACTCCGGCGTTTCTCCCTGGGATCGGTATTGGCTGGTAATGCTGCCGGAAATGGTCTGCTCGCCGGGGCTGTTCAAAACAACCTGATAGTCATTGCCCTGGCCATCGCAGACCTCGATCAGATCGCCTTTGCCTAACCGCAGGACTTTGGTGATGTGTTTAAAATCCTCCCCGGAAATATCAATCGACGATTCTAACAGTTGCTCGGGTTTCACAAAAAAACGGTGCAT
>JAQUWM010000076.1 GCA_028692885.1 Acetobacterium sp. | reverse complement strand
TTTTTGCCGGTTCGCTGAGCTGATGGCGGTTTGGATTTGACGTTCAATACAGAGATTCGCAAAGGTTGAAAACTGGGCTTCCCGATCCGGGCGAAAGTCCCAAATGGCTTTGAGTAAACCAATCATCCCCTCCTGGATCAGATCTTCATTGTCGCCGCCGACCAGATAATAGGAGCGGGCCCGGATCAGCACATTTTTCCGGTATTTTTCCAGTAAAAATTCCTCGGCTTCCTTGTCACCCTGTTGGGCACGTTTGACTATTTCCGATTCTGAGATTTTTGCGTTGCTAATCTTTACCATTTTGTCCTCGCATTATTCTTTAACACGCATTTTATTGAATTGATCGAGAGTCTCTGCATCTAGAAAATCACTGAGCTTAACTCCCTGTTTGGGAACGCTTTTCTTCTTATCATCACGAAATTTTTTCAGCGATGATTCCATATCCTGAATTAGTTCCCGGACCGGAACCCGCTCGGCCCCGCTGGCCATCACCATCTGCTGCAAGGTAAAATCCGATGTTACCACCCGGACGCTATAGGCCTTTGGGAGGCCGTAAACCAGCTTTTCAATGTAACTATCGGCAGTTTTATTTTTCTCGGTAAAAACCACCTTGATTTGACCCACCAGCTCTTCACGCTTTTCCAGGGTTTGCTGCTGATAGGCATCGAAAACAAGGATGGTTTCCCATCCTTTGAATCCGCTGTAGCCATTTAAATCATCGATCAGCTTCACCCGTGCCTCTTCCAGCTGGATCTCTGAAAGACGTTTTAAATCATCTGAACCATGAATGACATTATAGCCATCCACAATTAATATGGTTTTCATTGAAAGCGCTGTTTGGCAGCCTCTGCAAAAATGATCGCCGCTGCTGCCGAAGCATTAAATGATTCGATCTCGCCGTGAACGGGAATAGATACCGAAAAATCGCATTGTTTTTTAATTTTTTCACTGATTCCAGTCCCCTCATTGCCAATAACAATGGCCAGTGAGCCTTTATAATCGGCTTTATAATAAGGATTGCCCTTCATATCAGTGGACATGATCCAGAAGCCTTTTTTCTTAAGCTCATCAATTGTCTGGCTGAGATTGGTCACCTTGACAATCGGGGTGTGCGATACCGCGCCGGAAGATGCTTTTACCGAAACAGCCGTCAAAGAAGCGGATCGTCGGTTGGGAATGATCACGCCGTCGGCCCCGCAAATATTGGCACTCCTTATTATTGCTCCCAGATTGTGAGGATCAGTCAAATGATCTAAAATAACAATAAAGGGGTCTCGTCCCTTGGCTTTGGCATGACTTAAGATATCCTGCAGGTTACTGTAGGGGAATGGCGCCATCAGTGCCACAATCCCCTGATGAACCTGACCATCAGCCAGATACTCCAGTTTTGCTTTCTCAACTGAATGGATAATGATATTTTGCTTTTTAGCCATATCAGTAATCTTTTTAAGGACGTGGTCGGTATTGTCTTTTAAGATCAATAACTTGTCAATTTCCTGTCCAGAACGCAGCGCTTCCATAACCGGATTTTTTCCCACGATTACAAATGTTTCTTCGGTAACGCCATCCTCTTCCCGGTTAAACCCTTCAAACTTACGTTGGGGTTTGCGATCGTCAAAACGACGGGGTCCACGCTCTTCTTTAGGACCTCTCGCATCAAATTTTCGTGGGTTTTTATCATCCTTGGTACCACGTTCTTCAAATTTATGACTATTTTTGCCGGTCTTCGGTCCACGTTCATCAGCATTCTTTGATTTCTTGTCACCTTTTGTGGAATACTTTGATTCGCCGCCCTTGGTTGCGCTGTCGTTATTCCTGCTTCTGGGCTTATCACTGGTCTTACTGCTATTCGATCGACTATTTGATACTCGTTTCATTTTTTCACCTATTCTTTTATTTTTTTTCGATTTATTTCTTGATAAATCGATTCCGGCATTGTGTTGCTATATTATTCGTTTGTTTCAGTTGTATTGGTCATGATTTCTGCCGCTTCCACTGGTTCTCGTTTTCGCGGTGGCAACGGACCATAATATTGATAATAATGGGTCTTAATGTCGCCATTATACAGTTTTCTGTTTTTGGTTGAGGCTTCACCAAAGAATTTCTCAAACTTTTCATACCCGGTAATAATAAAGTAAGACCAGTCCTCCAGACTTCGAAAAACCTTACCCATATCCCGATATAAACGCTGAATTTCTTTTTCTTCACCAATTCGTTCACCATAAGGTGGGTTAGTGATAATGACCCCGTATCTTTTCTTGGTGGAAACGGACTGCACCGGTAATTTCTGAAAAGCAACCAGATCCGCAACCCCTGCCAGTTCAGCATTGGTCCGGGCCTGTTTCAGGGCGTCCGCATCACAGTCAGATCCCAACAGTAAAAAATCCTTATCGTTGATAGCATCCCTAGCTTCCTGTCGGGCCTGCTCCCATAACTCAGCCGGAATAGCGTCCCAGGTCTCGGAAACAAAATCCCGTTTTAGCCCTGGGGCAATATTTTTACCGATTAATGCCGCTTCAATGACAATCGTTCCCGATCCACACAGAGGATCCAAAAAGACGCGATCCGGGCGCCAGCGGGAAAGATAAACCAGCGCTGCTGAAATGGTTTCTTTCAGGGGCGCCTCATTTCCATATTGGCGGTAGCCCCGCTTATTAAGACCGGAGCCGCTGGTATCGATGGACAGGGTGACCTCATCCTTGAGAATTTGAATGTGAATGGGATACTTACCGCCATTCTCCTCAAACCATTCGACATGATATTTTGATTTTAATCGTTCCACTACCGCTTTTTTAACAATTCGCTGGCCGTCAGATTTACTAAACAGGGTCGATTTAACACTGGTAATTTTAGCGGCCGGAAATTCTCCATCAACGGGGATCCAGTTTTCCCAGGGCAAGGCCTTTGTTTTCTCAAACAACTCATCAAAGGTTTCGGCTTTAAATCGGCCAATCTCCAGTAGCACCCGATCAGCACAGCGCAGCCACAGATTTGACCGGGGAATTGCTTCCAATGGGCCGGCATAACGGATTTTTCCGTTCTCAACTTCCGTTACTTCGTATCCCAGTTTTTTTATTTCGTCCTTTACCACACTTTCGATTCCAAAAGCGACTGTGGCAATTAAATTTACTATTTTCGGCATTCATTTTTCCTTTATCGTTATTTTTTGATCCATTTTAAACTATCAATATTACATTATAGCATAAGATGTCACTTTATTCTAAAATATATTTGCATCATAATAAAAAACCAAAATAAAAACACCGGCATGACCATTCCATACCGATGTTTAGGGTAATAAAAATTAATTTTCCTGAAATTTCTTTATTTCTTCATCCCGGCCAAAAACCAGAAAGCCTTGATATTGTCCGTTATCCCAGGCCGTGATCTGCTTGCCGAATTTTTTCTTCATCGCCACCAGATTTACCAGATAGCCTTTACTCCGCCAGAGGTCGCCAGCGCCAATGACATCAACCATGTTACTGGTCTGCGGGTCGTAGAACAGAATCACTGCCGGGTCAACCTGCCGGGCATCTTGCTGTTCTTCCATGAGAATGGTAATAATCCGTTCAAAGCCAATCGAAAAACCAACCGCTGGCACCGAAACCTTATTGTACTTCCCGATCATGTTGTCATAACGGCCACCGCCGGCAATCGAATAACCATAGGGGCCATAACTGACTTCAAAGATCAGGCCGGTATAATAACCCATGCCCCGGATCAGCGAAAAGTCAAAAACAACTTCAAATTGTTCTTTGGCCAGGGTTTTGACGGTGTTGATCACCTCGGTCAATTCGCCAATCGCAGCAGCATCTTCCACCCATTGCGCCAGATTGTCCAGATTGATATTGGCAACACAGGCCATCAACTTATCAACATGTTCCTGCTCGTGTCCCTTTTCCAGCAATTCGCCGGTTACCCCAGCGATTCCGATTTTATCCATTTTATCGAGTGCAATACAGACTGTTCCGACCTGATCGGCGGCAAATCCGGCTTTTATAATAACTTCACTCAAGAGCTGGCGATGATTCACTTTAATGACAAAGCCCAAAAACCCCATCGTTAGCAACGCTTTTGCCGTGGTATCCATCAGCTCAATCTCAGCCGAAACGGTGGAATCGCCGATAATATCGATATCACATTGTTTAAAGGCCCGGAATCGTCCTTTCTGAGGCCGTTCCGCCCGAAAGACGTTACCAATTTGAATGGCCTTAAAGGGGGTTTCCAGCCCTTCCTGATTATTTGAATAGAAACGACTGAGCGGCAAGGTCAGATCAAAGCGCAAACCCATATCGCAAAGATCCGATACCCTGGCGTCCTGATTTAAGCTAAGCTTTTCACCACGTTTCAAAATGGTAAAAAGCATCTTTAAATTCTCGCCCCCATCACTGCCTAGCAACAACTCCAGGTTTTCCATTACCGGGGTTTCAATCCGACTGAACCCATGAGAGCGGTAGACTGCCAATATCTGTTGTTCCAACCGATCCCGAATTTTCATTTCCTCGGGCAAAATATCCCGGGTCCCTCTAACAGGTTTTGAACTGATCATCTGGTCACCTTCTATACTAGATTAATTTGCTTGAATGCTTTTTTGCCCTTTTTGAGAACAATTTTTCCGTCTTTAAAATCTGCCGGGGTTACCAACAACTTAAAATCAGTTACTTTTTCGCCATTGAGCAGCACCCCGCCCTGGTCAATCAAACGACGTCCTTCACTGCGGGTGGGAATCAGTTTGGCCACTTCCAATAAAGCCAAAATGTCCATTCCATCGCCCAGTTCCGTTTTTGTCAAATCGACGCTGGGTATCTCAGCATCCCCCTGATCTCCGGCAAAAAGTTTGCGGGCAGCATTTTGTGCTTCCTGAGCGGCTTCCGTGCCGTGAATAATCTCGGTGACCGTAAATGCCAGGATTTCCTTGGCCTGGTTAATTTCAGAGTCTTTAAGAGCACCCAGTCGACGCACCTCGTCCATCGGAATAAAGGTCAGCAGAGCCAGACATTTTTCCACATCAGCATCGGCAATGTTTCGCCAGTACTGGTAAAATTCATAGGGTGACGTTTTGTCCGGATCCAGCCACAATGCACCTTTAGCCGTTTTCCCCATTTTGATCCCTTCACTGGTGGTCAACAGCGAGAAGGTCATGCCGAAGACCTGCTCGGCATCTTTTCGCCGCACCAGTTCAACCCCGGCAATGATGTTAGACCACTGATCATTGCCACCAAACTGCATCTTACAACGCTGTTCCTTATGTAAGACATAAAAATCATAAGCCTGAAGCAGCATATAATTGAATTCCAGAAAGGTTAGTCCTTTTTCCAACCGCGATTTGTAACAATCGGCAGTCAGCATTCGATTAACCGAAAAATGGGCGCCAATTTCCCGTAAAAAATCAATGTAGTTAAGGGGCAATAGCCATTGGGCATTGTTGAGCATCACGGCTTTATCATCTTCAAAGGTCAGAAATTTTTCAAAGACCTTTTTGAATTTTTCACCATTTTCGACAATCCGTTCTGGTGTCATCACCTGACGCATATCGGACCGGCCCGATGGATCGCCAATCATCGTGGTTCCGCCCCCGATCAGGGCAATGGGACGATGTCCATGCCGTTGCATGTGAGCCATCACCATGATCTGAATAAAATGGCCAATATGAAGGCTGTCTGCTGTTGGATCAAAGCCGATATAGAACGAAACGGATTCTTCCGCCAGTAATTTTTTAATTTCTTCTTCGTGGGTACATTGTTCGATAAACCCCCGCTCCTGTAATACATCAAATACACTTTCCATTAATCTATGTCCTTTCCTTGTTCAATTGGGTTTTCCCCGCAATTATGATAATCTTTCTGGTTCAAATTATTCCAACTGTTTCGCCATCCGTTCTTTTTTGTCTTCCCAACGAGTCAAACCTTCTTCAAAAAAGACCTTAATCACGGCAAACATTGGAATCGCCACAAACATCCCCAAAACGCCAAAGAGACTCCCTCCGACAATAACCGAGAACAACACCCAGAAGGGGTTGAGTTCGACAATTTTCCCTAAAACATTGGGAGCTAAAACATTGCCGTCAAACTGTTGCACAACTAGAATCCATATTCCGACCCAAAGCGCCTTAACCGGATCATCAATTAAAGTAATGATGACGGCCGGAACTGCTCCAATAATCGGGCCAAAATAGGGAATCACATTGGTAGTTGCAACAATCACCCCAAATAATGGTGCATATTCTACGCCAATTACTAAAAGCCCCAGATAAAAGAGAAATCCAATCAGCATCGAAGTAAGAATTTTTCCGGTAAAATATTTATAAAAAATTTCGTCAATGGTCAATATCGCCCAGTGCGAACCATTGTATAAGGTTTTATTCAGCACCGCTTTAGCAAAACGATCCACCTGTTCACTAATTTTTTCTTTATCCAGCATCAGATATAGCCCCACAAAAAACACAATAAAGAAAGAGATTATAAAACCGATCGTCCCTTTTAAAAAGACAAAAGCAAAACTCCCAATATTTTTAATGGATTCGGGGTTGGCTCCAAAATATAATGTAATCTGATTGAGCAGATCCATTGCCGTCATATTTTGAAGACTGTCAATCGTAACTTTCAGTTCGGTTAAAATATCCTGTGCTGCTCCACCTTTGGCCAGACTTTCACCGAGATAATTATCAATAATATTTAGGTATTTGGGTGTTTGGGCAATCAGACCGGTAAGGCTTTCGATTACCGACGGAATGGTTGCATAAAAAAACAAGACGATTAAAACAATCGTGATCACATAAACAATCAGGATTGAAATCAAACGAATCGTTCGAGCTTTGTCCCGACTTTTGGGAATTGTCTTGAAAATAAATTTTTCGCACCCCCGCATCGGTCTGAATAAAAAATATGCCAGCACCACCCCCACCAGAATGGGCATCAGCACTTTTAGTGTACCGGCAATCACCCCACCGATGGTGGCAGTAACCACTGTAAAGTTATCCAATAATTTGTACATCAGAACCAAAATGAGTGCCCCAACTAAAAAATAACTATATTTTTTTACAAGCTCCGTATCAATTTTAAATTTCAAATGCTCCTCCTATACCGTTTTTAACTCGAGTTATATCTTAACATTTAACTTGATAAATTTAAAGCAGTTTCAAATAGATTCTTAAATTATGATTAAACTAAATTAAAACAACTATGAATTAAAGTTTTTCTTGTATTTTAGAGAAAACTATCATAATATTTTTAATAGTCAATTCTTTATATTTAGGAGAAACCATGATCTATATCGCTATTATACTTTTTGCTATATTCCTTGATCAGTATTCAAAATACCTGGTCATTGCACATATAAAACCGATTGATACACTACCCTTGATCCCCAATGTTTTTCATTTAACCTATGTCGAAAACACTGGTGCCGCATTTAGCCTGCTGACAAATAAACAGATCTTTTTAATCCTGATGACCCTTGTTTTTATTGGTGTACTGATTTATTTCTTAATCAAAATACCAGATACTAAGGAGAATCGGGTTATCAAAGTATCACTTGCCTTTATCATCGGTGGTGCAGCCGGTAATCTGTTGGATCGACTCCGTCTGAATTTTGTGGTCGATTTTCTTGACTTCCGGGTAATTAAATTTGCTATCTTTAATTTTGCCGATATTTTTGTGGTATGTGGCAGCATTATTCTCGTCATCGCCTTGTTTAATAATAAGAATTTTTTGGAAAACAATGATTTCGGCCCCCTGGAATAAACCCATAAAATAAGTTTATCAAATAAAATGCTTCCCTGGGATACAACATCGATTGTTTTATCCCAGGGAAGCGTTTTTTATGATCGCTTCACTCTGTTTTTTCCAGCAGGCTGAGCATACTGTCGCCGGTGGTATAAATGTGATCACAGGCCGCAAGATTAGCTTTTCGGCACTCACCCTTTTCAATTTGTCTGATTATTTCCATGTGCTGATTCACCAGCGGGTTTTTATCTTCAATACGATGGACATATTCGGCCCGAAATCGCTGCATCTGTTCCCGCAGGCTATTAATCATTGTCTGCAGCTTCACATTTTTTGAAGCTGTATAAATTGTCTCATGAATGTGCATATCATGTTTGATGATACCTTCTTCGTCATTATGTCGCGCCGACTCGCCAAATCGCTCGTTGGCTTCATAAAGCCTGCTGATTTCGTCTTTCGTGGCATTCATAGCCGCCAGCTCCGCGGCCAGACCTTCCAACGCCCGCCTTATTTCCATCATTTCTTTGAGGTCATTAACTGACATTGGTGTCACATAGACGCCCTTTCTGGGGACCATTTTTACCAGTCCTTCCAGTTCAAGCTTTCTGATCGATTCTCTCACCGGGGTTCTGCTGACCCCCATTTGTTCAGCCAACTGAACCTCCATTAACCGTTGTCCCGGCTGAAGTTCACCGGTTATAATGGCACAACGAATGGTTTCAAAAACAATTTCCCGCAATGGCTTACAGGAACTTATATCAAGACTTAAACCCTTTTTATCTTCCCACATGGTTTTCTCCTTCACTTTCTGCTGTTTTACTTAAAAAACTCATCCTATATTTTTCTGTGAATCGTTGCCAGGACTTTACGGCCAGTTCGTGATTCCGATAATAACCAATTACCGTCGATCCGCTGCCAGTCATAATGGCTGCCAGGGCTCCCTGCTCCAACATTTCTTTTTTTATCGCTTCTATTTCAGGATAATCTGTAAAGACAATGGCTTCAAAGACATTTCCCAGGTTTGCTTTCAACCCATCATAATCATCATCTTCAAGCAAATCAATAATCGCGGCAATATCTGGGTGTTTTGTAATGATCGCGTCGTCCAATTTTTTGAAAGCCCAGGGCGTGGCGATGTCAATGTCCGGCTTTACCACCAAAACCGCCATCTGTCGCAGCGCTTTGATGGGTGTTATTTTTTCCCCGATTCCCTCCACCAGAGCCGTGCCACCAACCAGACAATAGGGCACATCTGCCCCAATGGTAACAGCAATTGCTAAAAGCTCCGACTGTGAGAGACCCAGTTGCCACAGGGTATTCAGACCCTTTAAGGTTGCCGCGGCATCGCTGCTGCCGCCAGCCAGACCAGCCTGAGCCGGAATTCTCTTTTCCAGATGAATTTTAACCCCCTGTTTGACTTTGAACTGACGGTGCAGTTTATGTGCCGCCTTAATCACCAGATTGCGCTCGTCCAAGGGGATAGCATCCTCATTGGAGGTCATAACAATCCCCTGATCACAAGCTTCAAAGGTCAGCACATCATCCAGATCAATGGAATGATTAATCATTTTCATTTCATGATAACCATCTTCCCGAATACCGATGACATCTAAAGATAAATTTACTTTGGCTTTGGCTTTTAGAATAACCCTATTCATGTTCCCTCACACTGCACTCATAATATTGTATACTTTATCCATTATAACATAATCCCCCTTTCATTGGAATAAAAAATCATGACTACAAACTGATTTTATAGTGTATAATTAAGGTATTACTTTCGTAGGAATTCAACTCATAATCAATTTACAGGAGCTTAAACTATGCCAATACATTTTGATAACGATTGGGAAAAAACCATTCAACAGGAATTAAAAACAGAATACTATCTGAAGCTGCGCCACTTTCTGATTAACGAATATCAGAACCAGGTGGTTTATCCGCCCATGCATGACATTTTCAATGCCTTTCACTTGACGCCATTATCGCAGACGAAGGTTTGTATTATCGGCCAGGATCCCTATCATGGTCCGGGACAGGCCCATGGACTGGCTTTTTCCGTCAAACCGGGGATTGCGATTCCCCCTTCGCTTCTTAATATCTATAAAGAACTGGAAGCCGATGTGGGCTGCCCCATTCCCGGCCACGGCTGTTTAACCGCCTGGGCTAAGCAAGGGGTACTGCTGCTCAATGCCGTTCTGACCGTCCGAGGCGGTGAAGCCGGTTCCCATCGAAATGCGGGTTGGGAAATTTTTACCAGCCGGATCATTGAGCAATTAAACACCCGGGCCGAACCGGTTATTTTTATTCTCTGGGGTCGGGATGCTCAAAATAAAAAAGCCCTGATTACCAATCTCTGGCATCCCATCATCGAATCGCCTCATCCCAGTCCACTTTCGGCCCATCGGGGATTTTTCGGCAGCCGGCCTTTTTCCCGAGCAAACGAGCTGCTGAAAGCCCAGGGGATTGCCCCTATTGACTGGTGTATAAAAAACATTGATGCGACTGTTTAGAAAAAAGAAATCTGCAAAAAGAATGGCTCTGATAATTATATCAGAGCCATTCTTTTTCTCAGATCGATTATTTCTTCCAGACTGAGCTGACCAGGCGCAGTTTTTCCAGCCCCCGCCGCAAAGGTCAGGGAACCACCACACAGATCAGGTGCTATTCGGGTTATTGCCCCCAATGATCCCATCGCAATGGCGATCATCGGTTTCCGGGAATTCTCGTTATACGTGAGGGTAGTCTGGATTAAATGGCGCACATCATCCATTGACTGGGGCATCACCGCCAGTTTAAGGACATCGCCGCCGGCCCTTTCCATGGCACAGAAAACAGCGTTTATTTCCGCTCCAGACGGGGTTTTCTCAAAGTTATGAGAGGAAACCAACCACTGGGTTTCGCTCGTCTTTAAAACCTCTTTAATCTGCTCCAGCAAAGCCGGATCGCTGTTAAGTTCCACATCCACATAGTCGACCCGGTTACTTTTTATTGCGGCAATCACTGCAGCGGTCCGAATCTCATCACGCGTTTCATAAACGCCACCTTCCAGATGACTGCGATAGGTATAAATAAGTCCCTGATCGGGCATTCTGGTTTTTATTTCATTCAACAGATCCTGTTCTTCGGCAGCTGTGAGTTGTTCCCCTGGCACGAAATGATCCCGGCGCCATTCCAGAAAATCGCAGCCATTCGCCACTCCCACTTCAACATCAGCCAATAGTTCATTCCGATTGGCGCTGATCAGTGGAATACACGAGATAAAGGTGTTTTTTCTGATTAATTTAAATGCTTTTTTCATACTCATAAAATTCTTCCTTCCACATCTATGATTCATCATTGTAAAAGCGTCAACAAAGCGGTCATTTATTTCTGGTTTAGCAGTCCGATATTCTTAATTTCTACAGAGATGGTGCCATCCGGATTGTTTTTAAACTCAATGATATCATTTCGCTTCAGCTGATCCATGGGGATACTGATTTCGATGCCCGTATCGGTGATAAACTTTTGTTTGCCAAAGATCTTTTTTTCAATATTCGGGGTAACCGGAATCTTCTTTTCATAAAGCCCTTTTTCTTCCAAGGACGACCTGAATCGATCCTGAATGGTTGAATCCCCATCAAAAACCGTCTTAGCCAGATTATCCACATCAATTTCGCTTTCTGTTTCATAATCATCAGCCAGCACCGTTTTGGCGGCATTCAACTTTTCATAATCGCCGCCGTATTCTCTGACAATCACTTCCTTGACTGTTTTATCGATAATATCGAAGGCCTCTTTTTCCGACATCGCCGGCTCACAGAAAATTAACTGACTGGAAATATAATAATCTTTCTCATTATTGATTGGATATTTCTTTTCCTTGATCAGCACCTCATCGCTGGCCAGATTGATGAGAATAAATTCATCCAGTTTCTGACTTTCCGTTGGTAGCACACAGGGTTGAACCAGAATGTCATTGGTCAGGCCGTTATCGGTATTGACATAGTGGATATAGCCCTGCTTATAATTAAACTTGAAAATACCCAAATAAGTTTCATGTTCCACATTAAAGTCTACAAAAACCAGATCCGCAGATGGTATTTCAATGTTTTCCAGCATGTAATCAAAAAACAGCTGGGATATTTCAGAACTGACCCGAATCAACTCATGCGGATTGTTTCTATAGTCAATGATCCGCTCTTTAAAAGGACTGCCCGATCGAAAGACCGTTCGTTTGATCTCCGGATCTTTCAGCGATCTTTCCACATGTTTTTCCACATATTCTTTCACCAATACGGTCATATTCAAAAGCATGTCCGATAGCACTGGAATGTTTGCGTTCGTATCCAATACATGCAAGATCGCTTTGTTAATACTCATTTCTGATTTCATTTCGTTTTCCTATCTGGTTACAAATTGGTTAAATCAAATTTTTGGTAAGAAAAAAACAGCCACGAATGACTGTTTAAGCACGTTTATGGTACGCCCAGAGGGGCTCGAACCCCCAACCTACTGGTTCGAAGCCAGGCACTCTATCCAATTGAGCTATGGGC
>JAQUWM010000012.1 GCA_028692885.1 Acetobacterium sp. | reverse complement strand
GGAACGCTTGTCCTGCTAAGATAGGTTCCTTGGGGTCTTTCCTTTCTCTGTGATAATGACATTATACAGAGCAATTGGAGGACATGCAACCAGAGCAGTTTTTTGACCCTTCAACAGGTCAAAAACAGTCTCAACAAAGAAACTCACTATAATATCCGCATCATTTTCAAGACGATTGATTAATTCTCCATAACTATAACTATCTTGAGATTTCTTTGGCATTGAGATGATGCTTGAGAAGATTTTAGATTTTAATGCATTTCTTGTACTCGCAATGAAAAGTGACTGTATAGTGTTTCGGATAGTATTCAAAATAATAGAAAAAAGAGATAACAACAAATGAATTATGAGTAAGTATTTCATACTTTCCCATTTACTGTTTGCAAGAGCATCAATAATATAACCAAAAAGAAATGGCAAGATACTAACTATTGATGTATGTATAATTATTAAAACAATTAGTATAATTATGGTTTTGCTTTTCCCATAAAAACATAAAGCAAGCAACTTTTTCATTCTTGCAAAATTACTTTTCATTCTATCCCTCTTATTATGACTGTGCAAAAATCCGAATAATCTGGATTATTAAAATATACAATACCTTGGCAATTGATGATCCATACTATGTCTGATTTTGAATTATAACGACTTTAATTATAGAGATTGTAACTTGAGGTCTATACCGGTTCAAATTTTTCTGTTAGATTTGCAATTCGTATTTATACACGCTATAACGCTATCCGCTATTCCCACAGACAAGCAAACCCGAAGTTAGATTAGATTATGTTTTCTTGATTGACCTCAAACAGACACAGATATACGTATAGAAATTAACTCCTGAATGGCCTGATGGTAAAATTTGCTAACTTTTGCTATATAGGAAAAGTTATTCTCAAGTTAGTTCTCTTTCATTGTATTGTGAAAGACTTTCGGGGTCATGTTCCATGATCATGTGGTATCGAATAAGGCTATTTTCTAAGTATGATCTTTCACTGCGACATGAATTATGACGATATGCAAAATGCGTTTTAACTTCATCATAACAATTAACATAGCATAAAGTACATAAATTAATTGCCCAACATTCTTTACAATATTTTTGAGCCTCTTCAATAAAATCACGAGTATATAGACGTTCAATAATCTCTATATTGAACCCTTCATCAATATTACCAATACCGGGAATCAATCCAACTCTTTCACACAATCGAAAATCTCCATCTACAGTAACATAGATACGACGTTGACCCGGAACACAGCAACCATTCATACCATAATTTTTTACAGGTGTGTCAGAAAGGAGCCGCTTATGTATAACCATCATATTTTTGTCGAACACGGAATCCGAAAATAGTGTTTTACAGGTTTCACCCTTTTCTTTTTTGTAAGCAATTTCCCACTCTTCTAACGGTTCATATATACTCCCATATAATTTTCTTTCTTCTTTGCTCTGAGGTAAAAAATATGGACTTTCCTTTGGTCCGCTATCAACTGCAGAAGTTAGAACCATAACATTTTTGGGGAGCCATTCTTCACTTTCAATAAACTCTTGTATTTTTGTATAATCATCTTCATAGTTTGGTCCAGAAATAACCATATTGAAAGAGATTTCCGGTTCTTTCTTCATATTTTTTTGTGCTTCAAGTAGCATTTTTGATCCTTGAACTGTTTTATCAAAACTCCCTTCTCCATTTATTGTTATTCTATTTTTATCATGTAACTCTTGAGGACCATCAAGACTAACTATGAGATCAAAATGGTGTTTGATCAAAAAACAGGCGATTTCTTTATCAATTAAAGTCGCATTTGTTGTCATACCAAAGCCAACGTTATGATTAAACAATTCCAAAGCGTACAGCACTACTTTTTTTATTAACTTAAAATTGAGCAGAGGTTCTCCGCCATAAAAACCAATATGAACGTGTTTGGCATCTTTAGAGTGCTCTTTAAGAAAATCAATTGATTTTTTTGCAGTATCCCAAGTCATATCTTTATACCCAAATCCTCTATTCTCTGGATGAGAGGGATTATAGACGCAATACTTACATCTTAGGTTACATTTTTCTGTTACCTCCAAGGTAACATTCTCGACACTATTAGTCAAAGTTTCATGGAGATCATTAACAACAGCATCTCCAATAAGGGTTTTAACTTCGTAAGCCGACAAAATATGTTCTTCCTTAATTACTTTCTCAATTTCTGAAATTGAACAATCCAATTCTTCTGGAGTCAACCCTAGCTCAAATAACCCTTCAACATTTTCACTTTCTATTAATGCCTGCAGTACTTTAAAAGTAATCTCTTCCACTTGCATAACCTTTCCTGTGCCTGTATCTAGAAAATAGTAATTGCTCTCTGTTTTAAAGGTTTTTCCCAATCTACCCGGTCTTCCATTTCTGCATAGTAATTGATAAAATTGATTGATCTTAGCCTTTGCATCCACAAATTTTTCCTCCTTGAATAATTAGTTTATCGTCAATTAAAATTGATCATAGACTTTACACTTTACACTTTTATAGTATGGTGACAGGTGACATCCAGAGGGGATTCCTTTATTTCTATCTATACCATATAATCGTTACACATCAAAATAAGATTATCCCGTGGTATGATATCAGCATAACCTAGATTAGCCGAAAGCTCTGCTTTCCCGCCTGCAATATATACTCTTTCAATTTTAAATACCACTCATTTTTCTTTTGTCATCTCTACATTTTGGATAGAGAAGAACCGCCCGCTAAAATGGGCGGTTCTAATTGAATTATTCGTTGGATGCTCCGAACCTAACTGTTGCTCTATTCCTATTTCCTGACGAATATTCTCCAGTCTCTAAGCATCCGCATCCGCAGTGGAAGCAATTATCATTACCTTTGTAATTGGCGAACAAATTAGAACACATACATGCTCTAGGTTGAATTCCATTTTCTGGTATTCTTCCTATTGGATTTACTATTTTCATCTCGATTTCCTCCTTTCTCATAAATTTATTTCATATATGACCATTTTTGAAACATCAAATTATTTATATTCTGGCCATTTTTAAAACATCAAATTATTCATAAATAATCTGTCCATGCTGAAAAGAATAGCATATTTATCTCTCACAGTTAAAGGGCTCTATCGTGAACAGCATGAAGATGTCGTAATGTAAAAAGCACTATTTCCAATTGATATGAACTTTCAAAACCGCAAAACGCCATCTATCCCTTAATTGGAACTCGCTTCAATATTTGTGTAAACCTCCAAACTGATGTAGAATAAAATCAGTTTGGAGGTGTTTTTATGGGAAGAAACAAAAAAGGGATTTGATTGAATAATTCTTAAAAGAAAAACCGATCAAAGATGGCAATACCATTCTAGCAGGATACATCGGGTAAAAACAATGATAGTGTATGACATAGCTTCATCTTCAAAATTCGCTGCCAATTTTAATCTGGAACTTGGTAGATTCACAGAAGACTTCGTACCTTTTGTTATATATGTTTCCGGCAATCCAAATTTTATAGATATCTATAAACGGGAAGCGAAAAGCCCCAGGTGCTGCCCCCTCGACTAAGTGTAGCGTTCCAGTTAGTTCCAAAAAGTGCGGTAGCAGTTGAATCTGGGACCCAACCGCTAAAACCAGTGTGATTCCCAAATGAAGATCCTACATTCCAAATTCTAGTTTCATAAACTCCAGTATATGCACTATGTTGTGCACAACCTACCTGACTACTTGCAAGCCCAACACCAGAAGTAAAATATGAATTCCCCCAAATATAAGTTAACTGAATATATCCACTTGAATTTCTGTCGAAATCATATCCTAATGTAAAATTGGCTGAACCAGTAGAATCCCACATAGAATCATCTTCGCCACCACGAAGCATTGCATCTGGAATTGTACTTTCATCAATCGTCATATAATCTGTCGAAGCTATATAACAAATTGATTCCGCTTTGTCAGACGATGTGTATTCTCGGTTTTCGTCAAGTGGCAATGCATAGATCTCCATGTCATAAGCTAAACCTGTTTCCTGATTTTCTAGTCGACCAATTGCGACAGCTTCTTCCCCTAGTGATATAGCTTCCGCTAACTGAATTTTTATTTCACTTTCATCTAAGAACTTCTCCTTTTCTACACTCTCTTGTCCCAAAACAGGCGTAGAACAGATGCAAATAGCTAATAATAAAACAACACTAACCTTTTTTAAAAAAATTTTCATTAACTTTCTCCTTTTCGAAAATTATGACTCACTAAAAAAACGTAGTATCCCATCAAAATAAAATTGAAGACAAAAAACTCCTTAATACTAGCAAAATACAGAAAACCGAAATAACTCACACCATAAAACAGAATCAACATTAAAATATTACATAACAAAATAACCTTTGTTATTCTTAGTAAACGAATTTTTCTATAGGTTTCATATAAACTCGCAAGTAAGATTCCTGTTGAAATGTAAAGAAATAAGTCAAACAAAACTCTATACCATAATAATCCTATTTGAAGATTAGCTGCCTGATATTCTATAAAATCATTCCTCAAGATAACAAATCCTAAGATAAGACAAGGTGTTATGGCAATTTTTATAATTGATTTGTAATCTGTCAATTATTTTTCCTCCAAGCCTTTTCTACGCCCTTATTTCAATATTCCCATTAATTAGCAACTTATATCGATCCATTTAACTTATAAAATTATTCTCTAACCAAAAACAACCGCTCAAGTATATTCGTTACATACCTTTTATAATGAATTCACCTCCTTTAAACTGATGCAATGCACTTATTACGCTACTTCTAATTAACACCACTCATTAGTTGAAAACCCATACTGAAATCAATTGAGGACGAAAATTCTGAAAATCTTATTTAAACGAAACAACTCCTCTCTATCGGCTATTTCACAGATAATTATCTGTAGAAACAACAAAATAAACCTAAATAATTTTGTTCTTCTTTATCATTTCAATACTCTTCCCAACACAAGCACAATACTAACCACTACAACTCCCATCATTATACAAACTGAAATCGCTAATTGACCAATATAACAAAATAGCAAAACTAAAAATACAAATAAAACCAAAGAAAAACGTGTTCTCTTTTTATACACAGCTATTTCGATTTGTCCTAACGGTTTATTAGCATCCTCCACTGGCGCAAGGAAAAAGATAATCGTTCCTGCAACTACTGTCAATGACAAACAAATAACCCCTGTCCAAGGTACAATTTTAATACCTACCAAAGTAGCTGTAATCATTGCGACTGAACACAAATAACATCTTAACTGTGTTTTTGCATGGTAGCCACCGGCGTTGGAACGAAGCGGAATAAATATTAAAAGGAAAATAATGCTTTCTCGGACCATATTTAACACCATTCCGATTCCCAGAATCGTAGCAATATTGAGGAATATCAACAGTCCTTGCTGTAAACCATAGCTATATAAATTTCTGTTCTCAGCTATGATAATTTCATTGTTTACAAGGATATCTGTAATTCTCTCCGTCATTACGCTTTTCATTTAAACTTTTTGAGTTTTTCTGCACCCTCAGGTAATTTGGGCTGGTGCATAATAAAAAAACAAGCCGTATTGACATTTAACGTTGTTACCATCAACGCCATAATTGCAATCACCCGATAGCACTTTAATAATAGATTTTTCAAAGCAACCTCCTCTTTTTATCTTTTTATCTTTTTATCTTTTTATCTTTTTATCTTTTATGTCCTAAATCTACCATATATTTTCACTTGTGCGAGATTATGTTGAAATTAATATATTTTTTTGTAGTGAACTAAGATTTTTTTTACTCAAATAAAAAACGAGCAATCTTATTAAAAGTATGCTCGCAACAACGATCTATACAAACAACAGCAGGGAAACTGAGAAGACCTCTTTCTGCTGGGTAATCTCCATCGTCCCATCGTATTTTTGTAATACACTTTTTATATTTTCCAGGCCTAAACCATGCTGGTTTGTCTCTTTATTTGTTGTTAGATAACGATTCCCGACTTTTACACGTTCACCCTGATAAGGATTCTCCACCAGAATAATTAAGCGTCCTCTAGCATAGCTTATTTTTGTTTTTATCTGTCTTTCTTTTTCCAACTCAGCAACTGCCTCAATTGCGTTATCCAGTAAGTTCCCCAAAATTATCGCCAAATCAAATGATGGAATGTCCATTTTTTCGGGAATACTCAAATCTAGTACAATTTTTATATTTTGTTGCTCTGCTGCCTGAATTTTAAAATTTAAAATACTGTCAATATCGATGTTTTCGGTGCACGCGTATTGTTTCTTATCGTCATAAACATCAGTCATCTTTGCTAAATGCTTTAAAGCAGCTCCTCTTTCCTCTTTTTCAAGCAATGCATAGATAACCGATAAGTGATTTCGCAGATCATGCCGCATTGCCTTCGTTGTTTTTAAGGATGACTCCATTAATTCAAATTGTTTTTGATAGTATTTATTTTGCTGGCTAAGCAAGACCTTATCCATTTTATCGACCATGAAAGCTGATATGACATCATATAAATAAAAAATTGTGAAATTGACAAGTAGTATCAATACCACTCCGATTAGAACTTGCTTCCAGGACAGACCCGTTGCTTGAAATAAGGATAGAATGATATATAAGGATGAAATCGGGATCAAAATAATTGCAATCCAATTGGCAAGCGGGATTGTTTCTCCTAGTCTGATATTTTTGTAATTATTGAAAACTCGAACGACAAAATACAATATGATTTGAACTATAATCAGTCCATATTCTGAGGAATAATTGTTAATGGTCATCAAAGGAAAATTAAAATATCCTGAAAGCAATCCAACAATCAGTTCGACACACATTACAATCAAATAAATCAAAAATACTGATAGAAGCCGTTTTTTAATTCCTACCTTATAGTTAAATGACAGGACTAAAAAAGCAAAAATATTACCGATCATCGTAACAACTGGTATATTAATAGTCAAATATACCAGCGCAATAAATATGTAATATCCCGCATAGGATAAGAATTCTATCTTATGATTGACTTCTTTGGTCTCAAAGAAAATATGCATAAATTTATAGACGATATAGGTTCCAAAAATATTGGTTATCAGATATACCATTTCATAGGTGCTTAGCGCCATTAAAGAAACCTCTCACTTTCGTATTTCATCTGCAGTCTTCTGACTTCTTTCCGTTTTAACTGACTAATTGGCAGACAGGCCGAATCCGACATCACAACCTCGTCATACTTAAAATTGGCTACCTGTTCATAATTGATAATATATGATTTGTGAATGGTAATAAACCGGTATTTGGCTACTTGACGAAACACCTCCTGGAGTTTACCATAAAATAATTCTACCCCGGTTGTGGTCACAATTTTTATTTCTCGGTTGACACTCTGAAAATAGATAATGTTTTTTATGGGAAGTTTATGTGTCTCCGATCCTTTTTTGTAACTGAAAACGCAGCCTAAACGGTTTGCTAATTTCATGGCCAGTTCAATGTCTTTGATCACCTGATCCGGCTCCACCGGTTTTGACAGAAAATGCATTGGTCGAACCTCAAACAAATCTTTAAAGTAGCTATCTTTACCTGAAACATAGACAATCTGGGTGATTTGGTTATCCATTTCTTCGCGAATTTTCCGGCCCAGATCAAGTCCATTAAAACCCTTCATTTCAATGTCCAGAAATATTAAATCAAAATTATGTTCATTATCCATATAAATACCAAGTTTTTCAGCCGAATAAAACACTTCGATTTGCATTTCCTGCAGGGTTGATTTTTTATATTCTAAAATAATATTTTCAATTTCCGTACAGATTTCACGTTGATCATCACAGATTGCGATATTAAACATTCAGAGCACCTTCTCTTTATGGTTTATAAAATCATTTTACATGACAATAAAACAACTGTCCAGTTTAATGTCAATGATTCAATCCGCTGAAGATGTATTGCTCTCTTAATCCACAATAAAAAAACGCCATCGTTAATACGATAGCGTCCTAAGAAATACGTTCAAGTTAAATTAAAAATCGTTGCACACAGCTATTCTTGCTGTTAATCCTTAATCATTTATTCGATTATTTTTTCATTTCGTCCACGGCTGTCATCAACTCCGAAATTGAACTGTACCAATTTTTAATCATATGACGCATCAGCCCGACCTGCTCGGCCTTGGCCAGCAATCCAAAAACCGGAATCTTTGATCCGTAGGCAGCGCCGATTTCGGCCCAGGCATCACAACCGGATGGACCAATATAGATGATCAGATCGGCACTGGTGACCGATGAGATACAAAAGTCAAAAACGCGTTCCCCTTCGGCCGACTCAATAAAATGGGTCAGCTCTTTTTGCGAAAGAAAGGCCTCTTCCGGCCGTCCCTCCCGGATCCAGGACAAAATGGTATGGCCCCGGCTTTCCAATAAATCGGTCAGCATTTCTACGGCATGCTGATGCTTCCATGAAGCGGCAATATATATTCTCATGTTTCCTCCAACTTGCTTGTTTCTTTATTCTAAGTTCCGTATTTATTATAACCTTGTCCGGTTTTATTCACAAGTAAGGGTATCTTTCCGGTCATAAAAATATTGCTGGACAAGGACACCTATAAAAGCATCGATAAAATCAGTTTATTTCGCTGGATTACCAGCTATTTTCATCTTTTTCTTTTGCGGTTTTGTTTTGCTTCCCTTATTTTTACTGAGTATTATATAACCCTTGCCTACTGTTAATCCCTGTACCACAGTTGTGAAGAGGACGATGGCATAGGTCGCCACTAAAAACAGGTTATAAGTTGGCGTAGTCAGAGAAATACTGGTACCCATAATCAAGGCCAGACAAAGACCACCTTTTAAACCTGCCCAGGTCATAAAGGTAATGAATTTGATATTCTTCATCCCCTTATCTTTCGGCGGGTTTTTATTGAAAATCATCGATGCATATACCCCGAGCATTCTGGCAATGGTATTAAATACGATGGCTCCAATTGCGATGATAAAAATCATACCCACTGACAGGGTGTTAATGTTTTTAATATTCAGCAATATAACTCCAACTAACAGGAATAAGATACCATTCAAGAGGTTATCCACCACCGACCAGAAGGAATAGAATAAATTGTACAATTCCTCAGTCATACAGATATGATTATTTCTTTGCAGCCCGGCAATCCCGCTAGCATAGTAAAGTCCGCAGATAACGGCAGCAATCGGTCCGGAAAAGACAAAGTATTCACATATCAGATAAGCCAGCATAACAGTCAGAATACTAGTAAATATTTTGATAAAATTGTCATTTGAACGTTTGAATACTTCAAATAGCAGGAACGATACGACAAAGCCGACAGCCACTGCACCCAGAATTTCCGTGGTCAGTCCCCATGTAAAACTCATTACTGAGACACTGTTAGCCGACAATTTCAAAGCTGTTAACAGGGTTGCAAAAATAGCCACCGCCACACCATCATTGAACAAGGCTTCCCCTTCGATAATTAAACCGATTCTTTTAGGCAACCCAGCCTTTGCCAGAATACTCATGGCCGAAATCGGATCAGTTGGTGCTACAATTGCTCCCAGAATACAGGCTTCCAGAAATGAAATATTGGCATGAATCAGATATCCCAGTCCAAAGAAAAGAAGGCCATACACCACTGTTGATACCAGGGTTCCGATGATTGCCATGCTACCAATCAGGTATTTGTCTGCTTTAAAATCGCCAAATTCGATTCGTGAGGCTCCACTAAACAACATAAAACATAAAACGCCCTTAAACAAAAAATCGGTGAAATCGAATTCTCGGTAAAGAGCTAAAAACTCTATCGGTATATGGACAATATTTAAGTTCCGACCAACAATATAAATAACAACAAAAATAAATCCAAATACGACCAGACCAATTTCATAGGGCAGTTTTAATGTTTTTTCATTGATAAAACTAAACATCACCACTAACGAAAGCAGCGCACTGAATAGGATAAGCAGCTGATCAAAATTATACATTTTTTCTCCTTCTAACTCGATAAGACAAACGCCATCAGGCAAAATTTGCACAAAAAAAAGGCCATAACAAGATAGGCTCTATCTATATTATCACCTTTGATAAATCCGAGTCTACTACAACAGCATACAAGCAACCATCCGCATCGATGTTAACCTAGTACACTCTTGAAACATTCTGAATTATAGCACCTTAATAATGTCGTGTCAATAACATTTCTAAATAATACTATCCGACATCTTATGTAAACGAGAATCATTTTTAATTGTTATATTTCTGTCAAACTTACTCCTGTTTTCTGATGATATCCATTGATTTAACCGGAGCCCGCATCTGCAGATAATAAAGCATTTTGGGATGCGGTGTAGACTCTATTGCCGCCCCGTTTTTATCCGTTAGCACCTCTATTTTTTGCTTAACAAAGCCTTTTCCGGGAATCATAATCTCGATCTCGTCACCTAATACGACCTTGTTGCGCTGTTCAATTAAGGCCATCCCGGTGTTTTCATTATATTCCAAAACCAGACCAACAAAATCATAGTGCCGAGTATAACTACTGGTACCGTAATTTTGATCATCTGATGTTGTTTTGCCGCTAAAAAATCCTTTAGTATAATTACGGTGGCTGACCTTTGTCAGCTCATCATAATAGCCCCCATCCAACTGTGTGAACCCGGGATTATCATATGTGTGATCAATCGCACTGCGATAGGCTGATACCACAGTGGCCACATAATAAAGACTTTTCATTCGACCTTCGATTTTAAAGCTGTCCACCCCGGCAGCCATCAAAGCCGGGATTTCATCGATCAGGCAGAGATCCTTAGAGTTAAAAATAAAAGATCCGGTAGCATCCTCTTCGATGGTAAAAGCTTCATCCGGGCGGGTTTCTTCAATCAGGTGATATTTCCATCGGCAAGGGTGGGCGCAATCTCCCTGATTTGAATTTCTGCCGGTCATGTAGTGGCTTAATAGACAGCGTCCGGAGTAGGAGATGCACATTGCACCGTGAACAAAGATCTCAATTTCCATTTCTGGAGCCACTTTTTCCCGAATTTCCTGGATCTCATTAAGACCCAATTCCCGGGCCAGCACAATCCGTTTGGCGCCCTGGGTGTGCCAGAACACCACGCTACGCCAATTGGTATTATTAGCCTGGGTGCTGACTGATATTTTCAGGTTCGGGGCAACTTCCCGAACCACAGAAAAAACCCCGGGATCAGCCACGATCACGCCGTCAATTCCCAGGTCTTGCAGTTCGCTGACATATTCGGGCAGACCGTCCAAGTCTGCATTGTGGGGAATCATATTCAAGGTAACGTATATGCGCTTATTGCGTTCATGGACATATGCAACGGCCTCTTTAAGCGAATTCTGGTCAAAATTATCGGCCTTTGCTCTGAGTCCAAATTTCTTGCCGGCGCAATAAACCGCATCAGCTCCATAATGGAGGGCATACCGTAATTTTTCAAAATTTCCTGCCGGTGCCAATAGTTCCGGTTTTTTCATCTATCTCTCCGATCTTTAACGCTTGCTTCAGTTTTCTTCTTATTAATATTACTTACCTGATTTCTTACTGATCTTTTTTTAAGCTGATCGCCAGCCCGTCACCTAGTGGCAGGATACTGGTCATTAATTGGGGATGGTTGGAAATAGTTTCCAGATACACTCGCATCCGTTTGACAATGGTGATTTTCCGGCGGATGACTAATTCGTTGGTGGCAATCATCCCTTTAAATAAGACATTATCGGAAATCAACAGTCCACCGGGTTTTAAACACCGTAGACAATCGTCCAGCAAATGGATATAATGCCCTTTGGCACCATCCAAAAAAATCATATCATAGCTTTTATCAAGTTCTGCCAGTTTTTCCTGGGCATCGCCAACCATCAGATTAATCTGATGATTAAGCCCCAAACTGGTAATATTTTCTTCTGCCTGAACCACCATGCTAAAATTTCGCTCGATAGTATCCACCCGTCCCTGGCGGCCCATCGCTTCGGCAAAGACCGAGGCCGAAAATCCGACCGCTGTACCAACCTCTAGAATAGTCTGAATTTTTTTAGCTGCGATCAATAATTCGATGTGTTTCTGAACCTCTTTATGGATGATCGGAATATCAGCACCCAAGGCTCTTTTCCGGAATTCCTCTATTTGCGGACGATCGACTGGAATTAACCCTCTGATATAATCTTCAATGTAATCTTGTACAATTTCACTCACTATCTGGCCTTCATTCTTTTTTATTGACGACTCCTTGATGGGGTCTGGCTTTTATCTCTGTTATTCTTAATCAGTTGCCCATGTATTTTCCAACATCTTCCAGATGTTCTTCGTAGGTTTCATTAAAATGGATCTTTCCCGAATCCATATCGGCAACAAAATATAAATAGCTTGTTTCCGCCGGATTTAATGCGGCTTCTAACGAAGTTTCTCCAAATGAACAAATTGGCCCAAAGGGCAATCCGGTATTAAGATAGGTATTGTAGGGCGATGGAAATTGGGTTTGTTCGGTTGTTAATACGGCAGTTTTTTCACCTCGGGCATAATCCACGGTGATGTCCGATTGAAGAGGCATATCCGCGGCAATGCGATTGTAAAAGACACTGGCGGCATTAGCTTTATCTTCAACGAATTTAGTTTCCAATTCCACAATCGAAGCCATAATCACAATTTCATCCACGGTCTTGCCTATTTCTTTGGTTTGTTTTTGCAGTTCCTGATCATAAACCTCCTCAAAACGATCCAGCATGGCGGTCACCACTTCTGATGGCTCGGTACCGGGCGAAAAGCTGTAGGTATCGGGGAAAAGATAGCCTTCCAGGGTTCGGCTGACCCCGTCTTTCTCAGTCAGGGGAATATTGCTTAGAATCGAGTAGTCTTTCTGATATTCTGCCACCTTTTTCGTTTCTTCGATAAATGCATCGGCATCACAAACATCTTTCTCTTCTAAAATTTCGGCAAATTCTGAAATATTACGGCCTTCCGGAATAGTCACCGTGGCATCTGCCACATCACCGATTGCCAGACGGTCGAGAATCTGCTGAGCCGATTCAGCCGGGCTGAACGCATAATAACCGGATTGAATCTGCTGGGCAGCCTTCTCTTTTTTGGCCAACATTTCAAAAGCAAAAGCATCTTTAATCAAGTTATTTTCTGCCAATAGCTCTGCTACCTCACTGATAACGGCACCTTCTTCTATTTGCACATAGACAAGCTCTCCCGATCCCACGGGTTCCAACATTTGTCCAATAAAATAATTAAAGCTGAACACCCCAGTCGCGCCAAATACGACTAATAATAAAAAAATAATGGCGATCAGTTTTCCTGTTTTTCTTCGGGGTGCTTGTCTGGTTCGATTTGTCCTGTTACCCATACTTCACCTTCTTTCATTTCTAAAACCATAAAAAGAATATAGGACCGCTAATGAGGTGGGCACCTATATTCTTTTTAAATTATTGCTCTATTGAATGGTTATTTAAACGCCACAGCCTTCTTCTTCTGAATCAAACAGGCCCATATCTAAATCGACAGCTTTTGCCATAATGTCGGTAATGTCCTGGAAAATTACCGAAAAATACATTTGCGCCTGAAAAAACTCAGCGATTTCAGGAATCCCCATAATGGTGTTCGCCAACGTATTATAGCTTGTAATCTGCTCCTCGGTTAACTCGTTTCCCAACATTTGAAACGATTGAATTTCCATCTGCTTACGCATATAATCCTTGGCCATTTCATACTTTTCCGGATCTTGTTCCAGTTTTTCTTTGGCAGCTAAAAAATTTTTATATTCTGTGGATTCTTTGAGTGCTCGTGCCAAATTATTGGCTTCATCATAGACGTTCATACCTTACTCCTACTTAAAAAAATTTTTATCGGCAACTATTACAGAAGTTTATCTCAAACAATCACCTTAATAAATCTATACTTCCATCAATATGGGCAGTATCATTGGTTTCCTCTGGGTCTTTGCATAGAGGTATTTAAACAAACTCTCGCGAATGACATTTTTGATCGAGTTCCAGTCAATAATACCCTTTTCTTCGCAAGATATCAAGGCTTTCTTGACCTCTTCACGGGCGCTATTAATCAGTTCTTCTGATTCCCTCACATAAACAAATCCCCGGGAGATAATATCTGGTCCCGAAACAGCTTTGCCTTTATGCATCGTGCAAACGACAATAAAGAGTCCATCTTCAGACAGTCGCTTACGGTCATTCAAGACAATATTGCCAATGTCGCCAACTCCCAGTCCATCAACCAGAACCGGTTCGGCCTGAGTTTTTCCGACAATCTGCATACTGCGTTTATCAATTTCCAGGATATTTCCATTCTCAGCAATAAAGGTCTTTTCCTTTTTCATACCAACGGTTTGCGCTAACTCGACATGTTTCATCAACATGCGACTTTCACCATGAACCGGCAGAAAATGTTTGGGTCTGACCAGTGTGATCATCAGCTTTAATTCTTCTTGTCGGGCATGACCGGAAACATGTATTTCAGCAAATCCCCCATAAACAACATCAGAACCCAATTCCACTAATTTATTGATAACCTCTGAAACCATTTTCTCATTTCCCGGTACTGCGGATGCTGAAATGACAACGAGGTCTTCTTTTTTAATGGTTAGGTGACGGTGCTCACCCAATGCCATTCGTCCCAGAGCGGCCATTGGTTCTCCCTGGCTACCGGTCGTAATAATCACTATTTCTTTGTCTTTATACTTATTAATGTCGCGCAACTGAACCTGTACATTTGGGGGCATTTTCATATAACCCAAATCCATGGCTACTTCGCTGACATTTTCCATACTCCGTCCACAGATAATAACCTTACGGTTATATTCTACCGCCGCATCAATCACCTGCTGGAGTCGATGAACATTTGAGGCAAATGTCGTAACGATAATTCGTCCTTTGGCGTTTCTGAATAAATTGAACAGGGTTGGTCCAACCGTGCTTTCCGATTGAGTAAATCCGGCCCCTTCAACGTTGGTACTGTCTGACATCAGCAAGTCAACACCCTGGGATCCAATTTTGGCAAATCGCTGCAAGTCGATTACTTCGCCACCAATGGGATGGTAGTCTATTTTAAAGTCGCCTGTATGGACAACGGTTGCGGCATCACATTTGATACACAGTCCGACCGCATCAGCGATACTGTGATTAACGCGAATAAATTCAACGTTAAACTCACCGATGTCAATCCGATCTTTGGGTTTAACAATAATGCGGGTGGTTTTAGTTAGCAAACCATGCTCTTTAAGCTTTTTATCGATCAGTCCCATGGTAAACTTCGTGGCATAAATGGGAATATTGATCTTTCTCAGCAGGTAAACAAGTCCGCCAATATGATCCTCATGCCCATGAGTAATGACAACGCCTTTAACCTTATCCTGATTCTCCAGAATATAATTATAATCCGGCAGCACAATATCAATCCCGAACATATCATCATCTGGAAATTTCAGACCGCAATCGACAAGAATGATATCATCCTTGTATTCGAAGACGTTCAGGTTTTTCCCGATTTCACCTAAGCCCCCCAATGGAACCAATCTCAGCTTGTCTTTGTTCTTCTGAACCTGAGACTTTCGTCGCGATCGTGAACGCCCCTCCACTTGTTGGGCTTCCGATGTTATTAAGTTTTTATTTTCAGTCAAATTTATCTCCTTTCGTTATTGCATAACAATCCGAACAATATCCGTACACTTTAAGTTCGTGATTGATAATAATAAAATCCTTCTTTTCTTCTATTTCTTTTTCAAGCGCTTCCAGGAAATCGTCTTGCATTTCGATTACCTTTCCACATTTTAAGCAGATTAAATGATGATGCCAGTGCTTTTCATCCAGCTCGCAGAGTTCGTACCGAGCAAAACCATCATCAAAATTACGTTTGGTAATGAATCCCATTTCTTCTAATATTTGCACCGTTCGATAAATGGTCGACATTCCCACCTCAGGATTGCGCTGTTTAACACCCAGAAATAATTCTTCAACACTAAAATGCTGCTCATTAAAGGTCAACAAAACCTCAATGGTAGCCAGACGTTGAGGGGTTAATCTGTTCCCTCTTTTTCGGAGTGCGTCCACAATTTGTTTTTCGTTATTCATGGTGGTCACACCTCTTTTTTAAGTCTCTTCTGAATAAAACAGTTACAGGCAATGCTCTGATAATTTCTATATTTACTCCATCAATATCACAGGAAAGCGCACGGATCTCTATTCCCAGACTATGACATTGACCCAATAAACGTATAAATTTTGGATCCATTATTTGCTTTGGCTAAAACGATTTGGTATCATTGCGTTGCACAACAAAAACAACACCAGTAGGGTACCCTTCCTGGTGAGCCCCAATTATTTCATCCAGATGTTTGATATCCCCAGAACAAGAAGCTCACTCATGCAACCGTTTGGGTACATGAGTGACAATCTCTTCTGATCAATCAACTACTTTACTTTTTACTTTCGTAATAAAACGATTAAACCGGCTAAGAACGCCTGTTAACAAGGGCGAATTTACTCAACTTCGCCTTCATCGTCATCTTCATCTTCGTATTCTTCGTCCATGATGCGATCATATTCAGCTTCAATTAAAGCAAATTCTGCTTCATCTTCGACTGGTACCAGAATTTCACCGTCTTCGTCTTCATCGATAAAGAACGCAAACACATCATCACTTTCTTCGCCTTCGGTTAAAAGCACATAAGTCTTTTCTCCCAGTGAAAACGAAATTTCTAAATCAAACTCTCTTGCAACGCCATTCTCATCTTCTAAAATTATTTTTTCTTCCATATCAACTTCTCTTTCAATTTTATTTTTTCGCTCATAATCTTGGGATTATACCTTTTCATGCTTAAAGAATCCATTATTTATAAATTATTTATGCCGAATTTTTTACTTGACTGCCCGATCCATATAAGACTGGAGAATGATCTGAGCGGCCAGCATATCAATATAATCTTTACGGTTCTCCCGGGAAACATTGCCTTCGATTAATACCTTTTCAGACCAGGATGAGGTTAATCGTTCATCAATATAAATGATTTCGATATCTAACCGTTTCTTGATAAACTGACAAAAGTTCACTGTTTTCCGGGTCTGAGCAGATTCTGAACCGTCCATGTTCAACGGTAGACCGGCCACCACTTTTTTGATCTCATATTTGGCAATGAGATCCTGAAACGCTTCCAAATCATCATCCCGGGTCTTTCGTTTGAGGGTCATAACCCCTTGGGCTGTAATCTGCAACGGATCCGTCACAGCAACCCCAATCCGTTTGTCACCAACATCAATTCCTAAAATTCTTTCCATTCATTATCCCATCTATTTGTTATGGTTGTATTAAATCACTTTAATGCAAAAATCTTTACAAGCAACGCTGCAATAGCAGCAGAGCACACATTTCTTTTCATCAACGCTGGCTTTTCCATTAACCAAAATCAAGGCCAGCTGATTGCAACGCTTGAGGCATTTTCCACAGCCAGTGCACCAATCACTGATATGCAGTTTTTTTGGGGCACTGGAAACGGCATCCTCTAAATCATCAGGAACTGTTTCACCATTGAATTTTTTAACGTTATACAGCACTTCGTTAACCGATTGAACCCCAATGGCAATCGCATCCAGATCGGCAATATTCAAAACATACTCAAAACTGGCCTGTTTTTGGGAAAGTAGATTTCCGCCGCCTAACGGCTTCATGCTGTAAATACCTTTTCCCGCTTTTTTTGCCTCATGGATGGCCGCTGCCATTTCCTGGGCGGTTCCATCTTCAATGCCAATGCCGGTTAGATTAATCAGTGGATGAATCACATCCAACTCAGGAAACAGATTCGCGCCGTAAACGCCTTCCACCCGATGGGTGGAAATGCCGATAGCTCTTACTGTCCCCGCTTTTTTTTCAGCAATCAGGGCCTCAATGGCTTCCCAATGACCTTCAATCGTTTTTTTACTTTCCTGCTCATGAAGCAGGTAAAGATCGACGTAATCCCGACCCAGTTCAGTCAAGGCCCGATTCAAACTACTCCGGACTCCTGCTGCCGTATAATCATATGATTTCGTCGCAATGACCACATTCGGCTGTATCTGAATCGCCGCTCGCAAGTGATCGTAATTATTGTACAGATCTGCGGTATCAAAAAAATTAACCCCACAGTCCAGCGCCGCCGCAATGATTTCGCGGCTTTCTAAAAGCGTTTTGTTTTTCTGGAGCGGTCCAATCGTCAAACTACCAAAGCACATCCGGGAAACCCTGATCCCAGTATTACCCAATATCTTGCTTTTCATCTTTCAATCATTTCCTAACCACAAACATGCTACCCGTCCGTCTTCGCTGACAATCTACCTTACCAGAACTAAAATAGGACTGCCTCGGTTGAGACAGCCCCAATTTATCAGCCTACTAGATACCTTTTAAGTAACGTCGAACAAGTTCCTCGAGTAACTCATCCCGTTCAATTTTCTGTATGGCATTTCGCGCTTCTCTGTGACTTGTGATATAGGTCGGATCTCCTGACATGACATAACCTACAATTTGATTGACGGGGTTATACCCTTTTTCAACTAGAGCCTTATGTACATTGCGCATCACTTCGTCGATCTTCTGAGACTTTTCGCTATCGACCTCAAACATAATGGTTCCTCGATCAATCACCGTATTTTCTCCCATTGTCATCTGACCTCCTTCACAATCAATTTATATTATTTTAACCCAAACTAAAAGAAAAGACAAGTCAAATGACATAAATTTTGATTTTCTTAATAAATTAATTCAACTGCTCCCGAATACACGCCTCTCCCCTTATTAGGGATTCTGCCAGTTTTTCCGGAAGTTTCCCCCCAGCTTGCGCCATATCTGGACGTCCACCACCGCCTCCGCCGGCTATTGTCGCCACTTCTTTAATGACTTTACCGGCATGGAAGCCACGTTTGACAATATCCGGGGTTGCCGTTGCAACAAAATTAACCTTGCCCTCCAGAGCACTCCCCAACAGCACAACTCCAGAGCCCATCCGATCTTTGAGTAAATCTCCGATGGTACGCAACTCTTCCATCGGCATTTTCTCAACTTCGGCAATGATAACCTGAACGTCACTGATGATCATCATTTTCTGATGAATATCCATGATCGCATTGCCAGCTGATTTCTGTTTCAGTTCGGCGATGGTGCGTTCCTTCTGTTTGTTGATTTCGGCCAATTCCGCTACCTTTTCCAGTAATTGATCGGGATTGGTTTTCATCAGATTGGACACCTCAACCAGGGTATCATCCATTTTCTCAACCAGATGCCAGGCATTAAAACCGGTTGCCGCTTCAATTCGGCGAACCCCGGCAGCAACGCCACCTTCGCTAATGATTTTAAACAGCCCAACTTTAGCAGAATTGTTGATATGACAGCCACCACACAGCTCGGTACTGAAGTCGCCGACTTTAACAACTCGGACAATTTCACCATATTTTTCGCCAAATAAAGCCGTTGCGCCCAGTTCTCTTGCCTGATCAATGCTGGTTTCAAAAATCGTTACCTCATAAGCTGCCAAGATCGCGGCGTTGACAATCTCTTCGACCTGGCGTTTTTCATCCCGGGTCATCGCCTGGAAATGGTTAAAGTCAAAACGCAGCCGGTCTGGTGATACAAATGACCCAGCCTGTTCAACATGGTCGCCTAAAACCTGTTTCAAGGCTTTTTGCAATAAATGGGTCGACGTATGGTTCCGCTGAACCGCCGCTCGCAATTCTTTGTCGACCTCGGTAATAACGGTTTCGCCAACCTTAAAGGTTCCCGACTTAACCGTACCTGAGTGAATATGTCGGCTCAGGCTGCCTTTTTTACAGTCCCTGATTTCAATCAAGCCATCACCTTTTTGAATGACACCGTGATCACCGGTTTGGCCGCCACTTTCAGCATAGAAACAGGTCTGATCCAGAAGCACCAGCACCTCATCCCCAGCCTTGGCTTCATCAACCAACGTTTCGTTGACATAAAGCCCTAAAATCGTGCCTTCGGCTTCCAGGTTGTCATAGCCGACAAAGGTATTGACAGCATCTGAACCCAGGGGATTAAAGGGATCATCGGCCCATACCGCCAAATCGCTGTTGAGACGATCTTGTCGGGCTCGGTCCCGCTGTGCCTGCATTTCTTTTTCGAAGTCTTCGGCGATAATGGTCAGTCCCCGTTCTTCGACAATTTCCTTGGTCAGATCATAGGGAAAACCATAGGTATCATAGAGCTTAAAGGCACCGCCACCAGGGAATACCGTTTCTTCCATTTCGATAATTTTATCCAGCTCTTTGTTTAGCAACGCCAGACCCTGATCGATGGTTTCTTTAAACCGTTCTTCTTCAATACGGATCAGTTTTTGAATAAAATCCTGTTTTTCTTTGAGTTCAGGATAAGCCCCTTCCGAAACCCGAATCGCTTCTTTCGCAACATCATAAAGGAAAAGATCCTTGATTCCCAGTAATTTTCCGTGACGGACGGCTCGGCGCAGTAAACGTCGCAAGACATAACCCCGGCCTTCATTGCCCGGCATCACGCCGTCAGCAATCATAAAGGTAACACTGCGAATATGATCGGTGATGACCCGGATCGAGATATCATCCTGAGGATCATCGCCATAGCTTACCCCAGCTTTTTTGCAGATATAATTGAGCACATGGCCAACTGTATCAATTTCGAAAATAGTTCCTACCCCCTGCATCACCACCGCCAGACGTTCTAACCCCATCCCGGTATCAATATTTGGTTTGGGTAAGGGATTATAGTTGCCAGCTTCATCTTTATCAAACTGGGTAAAGACCAGGTTCCAGAATTCAACATAACGGTCACAATCACAACCAACACTGCAGGTGGGACTGTCACAGCCGTATTCCTCACCCCGATCAAAATAAAGCTCGGAACAGGGACCACAGGGTCCCAGGCCATGTTCCCAGAAATTATCTTCTTTTCCCATCCGGACGATTTTGTCTTTGGGAATCCCGACATCTTCATTCCAGATTTGAAAAGCTTCATCATCATCCAGATAAACGGTGATCCAGATCTTATCTTCCGGTATTTCCATAACCTTGGTACAGAATTCCCAGGCCCATGGAATCGCTTCCTTCTTAAAATAATCACCAAAGGAAAAATTTCCCAGCATTTCGAAAAAAGTTCCGTGCCGCGCTGTTTTTCCAACGTTTTCAATATCCGGGGTACGAATACATTTCTGACAGGTTGTCACCCGATTTCGAGGTGGTATTTCATCTCCGGTAAAATAGGGTTTTAGCGGTGCCATCCCTGAGTTGACCAACAACAAACTCTTGTCGTTAATGGGCACTAAGGGAAAACTGTTTAATCGCAAATGTCCTTTTTCTTCAAAAAATGCCAGATATTTTTCTCTAATTTCATTTAATCCTAATGGTTTCATTTTTTCTCCTTATCGAAACTTTGTTCTCTGATTGTAAAGCATTTGATACTTTCCGGTGTTTATCAAAACAAAAAAATCCCCTGCAAATCTGCAAGGGACGGTTTAATCCGCGGTACCACCCAAATTAGCTGCCCAATATTTGGCAACTCACTTTATCAATAACGGTTTCCCGACTGAAAATACTCGTTGAATACCTTATTCAGACTTTCTTTGCAGCTGCTCGAACGGGGCAACTCTAAACCAACCATAAAAGACTCTCAGCCATGTCTCTCTCTCTGCAATCGTTATTGTTAGAGTCTTCGTTCTCAATGCATTTTAATATTAACCTACGAAGATGATTATATTAATTTCATATTTAAATGTCAATCTTTTTTTAGATCCGTGATATCATCTGAAGCAAATAAGGAAATAATATATCCGGCCATTACCTTAATGGTACCGGCCATCGGTACGGCCATAATCATCCCGACACCGCCAAACATGGCCCCAAAAAAGAAGATCGAGAAGATGATAAACACCGGGTGGAGTCCCACATTGCCGGACATCAAAGCTGGTGCCAGAAAATTACCGCAGACCACCTGAACCACCCCAATCACAATCAACATGGGGATAATCATCATCGGATTGGTAAACAATACCAACACCACAATTACAATCGTGCCTACCACCGGACCAAAATAGGGAACCATGGTGGTAACCCCAGCAATCACCGCAATAATACTTGCGTAAGGAAGACCCAGCGCAAAGGCGCCAATCCCCGTTGCAATCCCAGCGATGAGGGAGGTCAAACCCTGTCCCTTGATAAAACCACCAATGACCAGATCGATGTCACAGCACATTTTAAGCATACTGTTGCGATACTGCAATGGCACCAGGTACATGATCCCTTTAATAAAGAATTCCTTATCCATCAGCAGAAAGATCGTCACTAATGGCACGATGATAACATTCATGAGCTGACCGCTGTTTTGCAGAAGGGCATTCGAAATCCCCTGAAGCGCCGTTGCAAAGCCCTGCAGCACATTTCCCAGAACCTGTTCCAGATTAAAAAACTGGGTAATGTCGTATCCGGTAAAATTTGAAATGTAGTCGGATAAATCTGTGATGTAGGTCTGCATTTGGGTCACAAAGTTTGGGATACTCTTGATCATACTGGCAATATTGGTAATAAGGCTAGGAACAAAGCTCATAAATGCCCCAATCACCAGTGCCAGCATTGCAAAAAACACAATCAGAACTGACTCTCCCCGGTTTAGACCTTTATTTTCAAATTTTTTTACCAGCGGATTCAGCAAATACGCCAGCACAATGGCGAAAAAGAATGGTGCAAACATCCCTGCCAGAGTTGGCCAGATAACAAAGCACAGCGCGCCAATTAAGGCGACGACGATGAGGTTAAGCACTAATAGCCGCTTTTTATTCGATGGTTCGCCCATTATCTTACCCCCAGTAATTTATTGGCAATGCCTGTTCCCTGTTTTTTAAAACCCAGATCAAACATTTCTTTTTCATAATAAAGCACCTGATCCTTATAGACCAGATCGGTGGCTGGAATAATCGCAAAGCCATGGTCAATATCATCAAAGAAACTTCGCGAAATTTGATATTCGGTGATGGCAAATGTTCCCTCTTCAATGGTCGCATTGACCACATGACCAAAAGCCTCCTCATTTTTATCGACCACCGGATAATCCATCAGCGGAAATGCCTCGTCCAGATACGTCTTTACTTTTTTCCCTTTGGCTTTAATGATGACCTTTTCATTTTCGATTACCAGTCGCTTATAATTGACATCGATAATATTTTCAGGTTTGAAAAATTGAGCTTTGGCGAAAATTCCACCGGGATTGATAACCAGATACTTCACCACATGATTCACAACCACCAAACTCTTAACCAACCCATGTCGCCGTCCGTTTTTTTGCGAAACAACTTCCACATTGAGTAAAATTTTTGCTTTCATACTGCGCTCCTTTCGTTTTATGTCATATGCTTATCTTACCTTATTATTTTTTTTATGGCAATGTTGTTTTTTCTTTTCTTATTTTTCAAAAAAAAGACGCCGTCCCCAGTAAATAGAGACGACATCTTGATAAATTTATTTGGCTTTATTCTTGTGATAGTCTTCAATCGCCGCCTGAATGGCTTCAGCTGCCAAGACCGAACAATGAATTTTTTCAGATGGTAATCCACCCAGGGCATCAACCACATCAGAATTCTTGAATTTTCCCGCTTCTTCAATCGTCTTGCCGATGATCATATCGGTTGCCATACTACTGCTGGCCACTGCTGCACCGCAGCCAAAGGTTTTAAAAGAGGCATCTTCAATAACGCCGTCATCGTTGATTTTCAGGAAGATTTTCATAATATCGCCGCAAGCCGGGCTTCCCACCTGACCAATACCATTTGCACCTTCAATCTCTCCGACATGTTTGGGACAGGTAAAATTCTCCATTACTACATCTGTATATTCCATTTTATTTTCTCCTTCTATTTTATTTTAGTCTTTATTTATTCTTAGTGATGGTGATGATCGGCTTTATCAAAAACAGCATCATCAATCGGACAATCGGCGTTAATCGGCGACATTTTCCGCAACCGTTCAATAATCTGGATCAGATTTTCAACCACATAGTTAATATCCTCGACGGTTGTATGCTTCCCAATCGTGAGTCGCAGTGATCCATGGGCGATCCCTGCCGGCAAACCAATGGCCAACAACACATGGGATGGGTCCAACGAACCTGAGGTACAGGCTGATCCACTGGAGCCGGCAATGCCGATAATGTCCAGACTGAGTAGGATCGACTCCCCTTCAATGTAATCAAAACAGAAATTAGCGTTCCCTGGCAGGCGTTTTTCGGGATGCCCGTTTAAACGAACCTGCGGGATATTTTCCATGACCCCTTTGATCAGAAGGTCTCTTAATTTTTTCATATGGGCAGCATTTTCTGTCAGATGCTCAGTTGCCATTTCCGCCGCTTTCCCAAAAGCCACAATTTCAGCAGTATTTTCGGTTCCGGCCCGTTTTTTTCGCTCCTGAGCGCCGCCGTGGATTAGATTATCAATTGGAACCCCTTTTCTGATAAAAAGAGCACCGATTCCTTTAGGACCATATATTTTATGTGCCGAGATAGCAAGCAGATCGACATTTAAATCCTTGACGTCAACGGGAATGTTTCCCAGCGCCTGGACAGCATCGGTATGAAAAATAATTCCTCTTTCTTTAACAATTTCGCCGATTTCTTTGATCGGTTCGACGGTTCCAATTTCATTATTGGCAAACATGATCGTGACTAAAATGGTGTCTGTTCTGATTGCATTGCGTAAATCATCTAGTGATATCAGCCCATCTTTGTCAACTGGCAGGTAGGTTACTTCAAAGCCCTGTTTTTCGAGGTATTCACAGGTGTGAAGAACGGCGTGATGCTCAATCGTTGAGGTGATAATGTGCTTCCCCTTAGCCTGATTTTTCATGGCAATCCCTTTTATGGCCCAGTTATCGGCTTCTGATCCACTTCCGGTAAAATAGATTTCCCGGGGATCGGCATTAATGGCTTTAGCAATCTGGAGCCGCGCCGCCTCAATTGCCTTCTTTACCCCTCTGCCTTCAGTGTATACCGAAGAAGGATTTCCAAAATATTCAGTAAAGAATGGCAGCATGGTTTCAACCACAGCCGGATCAACTGGCGTTGTTGCAGCGTGGTCTAAATAGATTCGTTTCATAAATTTACCTCTTTCTGGCTTATTTGCCTAATAAATCCTGCAATGATCGATTATCAATGATATTGCTGATGCTGTCACCAATGTCTTTCCAAAGCCCTCTGGTCACACATTCCGGCGATTTTGAACAAATCTGTTTACCACCGCCATCGATGCATTCAGCCAATTCGATCGGACCTTCGAGGGCTCTGATAATTTGACCAACGGTAATATCACTAGGTTCCCGAGCTAAAATATAGCCACCTCGGGCGCCTCTGATGCTTTTTACCAGCCCGGCGTTTTTTAGGGTGGAAAAAAGCTGTTCCATGTATGAATCCGAAAAATTTTGTTTTTCGGCGATTTCCTTGATTGAAACTGGTCCATCTCCATATTGGAGCGCCAGTTCCACCATAGCCAGCACACCATATCGTCCTTTTGTTGAAAGTCTCAAGTGTTTAAACCTCCCTAGATTATTTCCGAGTATTCCACCGGGATTTAATGTCATTATAGCACGAAATAAATATTTTTCAATAGGTAAATGCAAAATATTTTCCGAATTTAAAAAAAGCTCAGTCTCTGGAAAAATTCCAAAGCTTGAGCTTTCAAAAGGCAATTCTTATTTATCGTCTTCGCTGTCTCCGAAAAGGCCATCGAATAAGTTACCGAATGAATCCCCAAGAGTTACATTGGCGGTTTCTTCGTAAACTGTTTTATTACGATTGTTGTTGCTGTTATGGCTTTGCTGCGGTCTGCGGTTTCGATCGCCACCACCATAGTTGCTGGTTCTGTCACGATCGCCAGAGCCGGCATTGCTACTACTACCACTGCTTCTTGGTGTTGGAGCAGGACGTGCTGGCGCTTCTTCGGTTGCTTTTTTACTTAAGCTGATTTTTTCTTTTTCCGGATTAATGCCGATAATTTTTACCGTTAACACATCACCGGTGTTTAAAACTGAAGCAACGGACTCAACCCGGTTATAGCTGATTTCAGAAACGTGAATCAAACCTTCAACGCCTGGAATCACTTCAGCGAAGGCACCAAAATCTAAAATATTCGTGATGGTAACTTCTACTTCATCATCAACATTATATTTTGCGATGAAATCATCCCAAGGACGACCCATTAATGCTTTTACGCTTAATTTAATTTTTTTGTCTTCGTCATTTTTAGCAATCACCTTGGCTTCAATTTCCTGGCCTTTTTCAACGATATCTTTAGGCTCATTAATTTTTTCCCAGGTCAGGTCTGAACGATGAACAAAACCATCAATGCCATCAAGATCGACAAAGATTCCGAAATTAGTAATGGTTTTAACCACGCCTTTGACGATATCATCGACGTTCAGTTCATCAAAACGTTTTTCTTTCATTTCTTTAACTTGTTCGCGACGTTCTTTCATATCTTTTTCAAGAATAATCTTTTGTGAAAGAATGGCACGACGTCTTTTAGGGTTGTAATCAATGATGATCCCCTTAACCTTTTCGCCGATCAGGGTGTTTAAGTCTTTAACATAACGGACATGATATTGTGAAGCTGGCATATAAATATCAGTAAATCCGATATCGACAATTAAACCATTTCCAGAAATATCTTTGATTGTTCCTTCTAAGATCGTTTTATTATCAAAGGCGTCACTTAACTGTTTTTGTACGAGACGGTTATCATATTTGATTTTTGAAAGTTTTACATTTCCAGAACCTTCATTTAAATCAGTAACGATACACCAAACCTTATCTCCTAGTTGTACAAGTTCAGATAATACCTCATCGCTTCTCCATGTGAAATCACTCTTTTTGACAATACCATCTGCTTTGTAACCAATGTTTAAGATGACTTCGTCTTCAGCAATATGAATAACTTCGCCTTCGATTTCTGCACCCCGACGAATTGTTTTTAATGACTCTTCAATTTCTGCAGCGAAATCGAAATTTGCATCATCATATTCGTCTTTTTCAATGGTTTCCACCACGTCCTCAACTACAACAGTTGGCTGTTCCTCAGTCGCCACTTCTACGACCACGTTTTCCTCAGCAATTTTGTTTTGCTCTTCCATACCTTCCAGTACCTCCTTAACGATCCAATCCGGTGTTGATGCCCCTGCTGTAATACCAATTTTTTGATATTTTCTTACTTCAGTGAGATCTAAGTCCCGGATGGTTTCTATGTGACAAGTTTTTTCGCAATGGGATTTACAGATATCCACCAGTTTTTGCGTGTTCGAACTGTGGTACCCACCGATTACGATCATATATTCTACTTCTTTTGCAGTTTTCGCAGCCGCTGCTTGTCTTTCAGCGGTGGCTCTGCAAATAGTATTAAATATAACGACCTCATTGACTCTTGACCTGATCATATCGCAAATTTCATTGAATCTGGATTTGATGATGGTGGTCTGAGCCACGATACATATTCTATCATAACTTTCAATATTTTCCAACTGATTTATATCATTAATTATTAAAGCTTTATTCCGGCACCAACCATTTGCTCCAATCACCTCAGGGTGTTCTTTATTGCCGACGATGACAATCTGATAACCTGCTGCATCGTACCTTTCCACCTTTTTCTGAATCGCCCGAACAAAGGGACAGGTCGCATTAATAATCGGCAGTCCTTTTTGATTAATCGCTTCGATGGTTTTCTTTCCAACTCCATGAGAACGAAGGATAATGCAGCCACTTTCTAAATTTTTCACATCGTTATCTTCAATTATTGTTACCCCCTGATCAGCCAGACGCCTCGTTTCCTGGGGGTTGTGGCTGATCGGACCTAAGGTATATATTTTCCCATGATCCGCCGCAATGGTATTCCGAACCATTTTCATGGCATTTTCAATTCCAAAGCAATAGCCAGCCTTTTCAGAAATAATTATTTCCATTTTAACCTCAAATCAATTCTAATCCATAGACCGTGTCCATGATTTTTTCGCTTAATTGCCGGGTTTCTTCTTCAGACAGTTTTCTGCCATAGTATTCTTCCAGATAAACGGGTTTGCCAATAATAATTTCTATTTTGCTTCTGAATCGGTATTTCCCTTTGATTCTTACCGGAATAATTGGCGATTTTGTCTTAATCGCAAAAACCACAAAGCCGCTGGCTGGTGGCGTCCGGTCTTCCGGGTTGACGCGATGTCCTTCCGGAAAAATCCCCAGAATTTTGTCTTCCTTTAGAATTTTCAAGGAAGTCTTAATGGTTTCCACCCCCACTTTTTCGCGATTCACCGGAAAGGCGTTAACCTTTTTGAAAAACCATCTCAAAAGCGGATTTTTAAACAGCTCCGCCTTGGCCATATAATGAATTTCCCGGGGCGTTGTAAATGAAATAACGACCGGATCAATATTACTGATATGATTGGGACAGATCAAGGCAGCACCATTTTTAGGGATATTTTCCTTGCCGGTAATCGTGATCCGAAAGAGCATCAAACTGAGCAGATAGGTTAAGAAACGGCCGATTTTATAAATCATCGACGGGCCTCATCAATATGAATTTTCATTTCTTCGTAAACTTGTTCGATACTCTTTCCGGTTGTATCAATAACAATGGCATCCGCAACCTGTAGCAATGGTCCTTCTGTCCGGTTACGGTCATTGGTATCACGATTTTCAATATCATTTTTTATTTCTTCCAGAGCTTTGCTGTGCCCTTTTTCATCCAGTTCTTTTTTTCTTCGCTGTGCCCGTTCAATAACATCAGCATCCAGAAAAAACTTAAGCTTTGCATCTGGCAAGACCACCGAACCGATGTCTCTGCCATCCATAACTACCGCATGGTCTTTTGCATATTCCCGCTGTTGAGCAACCATCAGATCCCGGACTTCTTTAATTCTGGCCACATCAGAGGTATGCCGGGAAACCAGTGGGGTTCTTATTTCTCTGGTAACGTTTTGATCATTACAAAACACCTGATCACCGGCAAACCGGATCACGGTTCCCCGGGCAATTCTGATAATATCTGCCTCATTATCAAAGCTGTCACCGATCTGATTTAAAACACAGTGAGCAATACAGCGATACATGGCACCTGTATCGAGATAGGTCATCTTATAGGTTGCTGCGATTTTTTTTGCTAAAGTACTTTTTCCTGCCCCGGCAGGACCATCAATGGCAATTTGCATCTTACCCTCCCTCATCCAACTTTTTACAAACAACTATTCAACTGCGTTCCCGGCCAACCAGCCGGTAGAAACAGCAATTTGAATATTATAGCCACCAGTCAGCGCATCGACATCCAACATCTCCCCAGCGAGATATAGATTTTTAATCAGTTTTGATTCCATCGTCCCCGGATCAACTTCTTTTACGTTCACACCGCCAACGGTAATGATCGCTTCGTTAAAATCCCGTAGCCCGGCAATCCCAATTTTCAACTGTTTAAAGCACGCCACCAGCTTATTTCGCTGATCTTTGGTAATCTGGTTAACCTTAGCGGCCGGATCAATCCCGGACAAGGCTACCATCACCGGAATCATTTTCGACGGCAATAAATCCCCCAGAGCATTCCCAAAATCCTTGTTCTGATATTTAAGAAAGTCCCGTTGAATCCGGGCATCCATCTGTTCCATACTTAAAGCTGGTTTTAAATCCAATTCCAGACTGAAATCTTTGGTATTCCCGATCATATCGGAGCTCAGTGATAAAACCAGTGGTCCAGACACACCAAAATGGGTAAACAGCATCTCCCCCAACATTGTCTTAACCTTCTTTTGTCCCTTTGGCGTTTTTTTATACAGAGTCAAGACCACATTTTTCAGGGCCAGCCCCTGAAGATCTCGGGGCCAGTCTTCTTTGGTATTAATTGGTACCAGACCTGGTGCCAGAGGCGTGATCTCATGCCCCCATTTTTTTAAGATCTTAAAAAAATTGCCATCCGAACCGGTGGACGGATAACTCTTTCCACCACATGCCAGGATCACTGCATCGTAATTCCTTTTTTCGCCGTTTTCCAGGATGACTCCGTTGATAGACTTATTACTAATCAAAAGATCCGTTATCTTCGTGTTTAAGTGAACCTGGCAACGGGCATGTTTTAATGCCGTCTTAAAACCACCAATTACATCGCTGGATTTATCAGAAGCCGGGAACACCCGATCCCCCCGTTCGGTTTTCAAAGGCACCCCATTATTTTCCAGAAAGGCCATAAATTCGCCATTTGTGTAAGAATATAAGGCACTGTACATAAAACTGTGATTATGGACGATGCTGTCAAAATAATCGCCGATATCAGCGGCATTGGTCAGATTGCAGCGACCCTTTCCAGTGATATACAGTTTTTTCCCCAGCTTTTCGTTGCTTTCAAACAAATCAACCTGATGTCCCTTTTCTCCAGCTGCCACCGCCGCCATCATGCCGCCGGGACCGCCTCCAATTACTGCTATTTTACTCATTGATTATGCTTTCGTCCTTTCACAAACTATTTTTCCAATTCATCGCCAGTGTAGATATAATGTTCTCGCCAAATTTCTTCAAGTTCATTAAAGGTCTCTTTTGTTTTACCAATATTTCTCAGACCTACCGAAATCACCAGGGCATTGATCAGCGAAAGCGGTGCTACCAATGAATCCACAAAAGAGTAAACATTGCTTTTCGCAATCAGCCGATGTTGAGTAAAAACATTAATGGGGGCATTTTCACTGTCCGAAATGGTAATAATTTTCACCCCTTTGTTTTTCAGAAATTCAACTGCTTCATAGGTTTTTTGGGCATAACGGGGAAAACTGATGGCGATGACCACATCTTCTTCATTGACCCGGATTAAATGCTCATAAATATCCGACACCCCATAGTTAACAACTCTGACATTATCCAAAATCAGATTGAGATAATAGCCCAGATGCTCGGTTAACAAGGTGGTGGTTCGAAAACCGATGATAATAATCTTGCGGGCATCTAAAATCAAGTCAATACAGGACTTGAAAATCTCATAATCAAATTCCTCAAAGGTGGCATTGATATTTGAGAGATCTGATTTTAAGACGTTATGAACAGTTTCCTGTAAAGCCTTTTCTTTTTGTTCATTTCTCAACGTCATGTCAATGCGTTCAATGGTTGTCAGCTTACTGTTAATTTCATTTTTTATTGCCCGCCGGAATTCCGGATAACCTTCATAACCCAAGGTCACCGAAAAACGAACCACTGTTGCCTCACTGACCCCAACACTTTTAGCCACCGTTACCGCCGACATTTCTGAAACGCTTTCATAATGACTCAACATGTAGTCGGCAATCAGTTTATGGGATCTGCTCAATTTCGCATAACGCTTCTTAATTACTGAAAAAATATCTCTGCTTTCTTTTACCTTTGAAACGTCTTTCATTTCTACCTCATTCTCTGGATTATGGCTAATGTTGGTGGCGATTTTCGATTCAAGGTCTGAAAATGATGGCTGATAAAAGGATCTTCCCGTGTTTTACACCAATTAATCACCGCTTCAGACTCCTCCGCCCCACCGGTATGACCCGGGTATAAACATACGGTAATCATTCCCCCAGCAGCCAATAAAGTCAACGCCCCATTAAGTGCTGTTATGGTTGTTTCGGCTTTGGTAATAATGGTTTGATCACCACCAGGAAAGTAGCCGAGATTAAACATCAACGCTTTTACCGCTTGTTCCCCAACGGCCGCATCCCATAATGCCGAGACCAACTGTTCATGACTTTGATTAACGAGAATAGCCCGATCGGCAAGTCCATTTTTTTGCAGACTATCTCTGGTTTGCTGCAAAGCGGCCGCTTGAATATCAAAGGCAAAAACCCGTCCGGTTTCTCCCACACATTGACTGAGAAAGAGGGTATCCTGACCAGTCCCGGCGGTGGCATCAACAACGATATCGCCGAGGCTAATCACCGGTCTCAAAAATTCCCGGGCCAGGTCAGTAACCCGCAATGGTTTATTGCTCACTGCAGCCGGCACAGGGCTTAAAGAATTCTCCGGGAAAGGCCCGATGAATCAGTACCTCCCCTTCTTCAGTAAATTCATGTTCTTTAAAATACTTCGCAAATTCACCAGTAGCACCCCTTACGGACAGAGTGGTACAGCCATCTTCTGCCATTCTGTAAAGCAGGGTTCTGATAATCCCGTCAAAAACAGCCAGAGCCTGGTCACCCTGGCTGATCATGATGATCTCGTAAATATCGACCTGTTCTTGCCCATAAAAAAAACGAACCGCTCCCAGAATTTCAGACTTAGCCGTATCTTCAGCCACGATATATAAATCCCGTTCTTTTTCTTTTTCTGGAAACAATGCCTGAATTTGACTAAAGGCTCTTGGAAATCCTATTTTTACCATTAGTTTTCTCCTTTTAAATAAGTAATTTCGTCATTATTTAAATACCGCCATTCTCCGGGTTTCAAGTTCCCCAAGGTCAGCTCCCCAACCGCCACCCGTTTTAAATTAATAATCGGGTGGCCGATGGCGGCACACATTTTGCGGATCTGTCTTTTTTTGCCTTCGTGAATCCGCATTTCCAGCAGACTGGTATTCTGATTCGCTTTTAAAATCTTAATTGCCGCCGGTGCGGTGCGGTAATCCTCTATTGCCATGCCCTGACGGAAGGACTCCAGACTGCTTTTGTCCGGACAGCCTTTGACCAGACCCTCATAGGTCTTGCCAAACTCATGGCTGGGGTGAGTCAGACAAAAGGTCAGGTCGCCGTCATTGGTTAGCAGCAGTAGCCCTTCCGTATCCATATCCAATCGTCCGACGGTGTAAAGCCGTTCTTTTATCGGAACCAGATCCAGCACCCGTTGGCGGCCATGGGTATCTTCAGAAGTTGATAAGGCCCCCTTGGGTTTATTAATCATGATATAGATCTTTGCCGCTTCGTTTAATCTTTTTCCCGAGACGATGATTTTATCTTTTTGCGGATCAACCGGAAAACCTGGTTCGCAGATAGTGACGCCATTGACCTGCACCAATCCTTTTTGAATCAGTTCCTCCGATTTTCTCCGGGAGGCCACTCCACACTGAGCCATAAATTTTTGAATTCTCACTGCGCCGCCTCCAGAATCTGGGCATCGACGATGGTTTTTTCCAGCATCCCGGCCAGTAAATCTTCACTGGAATCGGGATTGTTTTGCGATTCACTATTGAGCAACTCCAGACTAAAACTTTCCTGTTTTTCCTGCGAAAAAACCTCAAATTCTGGCATTTCTTTCAAACTTGTGAAACCCATCGTTTTTAGAAAGGCCTTGGTTGTCTTATAAAGAATCGGTCGCCCCGGCGCTTCCAGACGACCGCCATCGCAGACCAGTCCGCGATCTAACAAGCGTTGAATCGCACTGCTGGAGCTGACCCCTCGGAGTTCATCAACGGCAAGCCGGGTAATCGGTTGACGATAGGCAATAATCGCTAAAGTTTCCAGGGCTGCCCGGGACAGACCAGTTTTTTCCTGATGCCTGGTAATTTCTTTGATATATCCGTAATACTCTGGTTTTGTGGAAAGCTGATAGGAATCCTTGATCTGAACCAGACGAATGCCTCTTGCTTTTGATTGATAATCCTGCTTCAGTATTTCCATGGCAAACTGCACTTCTGATATTGGTTTATCCAGACATCGGCACAGTTCCGTTAAGGAAACCCCATCGCCGGCACCAAAAAGGACGCCTTCGATAACTCCTGCCAGTTCGTCACTGTTCATCATTCTCCACCTCCCTGTGAATTTGAAAATCGATAAATACCCGATTTTGAAGCAACCGCAAGCCGCTAGTTTTAACCATTTCCAACAGTGCCTGCAAGGTTACCACCACCTCTTCTCTGGTAATTTCGGGGCGAAGTAACTCTGAAAAGCTGACCCCGTCGACTCCCGCCTGAACCAGAATCTCAGTTATTTCAGCGATTTTTTCTTCAATATTAAATAATTCCCGGATAATCTTCTGCGCCGGGGCAAGAGCCTCCAATTCCTCCTCTTTCTGAAATAAAAGCTGTTTAAAGCATTGCTCAAGCGCATAGGGGTCGATAACCAGAGGAATCTCTTCGATGTTTTGCGGGATGTACTCGGGGTCCCGGTAAATGGCGCAAAGTTCAATCTGTTCCCGAGTTTTAAAATAATGGCTAATCTCTTTAAAGATCTTATACTCCACCAATTGACGAACCAGTTTTGCCTGAAGATTTTCGGGATCTTCCTGTTCATCTTCATTTTTCGGTAGTAGCGCTTTGGCCTTTATTTCCAGCAACCTAGCAGCCATAACAACAAATTCACTGGCTACATCCATATCCATGTCCTGCCAGGTACGGATCTGCAATAAATATTGATTGGTGATCTTGGCAATGGGAATATTGTAAATATCGATTTTATTTTTCTGGATCAGATTAATTAACAAATCCAGAGGTCCTTCATACGTTTCCAGACTCACTGCATATGCCATACTCAGGACCAGATCAGATTGAAAATTGGCAATAATATTGCAAAAAACAGGCTCGATATCGCATTAATAACGGGATTAATCAGCATCCCCAACAACCCGGTAAAAGCTAGAACAAAAATCGCAATCATGCCATAACGCTGATATTTATAGTAGGTCATCAGTGCTTTGGGTGGTAAAAACAAGGCCAGAATTTGAGATCCGTCCAGCGGCGGAATGGGAATAATATTAAAGACCGCAAACATAATATTATAAATATAAACATACTGTAAAATAGTCATCAACACTTCATTGTTCAGCGGAACTACGGCCAGGTAAGCCGCCATTCCCAAAAATGCCAGTAGCAAATTAGTGAGCACTCCAGCCAGAGATACCACAATCATCCCCTTTTTTCGATCTTTAAAATTTCCGGGATTTACCGGCACTGGTTTCGCCCAACCAAATCGGAATAACAGCATTGATAAAAAACCCAGCGGATCGATGTGTTTAAGCGGGTTTAAAGTTAATCTGCCGGCATTTTTAGGCGTTGGATCCCCCATTGAATCAGCAGCATAACCGTGTGCCATTTCGTGAAAACTGATCGCAATCAATATTCCCGGAAGGCTCAGTATCAGATTATAAAAATAGTCCGGTGTAAAATTAAACATTATCCTTACCTCGTTATTCGACGTTTTACCGCTAATTTGTTCAAACCTAAAATCTCAATTGAATCGCAGTCTGACGTAAACTAACTTTATTTTTAACGTTTCTTTAATCGTTAAATGCTAATTATGTACTTTAAAGCTCTGATGCATAATACAAAATAGATGATTCATTCTAATGCTCTGCATCGAAATAAACCATCTATCCTCATTGAACATTATTTTTTCTTTACTAACAGTCTCTTGCGGTAATGGAAAAATAATACCCCAGAGCTGCAACGGTTTTACCATCGATAAACTGTCCATTAATAAACAGGGCCCGGGCTGTCCGCACCGGAATCTTGACAACTCGGATGAATTCATCGGCATCCTCTTCCAACGGATCCCAGATAAATTCAGTGGCACAGAATAGGGTAATTTTCTCTGAGCAATAACCGGGGGTGGGAAGAAAGTCTCCCAGCTTATAAAGGTTCAACGGACGATAGCCAATTTCTTCCTGACATTCCCGGATCGCCGCTGCCGCAGGATCTTCTCCGATTTCCAGAATGCCGGCGGGAATTTCCGTCAGCAGCTGCTGGCTGGCAATCCGGTATTGCTTTACAAAGATCATTTGTTCATCTTTAACCGCTAAAACAGCGACCGCTCCCTGATGATCAACAATTTCGCGTTTGGAAAAACTACCATCTGGAAGTTCAACATCATCAACTCTAAGCTTGACAATTCGCCCATCAAAGATCACTTCGCTCTTTACTGTTTTTTCAAATTGTTTCATTTGTCTCCCCCAACCTGTTTTTCAGAAATTAAACGTTCCAACTCATCCATAAACGAGGCTACATCCTTAAACTGTCGATAGACGGAAGCGAAGCGAACATAGGCGACCTGATCCATATCCTTTAATGCTGCCATGACCTGTTCCCCGATCAGTGACGATGGTAGTTCTTTCATTTCACCTTGATAAAAACGCCGTTCCAGATCATCCACTACTGTTTTAATCGTTTCAATCGGAACCGGTCGTTTTTCACAAGCCTTAATCATTCCATTGAATATTTTATTTTTATCGAAGGCCGTTCTTTGGCCGCCCTTTTTAACAACAATCAAGGGTATATTTTCGACCCGCTCGTAGGTTGTGAAGCGTTTGTTGCAACGGTTGCATTCTCTGCGGCGGCGGATCATTGTTCCTTCTTCAGATGGCCGAGAATCGACCACCTTGCTGTCATCGAACCCGCAATACGGACATTTCATAAGTATTATTCCTGAGTCAGGAAATCTGGAATTGAAAATTCACCAACTGAATCATTGGCGCTCTTGACGACTTTTTTGATGACGGCTTTCTTTTCTTTTTCGCCGCCAGATAAGAAACCTGTGGCAATGACCGTAATTTTGATTTCATCGCCTAATGATTCGTCAATGGTTGCCCCAAAAATAACGTTGGCATCGGGATCAGATGCTTCTCTGGCAATGCTGGCGGCCTTATCCACTTCAAATAACGACAGGTCTTCGCCAGCGGTAATATTAAGCAGCACCCCGGTTGCACCATCGATCTGAGTTTCCAGCAAGGGACTAAGAATCGCCTGTTTAGCAGCTTCTTCAGCACGGTTATCGCCAGTAGCGCGACCAACACCCATATGCGCCAACCCGGTGTCTTTCATAATCGTCTTAACATCGGCAAAGTCAAGACTGATCAATCCTGGCATCGCAATTAGATCCGAGATACTTTTCACACCCTGGAGTAACACATCATCGGCCAATTTGAAGGCATCTTTGAGTGAGGTTGATTTATCAGCCATTCTTAACAGTCGGTCGTTTGGGATCGTCACCAGCGAATCGACATTTTCCTGCAGGAATTCACTGGCAATTTGGGCGTTACGCATCCGTACCCGGCCCTCAAAAGAGAAAGGCTTGGTGACCACACCAATGGTTAGAATCCCCATGTCTTTTGCGATTTTTGCAATAATCGGAGCAGCTCCAGAACCGGTTCCACCACCCATACCAGCTGTTAAAAACAACAGATCGGTATCTTTGATCATATCAGCAATAGCATCTTTGCTTTCTTCAGCCGCTTTCTGGCCAATCTCAGGATTCCCCCCGGAACCAAGTCCCTGGGTGATTTTTTCTCCAATTTGAAGCTTTTTTTCAGATAAAGCCAGGGCCAGGGCTTGTTTATCGGTATTAATCGCAATAAAATCGACACCCTTCATCCCGGCTTCAATCATTCGATTAATGGCATTATTTCCACCGCCACCAACCCCGATAACGCGAATTTTTGCAAAATTATCGTAATTTCCATCTAATTCAAACACTTTTATTCCTCCTCTTACTAAACAGCTTTCTCGTTCGACATTGACCTTTTGTATCTTTTTTCCTGAACATTAGATTAGTTTCAGTTGTTTTTTCATCATTAATAACACTTCTTCCCATTGTTTATGGACAAAGAAATGTTCACCTCTTTATATTAACCTTTATTTGTAAATTTTTCAACTATTGAATAACAAATTAAGTAAAATAACACCCAATATTTTATGATCCGATAAGATACTGGCCTGAAACCACGAAAAGTCCCTACGCTTTTATCTCGGTTTGATAACTGGCTTTGTTCCCGCCACTAAATTAATAATCATATTACTGGTGTTCTTATCGAGGTTGTTTTGAATATAGGCCTTATTTTCGAGATAATTATTATAATCCCAGAGAATAAAGACAGTTCCATTTTTTGTGACAATTTCATAGGTGTTCACATTGGTCATACGTACCTCAGATATTTTGTCCAAATTATCGTCATCTTTTAAATCTTTTAGAATGTTCATAATTGTGTCAAAACGCCAATAGGGCTCGACCACCACGGCTTTACCAATTTCTGAAATGGTCACCGCATCGCTACCAAAAACAAGCGGGATATCGGTTTTTCTTAAATATTCGCCATCTTCAATCAATTTTTTATCCTCGGTAATATAATAGACCTTGTTGTCATAATTAACTGCACAAATTGGCGTTGATTCAACCATTCTGATGATAATTTTATTCGGCATAATCTTCGAAATTTCCAGTTCATCGAGATTCATCAAGGCATTAATATTATAATTTGCCTGATTGATATCAATCAAAAAAATACTTTCCCCAACGTTTATTCCTGATGCATCAATAACCGTCTGCGCATCAATAATTTCATTTCCAACCACCTTGATCTCCACCACATTAAATATACCCAGATTAGCCGCCTGATAAACACCGAAACCACTGATACCAATTGTTCCCAGAATAACCAAAACAGTAATCAGACCTCGCATTATTCGTTTGCGCTTATTTGCTTTTCGCTCCCGCCGCCGTTGTTCTCTAATTTCCTGTCTTGACAACTCATGATTTTGTGGTTTTTTGGTGTTCTTTTCTTTAGGTTTTTTCTTCTTCGATCGTTTCATTAATTCTCCATTAATTTATTTATTTCGTCATAAATCCGATCTCCGGCATTGATAATGCTTTGTTTCTTTGTTATTTGGCTCATCATCTGGCGTTTTTTATCGTCTTCCAATAACGATTCCACAGTTTGAATCAGCAGCGCCCCAGTTAGTTCTTTGTCTTTGATCAGAATCCCTCCGCCTGGATCAGTAATCACCCGGGCATTAAATTCTTGATGATTGCCTGCTGCCATCGGGTAGGGAACCAGAATTGAAGGCACCCCCACCGCCTGGATTTCGGCCACCGACATCGCTCCGGAACGACTAATCACCAGATCGGCTGCCCCTAAAAGACGGTGCACCTCATTGCTGTAAGCTTCCACAAAAACATGACCAGATGGTGAGAGTCCCAGGTCTTCCACCTCTTTTTTGATCGATTCATATTGATCTTTTCCGGTTAAATGATAAATTACCCGATCATCTCGATCTTTATAGGAGGCGATCAGTGACAGAGCACTTTGGTTAATGGAACCAGCACCCTGGCTTCCACCCATAATCAAAATCATTTTTTGTGAATCTGAAAGGTTCAGGTTATTTCTCAATTCGCTGCGATCAATCTGATGATAGTCAGACCGCACCGGGTTTCCAGCCAGAAAGGTTCGTTCCTGCGGAAAATACTTTTCGGCCTCTTTGAAACTGATGGCAATCCGATCCACTCGAGTTCCCAGCATCAGATTTGTTTTACCAGGATAGGCATTCTGTTCATGAATCATCGTTTTTATTTTCCGACGGCTGGCTATCAATAGCAATGGTCCGGCAGTGAAGCCGCCGGTGCCAATGACCAGATCAGGCTGATGTTTCTTAATTAATTTTTTAGAATCATTTAGTCCATCAAAAATGCCTTTAATTGCTGCCAGGGTTTCTAGCGAAGCTTTTCGCTCAAAGCCCCTGACTCGAATATACTCAATCGGATAACCATGCTGGGGAATAATGTTTTTTTCCATCCCCACCATCGATCCAATAAAGATAATTTCTGCCCCAGGATTTTCGCTTTTTATTTTTTCAGCAATCGCCAATCCCGGGTATATATGTCCCCCGGTTCCGCCCGCTGCAATGAGTACTTTCACAGTCTACCTCACAATCTTTTTCTTGTTGAGCCCTGGTTTTTTGTTTAACTCCAATTTCTTACTCAAGTCCACATTTCGGGAAATATTTAAAATCGGACCCATCATTGCAAACAGAATAATCATCGAGGAACCGCCGGCGCTGATAAAGGGGAGAGCCATCCCGGTTACCGGAATAATGGCTGAGGCAACACCGATATTAACTAAAACCTGGAATGCCAGCAGCAGCATCACGCTGCTGGTATACAAATAGGCGAAGGTATCCTGAACTTTCTGAGCAATCTGAAAGCCCCGCCAAATCACAAAAGCAAACAGTCCGAGAACAAAAATGCACCCGATGAAGCCAAATTCTTCGGCAATATTGGCAAAAATAAAGTCATTCTGCAACTCTGGCAAAAATAGGTACTTCTGTTTTCCATTACCCAAGCCCCGGCCAAAAATACCCCCGGTCCCGATCGCTAAAAGCGACTGCGATATCTGATAATCATACCCCCCTTTGCCCAAAAAAACATTAAAACGATCCAATCGCCAGGGTTCAGCAATCATTAAACCGGCCACCGCCAATAACCCAAAGCCCAGATAGGGATAAAAGAGTTTAAATTTAATACCACCAAAATAAAGCACCCCACCAGCTGCCAGGGCGATGGCCATGGCAGCACTCAATGACGGTTCAATCGCAGTCAGACCGCAGATCAGTCCCAGCGGCAGCATACAGTTTAATAAAAACGGCAGGTGATCTTCTATAATACTGCGTTTTCGGGAAATAATGGTACTGAAATATAGAATCACGGCCACCTTGGCCAGTTCAGAGGGCTGAAAGGTGGTCACTTTTAAATCAATCCACCGCCTGGCATCGTTGACCTTTAATCCAATTCCCGGGATTAAAACGATAATCAATAAAAAAACAGAAATCACAATACCGACGGCATAGTATTTTTTATAAACCCGGTAATCAATCCGACTCATGATCCCCATTACAGTCACACCCAAAATAACAAAAAATAATTGTTTCAAGAACAGGGCATACCCTTTTTCGCCACTAATCGTGGATGAGTACATGCTGGCACTGAATACCATGATTACGCCAATGCCCGCCAATAACATCAGGGCAATCAAAAATGGTCGATCTATTTTTCCATTTTTCATCATCTACTCCTCGGATTCTTATTGATTTTCGGTCACCAATCGCTTGAAAACCCGACCTCGGATTTCATAGTTATCAAACATATCCCAGCTTGCGCAGGCGGGTGACAACAAGACGGTATCACCGGATACTGCCGCTGCTTTGGCACAGGCAACCGCTTCCTCGTAATTGTCAACTTTAGTGATGTCCATAAAGCCTTTGGCATTGGCTGTTTTTACGAGATCATCGGCAGTCACACCTAAAACGATCAGTCGTTTAACACGTTTAGCCACCAGTTCCATCAGTTCAGAATAATCTTCTTTTTTATCATAGCCTCCAGCTAACAGAATAATCGGTTCTGTTACCGCATTAAGAGCCGTAATGGTGGCATTGGTATTGGTTCCTTTAGAATCATTGATATAGGTCACCCCAGCAAAACAACCCACCATTTCGAGCCGGTGTTCGACTCCTTTAAAGGTTTTAAGCACTTCGACAATGACATCCAGCTCAACTCCTGAAAAATAGGCCAGGCTCAACGCTGCCAGGGCATTCATCGTATTATGGGGACCGATGATCCCCAGTTCATCTTCGTAACAAACAAAAATGGTTTCCTGGCCGCTATTGACATATATTTCGCCATTTAAACACCAGGCACCATAATCAACGGTTTTCTGGTAACTAAAAAACACTTTTTTTGAACTCGCCTGTGCGCCTAATTCGCAGACTAATGGATCATCTCCATTTAATATCAGCAGGTCTTCAGCCGTTTGATTCTCAAAAATCCGGCCTTTGGCGGCCACATAATTGTCCATCGTCAGGTGACGATCGAGATGATCGGGAGTCAGATTGAGAATCGCTGCTGCCCGGGGTCGAAAAGTATGGATCGTCTCCAATTGGAAACTACTGATCTCGGTCACAAATACTTCATCTTCGGTGGCATCGTCGACGTAGTTGGTAATCGGATCGCCAATATTTCCGACCACATAGGTTCCCCGACCGGAGGCTTTGAATATTTCCCCCAGCAGGGTGGTGGTGGTGGTTTTTCCATTCGTTCCAGTAATGGCAATAAAAGGGGTTTGTGTCAATCGATAGGCCGCTTCAACCTCTCCAGTGACAGGAATACCCTGTTTGTAAGCGGCTTGAATAATCGGGATAATTAATGGCACTCCCGGGCTTACAACGACTTCATCAATGACTTTTAAGATCTCCAGACTTGGCTGAATGCCAAAAATCGATTCGAAATCCGGTCTTTTTTCAAAATCCAGAATCTGGGGAAACTCTTTTAAGACGATACCCGATGATCGAGTATCGGTTAATAACACGGCTTCGCCATGGTTCAATAATAGTTCTGTGACAGCTACCCCACTTCGGGCTGCTCCTATCACGAGGGTCCTTTTTCTCATAATGTGCTTCTCCTATCCTAAACAAATAAATGCAATGGTTACAAAAATGGCGGTAGCAACCCAGAAGACAGTGACAACCCGGGTTTCACTCCAACCAGACAGTTCGAAATGATGATGAATGGGAGCCATCTTAAAAAATCGCTTTCCCCCGGTGGATTTAAAGTAGCCCACCTGAATGAGAACTGATAAGGCCTCAATGACAAACAAAGCTCCCGCAATGAGCAGAAAAATCTGCAGCTGGGTGATAATGGCCATGACCACAACAGCTCCCCCCAACGCCATCGAACCGGTGTCTCCCATAAAGATATCAGCTGGATTTGAATTATGTCTTAAGAAACCCAAACACCCCCCAATGATGGCACCAATAAAGATACTCGTATTGGCCTGGGGCAAAACGAGCGAACCGACAAAAAAGAAAATGGCAACAATCAGAGTTACCCCCGAAGCTAATCCGTCCAATCCGTCAGTTAAATTAACGGCATTAACAATAGCGACCACTGCGATAACGGTAAATGGCAGATACCAGATTCCAAAATCAACAGTCTGGTTCATCAATGGTACGACCAGTTCCGACCCGATCGCTGGTGAATAATAAGCATAGAGGGCAATCGCCAGCGCCCCAATACACTGGAGTACCATTTTCTGCCAGGCTCGCAGACCCAAATTATGTTTTTTAGCTACCTTGATATAGTCATCAACAAAGCCCACCGCTCCGAAATAGAGCATCACCAGAATTGGGAAAAAGTCCCAGTTTCCAATCAGCCCCGATAAAAGCATAACCGCCACCAATACCCCCAATTGGATCACCAGTCCACCCATGGTTGGGGTCCCTGATTTCTCCAGATGGCTTTGGGGGCCTTCTTCTCTGATTGCCTGACCAAATTTGAGACGTTTGAGCATGGGGATAAACTGGGGCGTCACAAAATAGACAACTAAAAAGGAAATCAACAAACTGATCAATCCGGTTTGTAAAATTGTCATTTCCATTATCGATCACCTTCCTTAATAAAATCAATAACCCGTTCCAGACCGATGCCCCGAGATGCTTTGATCAGAATAATATCCTCCGGTTGAACGATCTCTTTTAAGCATGCTCCCGCTGCCAAAGCATCCGAAACTTGGTAGACCTGTCCAGCATTTTCATAGCCCCGACAAATCTCTTGCCCCAGTTGACCAACTCCAATTAAAATATCGGCCTTATCCCGGGCATAGCGGCCCACTTCAAGATGGGCCGCCGGGCCATATTCGCCCATTTCCAGCATATCACCAAGAATTGCAATTTTTCGCTTGTAGTCACGGCCCAGAATGGCCAGGACATCCAGGGTCGCCCGCATGGCATCAGGATTAGCGTTGTACGAGTCATTAATAACCTTGACTTCCCTAATCGTGAAAATATCCATCCGATTGCCACTGGGAACGAAAGCGTCAAGGCCTTTTTGAATTTCCGGTTGGGTCATTTTATAAAAATAACCTAAGCCTATGGCCACCAGACAATTATAGACATTATGTTCGCCGGGATAATTAAATGTGAAGACTTCGTTTCGTTGTTCCCACTCTACCTCAATTTCCAGACCGACTTGCGTGGACGTGTAGTTCCGGGCTGTGACGTTATGGGCCCCTTGCAAACCAAAGGTTCTAACCTGGTAACGATTATCCGCTACTGTTATTTTCTTTAAAAATTCGTCATCACCATTGATATAGGCCATCCCCTCACTTGATAAGGTCTGCAGAATTTCTTTTTTGGCCAGATATATGTTTTCCTGGGTTTTCAGGCGTTCAATATGGCTGAGTCCGACATTGGTGATGACGCTGATATCCGGATCAACCAGCTCAATTGATTTTGAAATATCACCTCGATGGTCCATTCCCATTTCGATAACGGCAATCTGATGGTCAGGTCCCAAATTAAACAGCGTCTGGGGAATGCCGTATTCGTTATTAAAGTTACCTTCTGTTTTTAAGGTATGATATTTTTGCGACAGCACTGCAGCCACCAGATCCTTGGTGGTTGTTTTGCCACTGCTACCGGTAATAGCAATCACCGGAATGCGGTAACGATGCCGATTAAAATCGGCCAGAGCTTTCATCGCCGCTAAGGTGGAAGCAACATAGATGACCGTCATTTCGACTGGAAATGAGCGGTTTCTCTCCTGGGTCAGACAAACCCGGCCACCATTAGAACAAGCCTGACTGATATAGTCATGGCCGTTATTTGTTTCCCCAACAATAGGCACATATAAATAGTTATTTTTTATTTTGCGACTGTCGATGGCAACATTTGTAATTGCCAGTGACCGAGTTCCCTGGAGCAGTTCCCCCTGGGTAATGTGAAGTATTTCATCAACACTGATACTTTCCATCGATACTACCTGAACTTTCTCTAATATTTTAGTTCGTTCTTATTTAGCTCGTTCTGACTTAATTTTAGTGTAATTCTCATCATCAAAATCCGCTGTCCAAAAAGACCCTGATATTATATCAAACTTTGAACATAAAGAAAAGCAAGGAATTTCCCCCTCGCTTTTCTGTTACTCTACTATGGGGTAAACGTTACGCTGACGTCACTGCCCTTATCCACAACGGTTGTTGCTGCCGGAGTTTGACTTGATGCAAAACCATTACCTGTAATTTTAAGGTTAAGTCCCAATCCGGTCAGAATTTCATTGGCACTTTGAATCGATAATCCTTTTAGGTCAGGAACAATTACCGTTCCTGCTGCTGCACTGTCAGCATTTCCCAACGCTAGAATCAATTCACTATTGGGATCATAGACTGAATTGGTCGGAAGGCTTTGATTCGCAACGGTAGTGCCGCTGGTAGCCGGATCAACGACGTATTTTATCCCTTTTTCATTGAGAATACTAGCTGCAAAATCGATGTTCTGACCGACCAGATCGGGAACCATGATCGTTCCTTTTTGGATTTCTTCAGTTGCTGCACCACTGAGGGTGGTATCGGCTGAATTATAATTAAGCGCCTGTTTTATTAAACTGATGGCAGTTGGTGCTGCACTGGTACTCCCGTAAGCGCCTGCTGCTGGTTCATCCAACACAACATAAACTGAATATTTCGGATCTTCCACGGGGGAAAAGCAATAAAAGGAGGTTACATATTTAGAACTGGAATATTCACCATTGATAAACTTTTCCGCCGTCCCTGTTTTTCCACCAATGCTGTAGCCTTCTGAAAGAGCTGTCATATCAGCATCATAACCGACTACCTTACGCATAATTTCTCTGGTAGCGGCTGATGTTTCCTTAGAAATAATCTGTTTAGGCGATTCAATTGCTGCTCCCTTGGTTTCGCTAGAAATAATCGTCGGTTTTACATAATAACCGTTATTAACGACACTATTCAGCGCACTAATGATTTGAATCGGGGTTACCGCTAAACCCTGTCCAAATGAAAAGGTCGCATAATCGACTTCGTTGATTCCACCATTGGCGGTGGATAAACGATTGACAATTCCGGCTTCTTCTCCGTCCAACTCAATCCCAGTGGCTTCTCCCAATCCAAAATTATAAACATACTGATAGAAAACATCTGGATTCAATTTTTCAATAATCTGCACCAGCCCCGGATTACAGGAATGGGCAATGGCATCTGAAACCGTAACGCTGCCATGAGGACCGGTAGCACAATTAATCACCGCATCACCAACCTGGATAGATCCGCTACAATAGACCACGGTATCTGGTGTCATGACGCCTTCTTCCAGGGCGGCTGCCCCAGTTAGCGCTTTAAAAGTGGAGCCTGGCTCGTAAATAAAACTGACGGCCTGATTTTTGTACATCTCTGCCAGCTTTTCCTGCTCATTTTTTCCGGTCAGATCCGCTGTGTGGGTCGCCACAAAATTAGCATCCAAAGTAAAGGGATCATTAAGATTATAATCCGGTGTGGTCGCCATCGCCACCACTTCCCCGGTTTTAGTTTCCATCACAATAGCAGTAACACTTTTTGTTTTCCAGGTTGTCGCTGCTTCCTCAACCGCTTTTTCGGCCATCAACTGAATATTACTGTCAATGGTTAAAACAATATCCTCACCCTGAACCGGTTCTTTTAAAACCTTTGTTTGAGAAGGGATCTGGTTGCCATTGGCATCTTTTTGGAAGTAAACAACCCCATCCTCACCGCTTAAGACATCTTCATAGGTGGACTCCACCCCGTAAAGACCGCTGTAGTCTCTCCCGGTAAATCCCAAAATATAGGAAGCAAAGTTTCCGTTAGTATAATAACGACGATAATCATCCAGCAGTTCAATGCCGTTATAGCTTTCTAATTCGCCACTATCGTCTTTGATTACTTCCGATTCCTTGATTTCCAAAGCCAAAGCATTGTCGACCTTCCCCAAAATCAGAACCGGCTGATTTTCTTTCCGGGTGGCTTTATCATAAAGCGATTCATAATTGTAATCCAAATCTTTGGAAATGGCTGATGCTACTGCTTCAGGATCTTTGATATTAATTGGCTCAAAATATAAGGTACCATCCTCAATACTCACACCTTCAAAATTATGACTGAGCACAATAACCGCTGCTCCCTGGCTGATACCGGTTTTTACTTCAACAATGTCATTCTCCAGAACTGAAATCTTGGTCACGATATCTTCAGGCTTCAAGCCCAATTTGCTGCTTAACGTTTGAACCAGACGTTCAGGATCTTCAACCTCATAGGGAATCACATTGACCGCCGTAGCTGAGGAATCCTTGGCCAGAACATTTTTGTTCCGATCATAAATGTCTCCTCGCGATGCCTTAATCGGCACTTCTTCAACGAGCTGATCCACCTGTCGTTCATATTTTCCAGTGGAATTGACAATTTGCAGGGAAAACAATTTCCCGATAACAATAATTAAGCACAATGACAGTACAACCATGGCAATCATGATACGATTTTGTTTGCCGACCGGTCCAATCTCTCGTTGTGCCTTCTTTTTTATATTCACGTTTTTTCTCCAAATTTTTATTCAGTTAAGTCTATCTGATTCAGCTTAAATAAACCCTAACTAAAATAAATTTTCAAACCAGCTTCTGATAATTTGCGAATCTGTCATCAGCGACTCTTCGTTTTTTTTCGTTACCAGTTCCCGCCGGTATTGTTCCTGAACCGGTTCGGTCATCCCATATCCTCTGGCTTGAGCCTCAATCGATTGAAGATTCATATTTGTTACCAACTGACCTTCTTTACTGTCGTTGACCTGTATCGCATCCGCCAGATTTTTTTGAAGATCTCGAATTTCGGTATTTTTTTCAGTGATCAGTGCATGTTGGAATAATATGCCAATCATCGCTCCAAAAGCAATGATCCCAACAAGCATAACGTATGAGCTTATTGTCATGTGTTTATCTTTCTGCTTCGTTCTTCTCATCCTTTTTTTTATAGTCGCCATGGAACACTCCTTTGTTTAACTTTCTGTTCCCAGCTTTTCAACAATTCGTAGTTTAGCACTGCGAGAACGCCGATTTTCTGAAGTCTCATCCCCCCCTGGAACAATCGGTTTTCTTGAAATCAGTTTCACTTCCGGATATTTTCCACAAACACATTGGGGAAAATCCGAGGGGCAAGTGCAGGGATTGGCTTTCTCTCTAAACAGATGCTTAACAACCCGATCCTCCAACGAATGAAAGGTGATGACACACATTCTTCCACCCGGTTTCAGGGCTTCAAGACCCTCGGTTAAAGCATCTTTGAGTATTTTTAATTCCCCATTGACTTCCAGTCGAATGGCCTGGAATGTTTTTCTTGAGGGATGTTTTTCTTTAAAACGTTCTTTGGGAGGATAGGCATTTTTGATAATTTCGCTTAACTCTAAAGTAGTGGTGATTCGCTTAATCGTTCTGGCTTTGACGATTGATTTGACAATTTGACTGGCAAATTTCTCTTCGCCATAAAGAAAAAGTATCTTTTTCAATTCCCCAGGGGGATAGTCGTTGACCACCATTTCGGCGGTTAACTCAGCCGACTGATTCATCCGCATATCCAGAGGACCATCGTTATGATAAGAAAAGCCTCGGGTATCGTCATCCAGTTGAAATGACGAAACCCCGAGGTCATATAGAATACCGTCGATCCGAAAGAGATGGAGGCTCTTTAGAACCTTGGTTAAACTGGCAAAATTACTTTTTATAAAATGACGCTGACAGCTATAAGCCGCCAGGCGATTTTTGGCATAATCCAGAGCATAATCATCCTGATCAATGCCAACTAAAATACCGCTTTCATCCAATGATTCACAAATCCATTGAGAATGTCCACCTCCGCCCAGGGTGCAATCCACGTAGATGCCATTTGACTTGATGTCCAGACCTTCGATAGATTCCCGCAGCAATACGGTAGTATGTGAAAATGTTTGTGGTTTCATTTATATTCCCAGCATTGCCATGTTATTGGCAATGTCCTCATAATTTAAATCATCATTGTCATTATAACTGGCCCATAATTGACTGTCCCAAATTTCCAGGCGATTGGAAACCCCAATAATGGTCACTTCTTTTGTTATTTTTGCATACTTGCGAAGAGAAAGTGGGATGCTTGCCCGGCCCTGTCGATCGAGTTCACAATCGGCCGCACCAGCGAAGAAAAAGCGGGTAAAAGCTCTGGCATCCTTGTCTGAGATCGGCAAAGATTTTAGTTTGCTTTCAAAGTTCTCCCATTCTTCCATGGAAAAAACAAATAAGCAGCAGTCCAGTCCTTTTGTCAGGACGAATTCTCCGCCCAGAGATTCTCTGAATTTTGAAGGAATGATCAATCGTCCCTTATCATCGATATTATGTTCATACTCTCCAAAAAACATCAAGATCCCCTCCTTCTTACTTTGTTCTTCCATTTTCTTCCACATTATACCACACTCCACCACCCTTCACAAGTTGCGGAACTGGCAATTAAGCAAAAAACAAATATTTATTTTGTTAAAAATTCCCAACACTTGTATTATTTTTACATCAAAAAATTTAACGTTATCGACACCATCGATTGTTTCCTGATAAATTCTACATTAAAACTTGTGATTGTAAGCATTTTGGTTTAAACTTATAAAATAATGAAAATTAAGGAGTTATTTAAAATGAGAGCAGTAGTTACGGTTATTGGAAAAGACCGCACCGGAATAATTTATAATGTATCGAAAATTTTAGCTGAAAATAGTGTCAATATTGAAGATATCAGCCAGACAGTTATGCATGATTTTTTTACCATGATCATGCTAGTGGACATGAGCAATATGTCTGCTGATTTTAGCGTCCTCAAGGCAGCGCTTGAAGAAGTAGGCGAAACCATCGGGATGTCCATCCGGATTCAGCATGAAGATCTTTTCAATGCCATGCACACCATTTAGGCGGTCCGATCATGGCAATGTTTAAAGACGTCCTCGAGACGGTTAGAATGATTGAAAAAGAGCGGCTGGATATCCGGACCATCACCATGGGAATTTCATTGCTGGACTGCATTGATTCCTCAGGAGCAAAAAGCCGCCAGAAAATCTATGAAAAAATCACCCGTTTGGCCGAAAATTTAGTCAAAGAAGGGGAACGCATTGAAAATGAACTGGGAATCCCAATTGTCAATAAACGTATCTCGGTAACACCGATTTCGCTCATCGCCGGCAGTAGCGATGATAAAAACTATGTCGAATATGCAAAAATCCTCGATGCTGCTGCCGCAACAGTCGGTATTAACTTCATTGGCGGTTTTTCAGCACTTGTCCCCAAGGGTTTTACTAAAGGTGATCGGATTCTCATTGACTCCATTCCTGAAGCCCTGGCAACAACCAATTGCGTATGTTCATCTGTTAATCTTGGTTCCTCCAAGGCCGGCATCAACATGGATGCCGTTAAACGTCTGGGCGAAGTGATTAAAGAAACCGCCTATCTCACCCGCGATGCTGATTCAATTGGCTGTGCCAAATTTGTCGCCTTTGCCAATGCAGTTGAAGACAATCCCTTTATGGCCGGTGCCTTCCACGGTGTCGGCGAAGCCGAATCGGTCCTCAATGTTGGAGTCAGTGGCCCCGGGGTTGTCAAACGGGCGCTGGAAAAAGCCCAGAATGCATCATTTGGGGAAATGGCCGAAATCATCAAAAAAACCGCTTTCAAAATTACCCGGGCTGGCCATCTGGTTGGCACAACCGTGGCCGAGCGTCTGAATGTCCCCTTTGGTATTTTAGATCTGTCTCTGGCACCAACCCCGGAAATTGGCGACAGCGTCGCCCGGATTCTGGAGGAAATGGGTCTGGAACATTGCGGTACTCACGGTACCACGGCGGCACTGGCGATGCTCAATGACGCCGTTAAAAAGGGCGGTATTATGGCCTCGACCTCGGTGGGCGGCTTCAGTGGCGCCTTTATCCCGGTCAGTGAAGACGAAGGAATGATTGAAGCGGTGGAATGCGGCGCCCTGACCTTCGACAAATTGGAAGCCATGACCAGTGTCTGCTCAGTTGGTATCGATATGGTCGCCATCCCTGGTGATACGCCAGCCTCCACCATTTCCGGTATTTTAGCTGATGAGGCCGCCATCGGCGTCATCAATAATAAAACCACCGGTGTTCGCATTATCCCTGTTTATGGGAAAGATGTTGGTGATACCGCCGAATTTGGCGGACTCCTGGGCCGGGCACCGATTATGCCAGTCAATAAAAATGACTGCTCGGTTTTTGTAAATCGTGGCGGACAGATTCCAGCACCCATTCACAGCTTTAAAAATTAACGCCAGAAAATGAGCAACTTGGGAGACCCACAACAGTGGGTCTCCTTTTTTATAATAAAACAGGAGACGATCATAAATGTGGGTAGCCGTGTATTAACCGTGTAAATGTTTGAAAACTTCTCCGATGCTGCCATTAATGATCAGATTTGCCCGGGAATCCATCGGAGTTGAGGATTTATTGACCAGTACCAGTTTTTTACCCCGATAATAGTCGATCAGTCCTGCTGCTGGATAAACCCCTAGAGAGGTTCCGCCAATAATCAGAACTTCGGCCCTTGTGATAGCCGCTACCGACTCGTTTATGACATCATTATTCAAACCTTCGCCATACAATACCACATCCGGTTTAATGGTTCCACCACAGCTACATTTGGGTACCCCCTGACTCTCCAGGATCGTCTGAACCGGATAAGATTGATGACAGCGCATACAGTAATTGCGATAGACCGATCCATGCAGTTCCAGCACCTTTTTACTACCCGCCAATTGATGAAGTCCATCGATATTCTGGGTAATCACCGCCTTCAATTTCCCATTGGTCTCCAGTTCAGCCAATTTTATATGGGCATCATTTGGTTTTGCTGCCAGGCACAGCATTTTATTGCGGTAAAAATGATAAAATTCTTCGGTATTATTCATAAAAAATTGATGGGAAAGAATTGTTTCCGGCGGATATTGATAGGTCTGGTTGTACAGCCCATCAACACTCCTGAAATCGGGAATGCCACTTTCGGTGGAAACACCTGCCCCGCCAAAGAAAACAATATTCTCAGCTTTTTCAGTCATTTCCTGTAAAATTTCGATCTCGTTCATGGTTTAGCCTCTTTTCTCAAAACGTTTATCCGTGTTCGATTTTTCTTAAAAAATATTTTACCATATCCAGCCCTTTATTTCCTGACTGCTCGTAAAAATCTTTACCATAGCGATCGGCAAAGCCATGTTTGCCCGGCAAAACAAACGTCTCAACCTTTTCCATCTGATCAAGCATGGGAATAATGGACTGCACCACAAAGGATTCTTCCTGCTCCGCAAATATCAGCAAACAGGGACAAACCGGACTGACATCCAGATAGTCCCGGATTCGTGATCCATAATAGCCAATCATCCCATCACAACATCGGTTTTCAGTCAATCGCCAGGCAATGGTCGCTCCGACGCTTGATCCAAAAACGATGATTTTTTTATAATGATCCTTTAATACCTCAAGATCGACCGCTATTTCTTTGTATCGACCAAAGCCAACTTTGCTTATAAAATCACAGTAAGCTTCATTACTTTCAGAATATCGATAAACATGGTCTCGGTCACACAGATCAACGCAAAAGGGTTCGTAACCCTGCTGTTTAAAAAAATCTGCCCAGTCTTTTATATACTGATTGATTCCGTAAATTTCCGGAACGATCACAACCGCTTTTCCCACTCCTATTTTATGTTCAATCTTCTGCAATTACGATTAATCCGTCCTTTTCACCTAAACTAACAACGGTTGCTTTATCCGGATTAATATAGATGCCATAGTTCTTTTGAGCGTCCTTTTGTTCTGCCGCAATCACATAACCAATGACAATTTCATTCTTTCTTTTTGCCGCTTCAATCAGGGTGTAATAATTAACCGCTACACCTGGCTTAATATATTTTGGGGCTTTTTTAATATAAATTTCCGAACCATCGGCATCAAATAAATCTTCAAATACGGTATTGATCATCTTGTTCTCGGAAACCTGAGTCAGCATCAAACTGATCAGTTTTTCACTAACAATAAAGTCGTTGACCTTTGTCACTTCCGCCAATTTCTTGTTTCTGAAATCCATCATTTCACTGACAACTGAAAAACGGCAATTGAGTTTTTCGGAAATATCCCGGAGCTGTAGCAGAACCACCAGGGTGTTGGCATCAGACTCCTGCACATCAAGCGCCGAATTATTGGACAGAATAATGACATGGTCGTAATTTTTGACCATCAAGTCGTCTAAGATACTTCGATCTTTGGGATCACCCTTTAATAATTCGATTGTCTGATTAACAACCTGGCTCAGCGCCGTCTGGAAATCTTCATCTTCAACACAATCCGAAACGACGGTCAGGATCGAGGCTTGGGAAACATAATTGTCAATTTCCTGAATAATTAAGTGGGCATTATCATTCCAACCTAGAATCAATGTCTTTTCGGGACGATCCGGTTCCGCCACTGAAGCCTTAATAATTGCTTCTTCCTCAACATGCTGTTGCTGATCAGGCTTTACAACAATGCTATCGTCATCTTCTGAGATGGCAATAATCTGATCACCCGGCTGTAAAATCGTCTCCATCGGCGGGTTTAAATAGGTTTTTTCCTGGGACAGAATGCCAATCACAGTCGATTTTTCGAACATAAACAGTACCTCACCAAAGGTTTTTCCAATGACTTCGGGACAATCGCTAAAATAAATTTCGTCCCCGCTAAAATCCAGGAGCTCGGTATAAACCGTTGAAAGACCAGGCTGACGACAGGTTTGGGCAATAATACGGGAGATCAATGTATCGCTGAGGATTATTTCCGCCTGATTATTGCCCGCAATCTGAGCGACCTGAATATTTTCAGGATCTCTCAAAACAGTGACAATATTATATGGTTCGCTCCGTTTATTCGGATTATTTGTAATGGCCAGAATCGTCTTAATAACCCGGATATCATCCTCGGGAATAATGATAATTGATCGGGAAGTATTTAAACTGACGATTTCAAGATCATCAATATCGATAGGATTTCCCTGTCGGGTAACGATTCTTGTGGTTTTCATATCGATGATCCGCTCCCGGATAGCATCATCCATTTCAGATTTATCGTGATTTCCCATGATGACAATGCAGGCATGCTTGCGATTGCTATTCGCTTCAATTAATTCTTCGATAATCGTGAAGATCTGTTCAGACCAGCCCAGGATAATGGTTTGATCTTTTTCGATAACCCGGGATCGGCCTTTTCGCAGCGAATCCAATTTTGCTTCAATACCGGTAGTCAAGATCCCAATTAAGATACTGAGAATAAAGATGCCTCCCAAGGTAGTAATAAACATCAGAAAAATATAACCGATACTTCCAGTATCCCCACTCACCGTTCCGGAGTCGATGGCTCGCATTAATCCCATCCACAGCAACTCGGTAAAACTGGAGGTTGGCCCAGATTGGGTAATCCAGACAATCAGCGAAATGACAGCGATCATAATTGCCGTGGCACTGGCTAAAGACAATAACAGAATGCCTGTTCCTTTAGACATTAGATTGTCAAATTTGTACCGTAGCTTTTCTAAAAAACCAACTTCATCCATTTTTAGCACCTCTTCTAAGTTATTTATTTTTATTTAAATCCAAAAATTTTGCAATCTTCTAGTTTTGAATATAACGATTATGTTATCTTAATCATCAGAATTTGTCGCAAATATTTTATCACATTCAATCACACCCTTCAATCATTGTTGGCACCCTATTTCGCCGATTCGCGATTTTAGAGGGATGATGGATGCGTCATTTCTTTGATGTGTTCACTCCTCTGAATCCGGATCACCGCCCTTTCTTTTTTTTCAGTAAACTGCCAAGGTACATCCCTAATAATGCAATCGCCCCATAAATGCACCCGTATATCAATGAGTTCATTTCAATAATCAAAAACATTGGTGGTAGAAAAATGATGCCCATAAAAATCGGATAAAACCAGACATTACCATTTTTCAGTCCGTATATAAATGCAGAAACAAAACAATAAGCAGGAATAATCAACAGCATAAAGAATGAGAAATATCTTGAATTTGGCTCCAGCGTAGGCAAGATAAAAAAGATAAAAGAGGTCATAATCAGATATGGTAATACTGGTATCAGTAATGGTAAGTTTTTTTTCATATTTGGCTCCTATTGGTATTATCTAATGAATTAGATAATTTAAATTAAACCATTACAAAATGAACTGGCATTTCAGTATGCAGGCGATGGTCTGACCCTTTGGTCATCACAAATCGTATACGTTACAATATCTAATTTAACTTATCTAGTATTTATTTTTGTGCATATATTATAGCATGAAAAAAAGATATAAAAATCCAAGTAACCTTGATTTTTTATATCTTTTTTATATTTTTCGCCACATGGCTCGTTGTTTCACGCAAAAAAAGTCCCGCAATGTCCTATCCTCCCAGGCAGTTGCCCACCAAGTACTTTCGGCGCTGGAAGACTTTACTTCTGTGTTCGGTATGGGAACAGGTGTGGCCCTTCCGCCATCATTACGGAACTA